>NZ_SDZL01000007.1 GCF_004210735.1 Brevundimonas sp.
TTCACTTCCCAGTTCCAGTTCGCGCCGGTCGTGGACGATTCCGCATTGATGTCGTCGATGACGTGGTAACCCGCGTCAATCGCGCCATACCAGCCGTCCGGCTCCGCCGACGCAGCACCGGCTGCGAACAGCCCCGCCGCGGCGACACTGGCAAGAAGTTTGATCTTCATTGGTGTCCTCACACTCATGTTATTCCTACGGCGACGCTTACACGGCGCGCTCCAGCCCCGAACGACCTATTCGTCGCATCGTTCCGAAACCAGGCGCGGATTATGGCGACTGTGGCGCCGTTTCAACACATTGCGAGGTTGGCGGGGCGGCTTCGCCCTGCAAGATTTCGTCGATGAAAATGGAGACTGACATGAGACTGAGCTTTGACAACCGCGTCGCCATCGTCACCGGGGCCGGCGGCGGCCTGGGCCGGGAACATGCCCTGGCTCTGGCGGCTCGGGGCGCGAAGGTGGTGGTCAACGATCTGGGCGGCGCCCGTGACGGCTCGGGCGGATCAGCGACGGCGGCCGAGGCTGTGGTGGCCGAAATCGTGGCGGCCGGTGGCGAAGCGATGGCCAATGCGGCCTCGGTCACCGACCCCGCCGCTGTCGAGGCCATGGTCGCGGACGTCATGGCGCGCTGGGGTCGGGTCGACATCCTGGTGAACAACGCCGGCGTCCTGCGCGACAAGACCTTCGCCAAGATGACGTTGGAGGATTTCCGCTTCGTCGTGGACGTGCACCTGATGGGCGCGGTCAACTGCACCAAGGCGGTGTGGGAGATCATGCGCGCCCAGAATTATGGCCGCATCGTCATGACCACGTCGTCATCGGGCCTGTACGGCAATTTCGGCCAGTCGAACTATGGCGCGGCCAAGATGGCGCTGGTGGGATTGATGCAGACCCTGTCGATCGAGGGGGCCAAGAACGACATCCGGGTCAACTGCCTGGCCCCCACCGCCCATACGCGGATGACCGAGGATCTGGGCGCCGCCCTGCCGCTGGAAGCGCTGGGGCCTGAACTGGTGACGCCGGGCCTGCTGCACCTGGTCAGCCAGGATGCGCCGACGCGGGCGATCCTGGCCGCCGGGGCGGGCGGATTCGAGCGGGTCTATGTGACCCTGACCCAGGGCGCCTTCATCACCGGCGCAGACGCGCCCGAGCAGGTGGCCGCGCGCTTTGACGAAATCTCGGACCGCGCCGGCGAGATCGTGCCGGAGATGGGCGCCGCCCAAGGCATGATCGAACTGACCAAGGCGAAAGCTGCGCTTTCTTCCTAGGAGCCTATGCGCGCGACGCGGTCGCTCGCGGCTTGAGGCTATCTAGCGTCAACATCAGATATCCCGGCGCCTTGCGTTGACCTCGCGTGAGGCGCCTAACTTGGCTCAGGCAGGAAACCCGCGCTCAAGCAGCAAGCCGCCGCGCGGCGAGCGATAGCGCACTTATAAGGAAGCTCAGATGCGTGAAGCCGTCATCGTCTCCACCGCCCGCACCCCGATCGGCCGGGCCTATCGCGGGGCGTTCAACGACACCCAGGCGCAACAGCTCGGCGCCCATGCGGTGAAGCATGCGGTCCAGCGCGCAGGCGTCGATCCGGCCGAGGTCGAGGACGTGGTCCTGGGCGCGGCCCTGCAGCAGGGCGCGACCGGCACGAACGTCGCGCGCCAGGTCGCCCTGGCGGCGGGCCTGCCCTCGACCGTCCCGGGCATGAGCCTGGACCGCCAGTGCGCGTCGGGCCTGATGGGGATCGCCACGGCGGCCAAGCAGGTGGTGTTCGACCAGCAGAAGATGGCCGTCGGCGGCGGGCTGGAGTCGATCTCGCTGGTCCAGAACCAGCACATGAACCTGTACCGTATGAAAGACGAGGCGCTGCTGAAGCTGTCGCCCCACATCTATATGTCGATGCTGGAGACGGCCGAGGTCGTCGCCGCCCGCTACGGGATCAGCCGCGACGCCCAGGACGAGTACGCCCTGCAGTCCCAGCAGCGCACCGCCCAGGCCCAGGCCGAAGGCCGCTTTGACGCCGAGATCGTGCCGATGACCACCAGCATGCTGGTGATGGACAAGGCGACTGGCCAGACCTCGTCGAAGGAAGTGACCCTGTCAAAGGACGAAGGCAACCGGCCCGAGACGACGCTGGAAGGGCTGCAATCGCTGAAGCCGGTGTTCGGCGGCGGCGAGGAAATCGAGCAGGGCCGGTTCATCACGGCGGGCAACGCGTCACAGCTGTCGGACGGCGCTTCGGCCTGCGTCATCATGGAGGCGGGCGAGGCGGTGAAGCGCAACCTGCAACCGCTTGGCGCCTATCGCGGCATGGCGGTGGCGGGCTGCGAGCCGGACGAGATGGGCATCGGCCCGGTGTTCGCCGTGCCCCAGCTGCTGAAGCGCCATGGCCTGACCGTCGATGACATCGGCATCTGGGAGCTGAACGAGGCCTTCGCCGTGCAGGTGCTGTACTGCCGCGACAAGCTGGGCATTCCCAACGACCGGCTGAATGTGTCAGGCGGCGCCATCTCGATCGGCCATCCCTACGGCATGTCGGGCGCCCGGATGACCGGTCATGTGCTGATCGAAGGCAAGCGGCGCGGCGCCAAATACGGCGTCGTCACCATGTGCGTCGGCGGCGGGATGGGCGCAGCGGGCCTGTTCGAAATCTACTGAGTCTTAACTGACGCCATAATGCGCACGGTACCAGGCCACGAAGGCGGCGACGCCTTCGTGGACCGAGGTGCCGGGCGTATAGCCGGTCAGCGCCGTCAGCAAGTCGACGCTGGCGAAGGTGGCGGGAACGTCGCCCGCCTGCATCGGCATCATGTTCAGCGTCGCTTCACGACCCAGCGCCCCTTCCATCTCGCGGATGAAGTCCATCAGATTGACCGGCTCGCCCCGGCCGATGTTGACCGCGCGCCAGGGCGCGGCCGGGCTGAGGGAATCCATCGGCCCGACCGGCGACCCCTTGACCGGCGGAACCGTCAGCAGACGGACGATCCCCTCGACCAGATCATCGACGTAGGTGAAGTCCCGCTTCATGTCGCCGCCGTTATAGACGTCGATGGGCCGCCCCTTCAGCGTCGCATCGACGAATTTGAACAGCGCCATGTCCGGCCGCCCCCACGGCCCATAGACCGTGAAGAAGCGGAACATGGTCGTCGGGATGTCCCACAGATGGCTGTAGGAGTGGGTCATCAGCTCCGTCGCCTTCTTGGTCGCAGCATAGAAGGTCATCGGGTGGTCGGCGCGGTCCGTCTCGCAGAACGGCATGACGGTGTTGGCGCCGTAGACCGAACTGGTGGACGCGCCCAGGAAGTGACCGACCTGATATTTGCGGGCCAGCTCCATCACATTGAAGGTGCCGACCAGGTTGGAGTCCACATAGGTTTCCGGGTGTTCCAGACTGTAGCGGACGCCCGCCTGGGCCGCGAGGTGGATGATCGCCTCGGGCCGGGCCTGTTCCGCCACCGTTTCCAGAGCGGCACGGTCTTCAAGCATGACGATGTGTTCGGAAAAACCGTTGTGCCGCTTCAGCAGGTCATGCCGCGCAGTCTTCAGGGCCACGTCGTAATAGGCCGTCATGCCATCGACGCCGAACACCTCGTGCCCGTCGGCGATCAGCCGCCGCGCCAGGTGAAAGCCGATGAAACCGGCCGAACCGGTCAGCAGAATGCGCATGATGTATCCCCCGTCACCGGCCCCATGTCAGGCGAACGCCGGTCTGGCAAGAGAGGCGTCACCCCAGCGACAGGTCGCAATCCGCCAGTTCCGGCAGAACTTTCGCACTGACCGCCAGCTGATCGTAGGCCGACATGATGTGGTAGAAAGAGCTGGCGGGCGCCGCCTCCTCGACGAAACGTCGGTCGCCGGCCAGACGATCCCACCACAGGCCGTTGGGCAGCAGATAGGATTGCAGGGCGGCCAGTGCGTCGGCGGCGTCGGCGATGTAGGCGGCGCGCGCCGTCCCTTCGGCCGTTTCCGCCAGCAGAAGCGCGGCCTTCAGCCATTCGCCCTGCGGCCACAGGCGCGCCGAGCCGCTGCGGACGGACATGTCGTCCCGCAAGGCGTCAATCGCCACGCCCCGGATGGCGTCCACCCCCTTGCGACCGACCTCATAGAGGCGCCGCGCCGCATCAATCGCATCAGCATTCTGGCGTCGAACACCCCATCGCGTCAGCAGCCAGGCCCATTCGAACTGATGTCCCGGCTCGACCAGGCGCCCCTCCTCGCCCGGCTGCGGCGTCCAGTTCTCGGAGAAGAACTCGCGCAGCGCGCCGCTTTCGGGTGCGATGAAATGAGCCATGGCCAGTCCGGCGATCTCGTCTGCGATGGCGCGCCATTCCGGATTCGGGTCCAGATCCTCCCAGGCCAGAACCGCTTCCAGCAGGTGCATCTGGGCGTTCGCCTGATAGGGCTGGTCGCCCGCCTCGGGCCAACCGCCGAACGGCAGGCGTTCGCGCATCAGCGCGTCGCGCAAGGCCAGGGCGCGACGACGCGCCTCGTCCGCCTCGACCCCGGCTTCGACGGCAGCGGCCAGGGAGAACAGAACGAAGGACTGATCGTACAGGGTGGCGGTGTCGTCCAGCGTGTGACCGTTGTCATCCACCAAGGTGCGGTAACGCCCGTCATCGCGCGAATTCGTCTGCCAGAACCGGCGCAAGCCCCGTGTCACCGTATCTCGCCACGGCCCGCGCCAGCCCAGCAAGCCCGCGCGGCAATAGACCTGGACCTGGCGCGCCTGCACCCGCGTGCGCCGGGGAAGGTCCACACGACGGCCGTTCTGGCGCATCCGATCGACGAAGGCGCCGTCCGGCTCGACGCCCAGGGTGCACCATAGCGGCAGGGCCGTGGTGCGCATCCAGGTCGAAAAACTCGCGGCGCAATGGTCAAAAGCTTCCCGCGCGCCCGAGCCGAGACCGAAGTGAGTGGGGTGTTCGGCGCGGATGCGCTCGACCAGGCCTTTCACCTCCTGCGCGCGATCCAGGTCGCAGACCAGGACGGCGTCTTTTTCCGCGATGATCGCCAGGTTGGACACGCCGGCCGTGGCGACCAGTATGCCCTCGGACGCCCGCACCAGACATTGGTCGCCTTCTGATCCGATCCAGGTCCCGGCGGCCCCGGAGCCGGTCGCCGCCACCGCGTCCCAGGCGCCCAGGTCCGACCAGGCGAAGCCGACCGGCAGCACCCAGGCCTTGGCCGTGCGTTCCATGACGGCGTGGTCGATGGAGATGCGGGGCGCGGTGGCGAAGACCGGAGCCAGTTCGATCACTCCGCCTTGTTCCGGCGCCAGGGATGCGGTCGCGGCGTGTGCCACATCGGGCGCATAGGTCGCCAGTTCTTCCAACAGGGTGGCCGCCGGGACGATGAAATTGCCGCTGTTCCACAGGTAGCCCTGGGCGAGATAGGCCGTCGCGGTTTCGCGGTTGGGCTTCTCGACGAAAGCCGCGACGGGCGCCAGGCCCTGACCCTCGGCGCGGATATAGCCATACGCCGAGGACGGCTCCGTCGGCCGGACGCCCAGGGTGACGACGAAGCCTTCCTTGGCCTTGGACGCCGCCGCGCGGACCGCGTCGCGGAAGCCGTCGCCTTCCGGCAGATGATGGTCAGACGCCACATAGACCACCACCCCGGCAGGGTCGGTACGGGCCACATAGGCGGCGGCGGCGGCCATGGCGGCCGCGGAATCCCGCGCCTCGGGCTCCAGCAGGATGATCGCGTCGCGGCCCAGTTCCTGAAGCTGGGCTTCGGCCCAGTGGCGATAGGCGGCGCCGGTCACGACGATGACCCTGCCCGCCTCGCCCGCCAGGGGCGCGACCCGTTCGACCGCGTCCTGAAACAGCGACCGCCCGCCCTCAAGACCAAGGAACTGCTTGGGCCGATCCGCGCGCGACGCCGGCCACAGGCGGGTGCCCGAGCCGCCGCACATGATGACGGGGTAGAGAGGTTGGCTCATGCAGTCCTTCCGCAAAGCACGGCAGAGCTATTGCCTAGCCTGTCGCACGCCCCGCTGTCGACCGTTCAGCGTTTCGCGGTGAGGGCTGCGACAAAGTCGTCGCGCCAGATGGAGACGTCGGTGTCGCGCACGATCTGCATCAGGGCCTGCCAACGCTGGATACGCTCTTCCAGCGGCATGATCAGGGCGGTCTTGATGGCTTCGGACAGTTCCTCGCGGCTGAACGGATTGACCAGCAGGGCCTCGCGCATCTGTTCGGCGGCGCCGGCGAAGCGGGACAGGATCAGCACGCCCGGGTCGTCGGGGTTCTGGGCCGCGACATATTCCTTGGCCACCAGATTCATGCCGTCGCGCAGGGGCGTGACCAGGCCGACCCGCGCCGCGCGATAAATCCCCGCCAACTGATCGCGGCGATAGGTGCGGTTCAGATAGCGGATCGGCTGCCAGTCCATGTCGGCGTAGGCGCCGTTGATGCGGCCGGCCAGCGCCTCCAGCCGGACGCGGATGTCCTGATAGGTGTCGACCTCGTCGCGCGAGATCGGGGTGACCTGCAGCAGGAAGACCTCGCCGCGCATGTCGCGGTTGTCGTGCAGGAACTGCTCATAGCCCAGCAGTCGCTGTTCCAGCCCTTTGGAGTAGTCCAGCCGATCGACCCCGACCAGCATGGCGCGGAAGGCCGAGGACGCGGCCATCCGGTCATAGGTGCGGGCCCCCAGCGTCGAATTGCGGGCGTCGAGGAAGCCCTGAACATCGATGCCGATGGGAAACACGCCGCCCTGAAGCGTCTTGCCGAACGCGTCCAGACCGTCGTTGCCCGACGGCTTTCCACCCGCTTCGGAGATCACATAGTCGCGGAACAGGTCGAACCATTCGCGGGTGTGGAAGCCGACCAGGTCGTAGTCGAACATCGATTCGACCAGCCGCCGATGATACGGCAGCGTCACCAGCAACTGCCGCGCCGGCCACGGCGTATGCAGGAAGAAGCCGATCCGGTTCGTGATCCCAAGCCGCCGTAGATCCCGGGCCAGCGGAATCATGTGATAGTCGTGGATCCAGATGACGTCGTCCGGCTGGATCAGCGGGGCCAGGGTCTCGGCGAAGCGGGCGTTGGTCCGCTCGTAGCCTTCGCCGAACGACCGTTCATAGGCCGTCAGATCGACCCGGTGGTGGAACAGGGGCCACAGCGTCTTGTTGGCGTAGCCGTTGTAGTATTCCTCGACGTCCTGCTCTTCCAGATCGACCAGGGCGACGGTGACGCCGGCCCGGTCCTCGATCTTGGCCTCTGGGACAAAGGTCTCGGTCGTCTCGCCGGACCAGCCGAACCACAGGCCGTCGTATTTGCGCAGCGCCGCCGAAAGGGCCATGGCCAGTCCGCCGGCCGAGCCCGCCGCCGGATCCTTGGGCGCCGAGACGCGGTTCGAGACGACGATCAACCGGCTCATCGCGCGTCCGTCCACGACCGGCTGAGCAGGACGGCGCAGTTGATGATGCCGACCAGGGAATAGGTCTGGGGGTAGTTGCCCCACAGTTCGCCGTTCTCGATGGCGATGTCCTCGCTGAGCAGGCCGGCGTAGGTGCGGCGGGCCAGCATGTCCTCGAACACCTTGCGCGCCTCTTCGGTGCGGCCGTTCAGGTGCAGCGCCTCGATGTACCAGAAGGTGCAGAAGTTGAAGGCGGTCTCGGGCTCGCCGAAGTCGTCGGGGTGGGCGTAGCGGAACAGGTATTCGCCGCGCTTCAGTTCCTTTTCCACCGCCTCGAAGGTGCGGACCTGTCGCGGATCGCGCACGTCGAGGAAGCCCAGGTCGGTCATCTGCAGCAGCGAGGCGTCCAGTTCCGTCCCGCCGAAGCTGGCGGCGAAGCGGCCCTCGTCCGGCAGATAGGCCTCGGCCTCGATGCGCTCGTGGATGATGCGGGCGCGGTCGGCCCAGACCTCGGCCCGCTCGTTCAGGCCCAGGTGACGCGCCGCCCTGGCCAGCCGGTCGCAGGCGGCCCAGCACATGACCGAGGAATAGGTGTGCACCCGGGCGATGGTGCGGAACTCCCACAGGCCTGCGTCCGGCTGGTCGTGCATGGCGAAGGCGCGCTCGCCGACCTTTTCCAGCGCGTGATAGTCGTCGATCGAGCCGGGCCGCAGCAGGCGCTGGTCGAAGAAGGACTGCACCAGCGGCAGGACGATCTGGCCATAGACATCGTGCTGAAGGTGCTCGTGCGCCTGATTGCCGACGCGCACGGGCTTCATACCGCGATAACCCTCAACCGTCTCGACGATCCGCTCGCTGATCGCCGGTTCCAGACCCACGCCGTACAGGGGCTGGACGTGGCCGCCCTTGGACGCGTCGACCAGGTTGCGCAGATAGACCAGATAGTTTTCCAGGATATCGACCACACCCAGCCGGTTCAGCGCCCGCACCGTGTAATAGGCGTCGCGAATCCAGCAGTAGCGATAGTCCCAGTTGCGGCCGCTGCCGGGGAACTCGGGCACCGAGGTGGTCATGGCGGCGACGATGGCGCCGGTCTCCTCGTGCACGCACAGCTTCAGGGTGATGGCGGCACGGATCACCGCCTCCTGCCAGTCCAGCGGCAGGTACAGGGTGCGAACCCATTCCTTCCAATAGGCGATGGTCCGGTCCAGCGTGGCCGAGACGCCGGCGCGGACCTCCTGATCGTAGCCCTCGTCCGGGCCCAGGAAGAAGGCGAGTTCATTCTCCAGCCGGAAGGTGCGCTCATCCATCACATGCGAGACCGGGCAGTTGGTCGTCAGCCGCATGGTGATGTCGGTGCACAGATAGCGGATGTGGTTCGAGCCCGAGGTCTGCTCGGCCCGCCGCGCGCCCCACCCGGCCGAAGGCCGCAGCCGCACCGTGATGCGCGGCACGCCGTGCAGCGGCCGCACGATCCGCGCGAAGGCCAGCGGGCGATAGGTCCGGGCATGTTTGATATGGCGCGGCGCGAAATCGAGAATCTCGACCGAGGATCCGTCCTCGGCCGTCAGCACGGTGCGCAGGACCGGCGTGTTGCGGACATAGGCCTGATCGATGCGCTGCTGGCCCTCGATCTGGATGGACCAGAAGCCGTGTTCGGGGTCGCTCCCGTCCATCAGGGCGGAAAAGATCGGGTCGCCGTCGACGCGCGGCGCGCAGGCCCAGACGTAGCGGCCCTCACGGTCGATCAGGGCGCTGATGGCGCAGTTGCCGATGGGGGCGAGGTCCAGCGAGGGGGTCATGCGGGCGTCTCCTCGACGGTCTCCAGCCAGTCCAGCACCGCGTTCACGTCAGCAAGGCCGTAGCGCGCGGCGGTGTCGCGCGGGCCGCCGACCAGCACGCCGAACCCGCCCAGACGGGCAGCGGCGCGAAAGCCGTCCTCGTCCGTCAGGTCGTCGCCGACCATGATGGGGGTCGCCCCCGCGAACGGCGTCTCGGCCATGAAGGCGGCGACGGCGACACCCTTGTCCGCGCCGGGGGTTTTCAGCTCCACCACCATTGAACCCGGTTGCAGGGCCAGACCGTGGGCCGCCGCCAGCGCGTGGGCCAGGGCGGTGGCGTCCGCCGCCTGTTCCGGCGCCTGGCGGAAATGCAGGGCGACGGCCCCGCGCTTGTCCTCAACGATCACGCCGGGACGCGGTTCGGCGAAGGCCCGAAGCGCCCGCGTCGCCTGGGGCAGCGACGGCGCCGAGTCGCGTTGCTGAAGCCCGCCCGTCGCGTCACGGCGCTCCAGCCCATGCACGCCGGAAGCGGCGCCGGCCGCGCCGTCGGTGATCCGGTCGATCTCGGACAGGGGACGGCCGCTGACGATGGCCACCCTGCCCTGCATACGCGCGGCCAGACGCTCAAGCATGGCCGTGCGTCGGGGATCGGGGCCTACGGCGTCCGGCGTGGCCGCCAGCGGCGCCAGAACGCCATCAAGATCGAGGAAAAAGGCAGGTCGGATCAGGCGGGAGGGAGGGGATTGCAGTGGCAGGACGGACGTCGCGGACGACAAGGACATAGGCGTGCGGCTTTGACTCATAAGGCTCCCTCGAAGGGAGCGGAACGCGCCAAGGCAGCAAAGGTTACAGCGGTCGAGAATTTTTCCCGCCATTGTCGAAATGCGCCGCAAGAGGCTATCTCCCGCAAATGACACTCTCTGCTCCCGTTCATTCCTCGCCCGAGGAAATCGCCGCGATGACCGAGCGCGCCCGCGAGGTCGTGCAGTTGAACATCGAGGCCTTGAGCGCGCTGGAACGCTCCATCGACGTCTCGATCGCCCGCGCCTGCGACGTCATCCTGAGCCGGCCCGGCTATGTGGTGGTGACCGGCATGGGCAAGTCGGGCCATATCGGCGGCAAGATCGCCGCAACCCTGGCGTCCACCGGCACCAACGCCTTCTTCGTCCACCCGGCCGAGATGAGCCACGGCGACCTGGGCATGCTGCGACCCGACGTGACCCTGATCGCCCTGTCCAACTCGGGCGAAAGCCGCGAGTTGCGCGATCCGTTGCTGTATTGCCAGCGCAACGGCATTCCGGTGATCGGCATCACCCAGCGGCCGTCCAGCTTCCTGGGGCGTCACTCCGAGGTCTGCCTGACCATGCCGAATGTGGCCGAGGCGTGCCCCAACGGCCTGGCGCCCACGACCTCGACCCTGATGAGCCTGGCCGTCGGCGACGCCCTGGCCATGGTGTTGATGGACCGACGCGGTTTCACCCGGGAAGCCTTCGGCATGCACCATCCGGGCGGCGCCCTGGGCATGAGCCTGCAGTCGGTGAAGGAATGGATGGGCGACAACGCCGCCGCGCCAGCCACCGTCGGCGAAGAGGCGCCGTTCAGCGAGGTGGTGGCCGCCATCACCGCCGGCCGCAAGGGCGCAGTCGCCGTGCTGGGCGCCGACGACAACCTGGCCGGGGTGGTCACCGACGGCGACGTGCGCCGCGCCTTCGCCAACGACATCGCCGGCGTGCGTGCGGCGGACATCATGAGTCGCTCACCCATCACGGTGGAGCCCGAAGCCCGGATGAGTGACGTGGTCGACCTGCTGACCCAGAACAAGATCTCCAACCTGTTCGTGGTTCAGGACCAGCGCCCGGTTGCCATCATCCACATCGCGGAGCTGATGCAGTCCGGCTACGTTTCGTGACGGTGGAGGCCGACGGGCCAGCTTCTAGTCCAGCACCACGCCCGTGGTGCGCATGATCTCGGCGCGCAGTTCGGGGATGCCGCCGGCCTTTTCGGCCGAGGTGACGGCGACCCAGGGGTAGGCGGCGGGGCGTTTGGCGATCGCCTTGAGCGTGGCGGCCTGGACCTGTTCGGCCTCGCCCTTTTTCAGCTTGTCGGCCTTGGTCAGGACGATCTGGTAGCTGACCGCGGCCAGGTCCAGGGCGTCCAGCGCCTCGGTGTCCACGGCCTTGAGGCCATGGCGGCTGTCGATCAGCAGATAGACCCGCTTCAGCGTCACCCGGCCACGCAGATAGTCGCGGCCCAGGTCCTGGAATTTCTTCACCGTCGTCTTGGACGCCTTGGCCCAGCCGTAGCCGGGCAGGTCGACCAGCCGCATCTTGCCGTCCAGATCGAAGAAATTGATCTCACGCGTGCGGCCCGGCTCGTTCGAGGCCCGGGCCAGCTTGTGCATGCCGACCAGGGCGTTGATCAGGCTGGACTTGCCGACGTTGGACCGGCCCGCGAAGGCGATCTCGGGCAGGTCGGGATCGGGCAGTTGCTCGATCTTGGCGCAGCCCATGATGAAGGTGGCAGGGCGCGCGAACTGCACGCGCGCGGCCTCAAGCTCCTCCGGCGTATATTCGCCGGGGCCCAGTTCGCGCGGAGCCTGATCGCCCTCGATCATCCTCAGGCCTTCTTGAAGCGGGCGAGGAAGGTGTCGATCGGGTTCTCGGCCTTGAAGCGGTGCATGATGAAATACTGCTGGATGATCGACAGGATGTTGTTCCACGCCCAGTAGATCAGCAGGCCGGCGGCGAACGGCGCCATGATGAAGGTGAAGATCAGCGGCATGAAGGCGAAGATCTTGCGCTGCATCGGGTCCTGCGCCGGCGGGTTCATCGCCATCTGCAGCCACATGGTCAGGCCATAGAAGATCGGCAGTACGCCCAGGTGCAGCGAGCCGTTCAGCAGCCCACCAAGCACCGGCAGGCTGGCCGGATCCCAGGGGATGAGCCCGAACAGGGTCCAGATCGTCGAGGGATCGCGCGCCGACAGGTCGCGGATCCAGCCGAAGAAGGGCGCGTGACGCATCTCGATGGTCACGAACAGCACCTTGTACAGGGCGTAGAAGACCGGGATCTGGACCAGGATGGGCAGGCAGCCGGCCAGCGGATTGATCTTCTCCCGCTGATACAGGGCCATCGTCTCCTGCTGCTGCTTCTGCGGGTCGTCCTTAAAGCGCTTCTTGATCTCCTCCATCTTGGGCTGGAGGGTCCGCATCTTGGACATGCTCTCGTAGGATTTGTTAGCCAGCGGGAACATGAGCAGCTTGACCACGACGGTCAGGCCGAGAATGGCCAGGCCGAAGTTGCCCAGCAAGCCGAAGAAGAACTCCACCACCATGAACAGCGGGCGCGTCAGGAACCAGAACATGCCCCAGTCGATGGCGTAGACGAAGCGCGGCAGGCCCAGGCTTTCCTCATAGCTCCTGAGGATCTCGTTGCGCTTGGCGCCGGCGAACAGGCGCTGGGTTTCGGTGATCTGGCGGCCCGGCTGGATGACGTGGGCCTCGCCCAGCATATTGGCTTCGTGGATGTTGGTGCGCTCTGCGTCGCGAACGCTGAAGCGGGTGTCGACCTTCTCGGACTGGTTCGGGATCAGGGCCGCCAGCCAGTATTTGTCGGTGATGCCCAGCCAGCCGCCGGTCGATTCATTCTCGATGCGCGGCTTCTTGGCCCAGTCCTTGTACTTGACCTGTTCGGTGCGATAGCCGTCCGCGCCCCCGAAGGCGCCGATGGCGCCTTCGTGCAGGATCATCTGCTTGCCCAGATCGCCCGGAACGCCCTGACGCTGGACCGAGCCGTACGGGGCGATGGTGATGGCCTGGGCGCTCAGGTTGGCGACCGTGTCGGTGACGGTGAACAGATACTGCTCGTCAATTGCGATGACGCGCGTGAAGCGCAGGCCCGCGCCGTTGTCCCAGGTCAGGGTGACCGGCGTGGTCGGGGTCAGGGTCGCGCCCGAGGTCAGGCGCCAGACGGTGTTGGGGCCGGGAACGCCGCCCTGGACGTTGGGGCCGGTCCAGCCGAACTGGGCGAAATAGGCGTGCTCCATCCCCTGCGGGCGGAACAGCTCGACCGGCGGCGAGGCCTTGTCCAGCGTCTCGCGATAGCGTGTCAGATACAGGTCATCGATACGCGCGCCCTGCAGCGACAGCGAACCCTTCAGATTCGGCGTCTGGATCGGCACGCGGGCGGCGGTGCCCAGCGCCTCGGTCCGGTCGGTGACGAAGACGGCGCTTTCGGGCCGCAGGGCGGTGTTCGAGGCGTCCGTAGCCGCGGTCGACTGCTCGGCGGCGGCGGCGTCCTGCGTCGCCTTGCGACGCTCGGCCTGCGGCTGCAGCACCAGCACCTGATAGACCAGCAGGAAGATCGCCGCGATCACGACGAAGATGATCGTGTTGCGGGAATTCTCGTTCTTCATGGAGTTCAGCGGTCCTGGCCGGAAAGGTCGCGGTCGGTGGGGGGCGTCTCGGACGCCGCGCGCGGGGTCGCGAGCCTTGTAAGCGCCGATTTCACATCGTCAAGCAAACGGTCCCATGGACGGTCCGCGGTGCCCATGCGGGCGATGAACACATAGTCGCAGCCGGGCTGCGCATGGAGGGGCGTCAGCAGCCGCGCAGCCTCGCGCAGGCGGCGCTTGGCGCGGTTGCGAACCACCGCCCCGCCGATCTTGCGGGTAGCGGTGAAGCCCAGCCGCACGGCCGGATCGTCGTCGTCCCGCTGCAACTGCTGAACAACCACGGCGCCCCGCGCCTGGGAAACGCCTTTGGCGGCCGCCAGAAACTGGGGCCGCCGTGTCAGGCGATCGATTTTCATCAGATCGGTCATGCGCCGTTGGGGGCGCGTGACGTCAGGCCGTCAGGCGCTTGCGCCCCTTGGCGCGGCGACGCGCAACGATCTTCTGTCCGTTCTTGGTGGCCATCCGCGAACGGAAGCCGTGACGGCGCTTGCGCACGAGTCGCGACGGCTGATAGGTCCGCTTCACGGTCGGCTCCGAAATCTAGAGTGAGGGCGGACGGGTTGCTGTCCACCGCAGGAAGGGCGGGCCTATACGGGGCGAGAAACGGTGAGTCAACGCCGACAGGCCCGGGCGGGCTCAATTCCTCTAGGGAAACAGGGCGTCGTCGGCTAGGAAATCGCCATGGATCGGGTCAAAAGGTTTCTGCCCCTCGCCGTCCTGCTGGCCTTCGTGGCGCTGATCTTCGGCATGGGCTGGAACCGCTATCTCTCACTGGACACCCTGCGCGAGCACGGGGAGACGTTCCGCGCCCTGGCGCGGGATCACTATGTCCTGACGCTGCTGGCCCTGATGGCCGTTTTCGCCCTGATGACCGCCAGCGTGATCCCGGGCGTGGTCTTCATCACCGTGACCGCCGGCTACCTGTTCGGGCCGTGGGTTGGGGGAGTGTCCACGTCGATCGCCGCCACCGTGGGGGCGCTGGGCGTCTATTATGTCGGACGCTCGGCCATGGGCGAGGCCCTGCGTCGCCGGGCCGAAAGTCAGGCGGGCCTGCTGAAGACCATCTGCGAGGGTATCGACCGCAGCACCTTCCGTTATGTGCTGGTGGCGCGTCTGGTGGTGACGGTGCCGTTTCACCTGATCAATCTGGCGGCCGGGGTGATCTCGGCGCCGCTGAAACCCTATGTCGTGGCCACCTTCATCGGCCTGCTGCCGGCGCACACCATCTATTGCTGGATCGGCGCCGAGCTGAACGAGATCCTGGTCAACGATCCGGATCCCAACCTGCAGGAGATGTTCGCCCAGTTCATGTGGCCGCTGATGGGGGTCGGTTTCCTGTCGCTGCTGTTGCCGCTGGCGCTGCGGGGCGTGCAGTCGTGGCGCGCGCGTCGGGAGCCGCTGAACGGGAACACGGCATGAGCGGCGACAGCAACGGTGCGCCACCGTCCCGCGTTGGCCGCCCGATGGATCGGCTGCGCCCCCGGATCGCCACCCTGCGTCAGGACTGGCCCGATGAACTGAAGGTGCGCGCCCCGGACGGCCTGTCCGCGCGCCTGCTGCTGCTGACCGTGGCCTTCACCCTGGCGGTCGAGGCGATGATCATGGCCCCCAGCGCCGCCTCGTTCCACGAGCGATGGTTGCGTGACCGGTTGCAGGCGGCCGAACTGGCCTCGGTCGGGGTCGAGGCCCTGCCCTATAGCGCGGTCGAGGACGACACGGCCGAACAGCTTCTGACCATCGGCGGCGTGCAGGCCGTGGTCGTCGGCGAGCAGGGGGTGCGCCGTCTGCTGTTGCAGGCCCCGAACCTGCCTCGCGCGCCCGACGTCATCGACCTGAGGCGCGAGAGCAGCTGGTCGCGGTTGATGGAGCCGTGGCAGACCCTGTTCGGCCATCCCGACCGTTCGATCCGGGTTCAGGCCCGGCCCCGTTATCGGTCCGGCGACTTCATCGAGATCCTGGCGCCCGCCCAGCCGTTGAAGCTGGAGCTGCGGGCCTTTTTGCTTAACACCCTGTTCGTGTCGCTGCTGATCTCGGCGGTGGCGGGGGCGCTGCTGTATGCGGGCCTGTCGTATCTGGTGATCCAGCCGCTGCGCCGGGTCACCCGCTCGATCGAACGCTTCGCCGCCGACCCCGAAAGCCCCACCGAAACCCCGTCGGACCGTCAGGACGAGATCGGCCGGGTTGAGCGCGAACTGGCGCGGATGCAGGAAGAGGTGCGGCATTCCCTGCGCAGCCGCGCCCGGCTGGCGGCGCTGGGCGAGGCGGTGGCCAAGATCAATCACGATCTGCGCAACATGCTGACCTCGGCCCAGATGGCGTCGGAGCGGCTGTCGACCTCGTCCGACCCGATGGTGGCCAAGGCCCTGCCCCGGCTGGAGCGGGCGCTGGATCGCGCCTCGGGTCTGGCCCGGAACGTCCTGGCCTATGGCAAGACCGAGGAGCCAGAGCCGCAACGCGTCCGCGTGCCCCTGGCCCAGGCCGTCGCCACGGCCGGCGAGGACGCGGGCCTGACCCTGGCCGCCGGCGCACAGGGCGTGCGGCTGGAGCGCAAGCTGCCGGCGCGCGCGATGGTGCTGGCCGACGCCGATCAGTTGCATCGCATCCTGGTCAATCTGATGCGCAACGCCCGGCAGGCGATCGAGGCGGACGCCGCCCGTTGCGGGCGCGGCGCCGTGCGGGTCAGCGCACGCCCCGATGAGGCAGGCTGGGTCATCGACATTCAGGACGACGGTCCCGGCGTGCCCGAACGACTGGCCGAACGACTGTTCCAGCCCTTTGTCAGCGGTGGCGGATCAGAGGGGACCGGTCTGGGCCTGACCATCGCCCGCGAACTGGCCGTCAACCACGGCGGCGACCTGCGTCTGGTTGAAACCAGCGCCCAGGGCACGCTGTTCGAACTGCGCCTGCCAGGCTGAGCGCGGCGCCATTTGGGCGATGGCGCGTTATGCGCTGGATGAAAAGGGGCGAGGCCCCACCGTCCCGGAGCCTGTGATGCTGAAACTGACCGATCTTCGACTGACCGTCGCCGTCTCGGCGGCTGCCCTGACCTTTGCGACTGCGCCTGTCGTGGCCCAGACCGCTCCCGCGCAAACCCAGACCCAGACCACGCTGGACGCCATGCTGCGCGCCAAGGGCGAGGAATATCACCGCGCGCCCGACGCCGAGCAGAACCCGGCCGAGGTTCAGGCCACACAGGCGCTGAACGCCGAGATCGCGGTCGAGAACAGGGCCGCCGCCGAACTGGAAGCGGACGAGGAGGCTGGCTACGCCCGCGCTGTCGCCCGCAATGCGACCGATGTCGCCGAGACAGACGCCCTGCGCGCGCAGTACGAGGCCGACCTCGCGGCTTCGACAGCGGCCAAGTCCGAATACGACCGCGCCTACGCTTTATGGGAGGGCCTGATCCGCGCCTGCGAGGCCAGCGGCCGCACAGATTGCCGGGTGAACGATCCGCGTTAGGTCGCCTCTGTTCACGGACGCGAGACCACCCCATAGTTGCGCCTGCGGGCTCGGATGAGGGGGATCATGCGCAAGTTTCTGATCGGGGCGGCAGCTTTTGCGGTGTTGCTGACGCCTGGCCTGACGTTCGCCCAGGAAGCGGACGAGGATGTCATTGTGGACCCCGCTTGGGCGGAGGTGCCGGCGCCGGAAGAGCTGGGACGCCTCTACCCGGCGTTCGCCGGCGCCATGGCGATGAGCGGCTCGGCGGTGCTGAAATGCCGCGTCACCCTGGAGGGGCGTCTGGCGTTGTGCGAAGTCGTCAAGGACCTGCCTGCCGGACTGGGATTCGGCCGGTCGGCCCTGGCGTCCGCCCCGCAGTTCCGTTTGACGCCCCGAACGGTCAACGGCGACATCAGGAAGTCATACGTCCAGTTCACCGTCCAATTCACGATGGATCGGGACGAGACCATAACGCCCTGGTCCGGCAAGGAGCCGCCGCCGGAGCAGGTGGCGGCGCTTCGCAAGTCACTGGCTCAACTGGTCGAGGATAGGGGGCCGCCCCCGGGAGTCGACCTCGACAATCTGGGGGTCGATGACGCCCGTCACGCCGAGGTCGTGGCGATGATCCAGAGCGTCCAAGCCGATTTTCTGGACGGGCAGCTGGACGCCATGGCGCTGGCCATGACCCGTGTGTCGACGCCCGAACAGATGACCGCGATGGTCAATGGATTGCCGCCGCCCGGCCCTCTGCCCGAAGGCCTGGAAGAAGCAGGACCGGAACTGAAGCAACTGCAACTGCAGTTCGAGCGGCGCCTGCGCGATCTCTATTGCGCGCGCCATATGTGCCTGGCTGACGGAGCGCCGGGATTGGCCGGCGACGGTGTCCTGAATGCCGCTCAGGCTGCGGCGCGTGCCGCAGCGGTCAACCCGATCCCGGCGAGGCAGTAACCCCGCCGGGCATGACCTCGATCAGGCCTCGGTCTCTTCCGTGCGCTTCTTCATCATGACGTCGAAGCTGTTCCACACGCCTTCGGCGCCGTGCCACGAGCCCTTGGTGGCGGCCTTGGAGTATTCGGTGGCGCGGGCTTCGAAGAAGTTGGCGTGTTCGACGCCCGACAGCAGCGACTGCAGCCACGGCAGCGGATTTTCCGTCACACCGTAGATTTCCGGCAACTTCAGCTGGCGCAGGCGCCAGTCGGCGATGAAGCGGATGTAGGCCTTGATGTCGTCCGGCGTCATGCCGTTCACCGGGCCCTGCTCGAAGGCCAGATCGATGAATTTGTCCTCCATCGTCACCACGGTGCGGCAGCACTCGACGATGTCGTCGGCCACGGCCTTGGTGACGGCGCCGGTCTCCTTGTTGAAGGCGTGATACAGCTTGATGATGCCCTCGCAGTGCAGGCTTTCATCCCGCACCGACCAGGACACGATCTGGCCCATGCCCTTCATCTTGTTCTGGCGCGGGAAATTCATCAGCATCGCGAAGGACGCGAACAGCTGAAGCCCTTCGGAGAAGCCGCCGAACATCGCCAGGGTGCGGCACACGTCGGCGTCCGTATCGACCCCGAACTGGCCCATGAAGTCATGCTTGTCGCGCATGGCCTCGTATTCCATGAAGGCGCCGAACTCGCTTTCCGGCATGCCGATGGTTTCGAGCAACAGGGCGTAGGCCGCGATGTGGATCGTCTCCATGTTGGCGAATGACGCCAGCATCATCTTGACCTCGGTCGGTTTGAACACCCGACCGTAGCGCTCCATGTAGTTGTCCTGAACCTCGATGTCCGCCTGGGTGAAGAAGCGGAAGATTTGGGTCAGCAGATTGCGCTCGCTCTCGGTCAGGGCGACGGCCCAGTCCTTGACGTCTTCGCCCAGCGGCACCTCTTCGGGCATCCAGTGGACCTGCTGCTGCTTCTTCCACATGTCGAAGGCCCACGGGTAGCGGAACGGCTTGTAGGCGGCGGAGGGCGTGAGCAGTCCTGGCAGGGTCGAGACCGGGCCGGAGGGCGACAGGGGGGCGTGGGCGTTCATCGATCGGCTCTCGAACGGACGGCGGACGAATCCGGGAGGTAAGGCGCTCACCATGCGGCCATGGCCGGGCGGCGCCAAGTCGAAATGCGGCTATATTGCGATCACTTTTTTCTCGACCGCTAAATGTGGTGTTCGCCCGGCCCAAACATGGGGAGAATCCTGGGGACGGAAACGTCCGCGCCAGCGTGGCCGGAACCCCGACTGTCGCGCCACCGTTCCTTCAGCCTCGCGCTGTTGGAGGAGCGCCCGATGTCAGACACCGTGACCGAACCGTCCTTTGACCCGCCGCCCGAGGCTATCGCCTTCTATGAGGAATCGCTGCGCCTGCTGAAGGAATCGGGTGTGCCCTTCCTGCTGTCCGGCACCTATGCGGTCACCGCCTACACGGGCATCCGTCGCCCCACCAAGGATCTGGATGTTTTCTGCAAGCCAGGCGACTACCCCCGCATCCTGGCCTTCTTCCAGGCCCGCGGTTACCGCACAGACGTCGAGGACGAGCGCTGGATCGCCAAGGTCTGGAAGGACGACAAGCATTTCTTCGATGTGATCTTCGCCATGTCGAACGGCACCATCGCCGTGTCCGACAGCTGGTTCGGCGAGGACACGATCGACGTCTATGGCCACACCGTCACCATCACCCCGCCCACGGCCCTGATCCTGTCCAAGGTCTTTATCCAGGACCGCTATCGCTATGACGGGGCCGATGTGAACCACGTCATCCTGAAGCAGTCGGACGCCATCAACTGGAAGAGCCTGCTGGACCAGATGGATCTCTACTGGGAAGTGCTGCTGGCCCATCTGCTGAACTTCCGGTTCGCCTATCCGACCGAGCGGGGCCGTGTCCCGACCTGGCTGATGAGCGAACTGATCGGTCGGCTGCAGGCCCAGGTCGACCTGCCGGCGCCCCGGGTCAAGGTCTGTCGCGGGCGACTGTTCAGCCCGCGCGACTATATCGCCGACATCACCGAATGGGGCTTTGGCGACGTCGTGGGCAAGGGGCTGGAGGAACGCCATGACCCCATCGCCTGAAACGCCGCCCGCTGACACCAGCGACGCCGCCCTGCAGACTCCCCAGCCCGGCATGGAGGCCGGACCGGCGAAAACGCTGCGCGTCGCGGCGGTCGGCGACCTGCATGTCGGCGAGGCGTCCCAGCACCCCTATCGGGAACTGTTCGAGCGGGTCAGTGAGGACGCCGATGTCCTGTGCCTGTGCGGCGACCTGGTGAATTTCGGCAAGACCCGCGAGGTCGAGATCCTGACCGAAGACATCCGCGCCTGTAAAATCCCCATGGTGGGCGTGCTGGGCAATCACGAGCACGAATGCGGCCAGCCCGAGGTGGTGCGCGACATGTTGTGCGAGGCCGGGGTGCAGATGATCTTCGGCGGCCGCAGCTATGAAATCCAGGGCGTCGGCTTTGGCGGCGGCAAGGGATTCGTCGGCGGGTTCGGCCGCTACATGCTGAGCGGCTTTGGCGAACAGGCCGTCAAGGCCTTCGTCCAGGAGGCGGTGGACGACGCCACCCATATCGAGACCTCGATCCGTTCGCTGCGGACCGAGCGCGCCGTGGTGCTGCTGCACTATTCGCCGATCGTCGAGACCGTGGTGGGCGAGCCGCCTGAAATCCACGCCTTCCTCGGATCCTCCCGCCTGGCCGAAACCGTCGATCGCTACGAGAACGTCAAGCTGGTCTTCCACGGCCACGCCCATCGCGGCGCGCCCGAGGGCCGGACCAATCGCGGCGTCCCCGTCTACAACGTCGCCCTGCCGGTGCTGCGGACGCTGGGTGACACGCCGTATCGCGTGTTCGAGGTCTGAAGCCGCCCAGTTCTCAGGCAGACGGTTCGTCGTGCAGGGCGGCGCCGCGCACACGCTGGCGGCGTTCCAGCGCATACGCCGCCAGCCACAGAACCATGGCCCAGGCCGCGCCGACGCTCCATCCCGCGAAGACATCGGAAGCCCAGTGGGCGCCCAGATAGATGCGCGTCAGCCCGATCAGCAGGGCGATGACGACGCTGACCGCCAGCACATAGGCTTTCAATCGGCGGCGCGGGAAGGCGCGGGTCAGCATGACCCCCAGCGTCAGATAGAAGACGGTCGACAGCAGGGCATGGCCCGACGGGAAGCTGGCGTTCAGGGTCTCAACCGCCTGATAAACCTGGGGCGGGCGCTCGCGCTCGAATACGGCCTTAAGGCCCTCGCTCAGGGCGACGCCGCCGCCCAGGCCGATGACCAGCAGCAGGGCCGACAGCCGCTTCCTCTGGATCACCAGGAAACCCAGGGCGATCAGGGCGAACAGGGCCAGCACCGATATGCCGCCCAGCGAGGTGATATCCGCCGCCGCCTCGTGCAGCCACCAGGGCCCCCAGGGACGTCCCGGATCGTCGGTAAAGGGCCGGACCGCGTGCAACACCGCCTGGTCAAAGGCCTGGCCGTCCGCCTCGCGCATGTCGTCAGCCAGTTCGATGAAGGTCAGCACGCCCAGGGCCAGCACCAGAAGGGCGACCACGGCGCCGATCTCGGTCCGGGCGACACGAAGGGCGCGGGTCAGGAAGGCGGTCGGGTGCGGAGCCATGGCCCGCTAACGGTCAAGCTGGCTGCGCGTTCCGTGCCGCCGATCGCCTGTGCCGAATTGGGTCGATTCTGACGGTCTCCGGATGATTGGCGAGCGGAATCCAGACGATGGGCTCCGGCCCATTTTAACTTTGAAGCGGCCTCGGCCCGCCCCTTGGGCATGCAAGCGGAAAATCTGCTGTCGCGCGAAATTGTTTTGTTGCGGACGTACCGGCCTTAACCCAAGATTTAGCAAGTTCAGGTGTTGTCCACACAACATCTGGCGTTATCCACAGGGCGACGGGGCGTGTCATGGCTGTAGGCGAAGCGTTGAAAACCACGGAATTTCTGGCTGATGCGGCCGCGATCCCGACGGATCGTCCCCAGCTGAAGGTGGTTACCGGCCTGACGCTGGATCGCACCCGCGACGCGCTTCTGACCGATTTCGGCAAGAAGACGCTGGAGGATCGCTACCTGCTGGCGGGCGAGTCCTATCAGGACATGTTCGCCCGGGTCGCCACGGCCTATGCCGACGACGCCGACCACGCCCAGCGCGTCTATGACTATATGTCCAAGCTGTGGTTCATGCCGGCGACGCCAGTGTTGTCGAACGGCGGCGCGGATCGCGGCCTGCCGATCAGCTGTTTCCTGAACGCGGTCGGCGACAGCCTGGACGGCATTCAGAACGTGTGGAACGAGAACGTCGCCCTGGCCTCGAACGGCGGCGGCATCGGCACCTACTGGGGCGGCGTCCGCTCCATCGGCGAAAAGGTCAAGGGCGCGGGGCAAACGTCCGGCATCATCCCCTTCATCCGCGTGATGGACAGCCTGACGCTGGCGATCAGCCAGGGCTCGCTGCGCCGCGGCTCGGCCGCCGTCTATCTGGACATCCACCACCCGGAGATCGAGGAATTCCTGGAGATCCGGAAGCCGTCGGGCGACTTCAATCGCAAGTCCCTGAACCTGCACCACGGCATCAACATCACCGACGCCTTCATGGAGGCGGTGCGCGACGGCAAGACCTTCGATCTGCTCTCGCCCAAGAACGGCGAGGTCAGGAAAACGGTCGATGCGCGCGGCCTGTGGACCAAGATCCTGGATATCCGGATGCAGACGGGCGAGCCCTATCTGATCTTCTCGGACACCGTGAACCGCGCCATGCCGCAGCATCAGCGCGACCTGGGCCTGTCGGTCAAGCAGTCGAACCTGTGCTCGGAAATCATGCTGCACACGGGCCGTGACCATCTGGGTGTGGACCGGACCGCAGTCTGCTGCCTGTCGTCGGTCAACGCCGAGACCTTCCTGGAATGGCGCGAGGAGCCGCAGTTCATCGAGGACGTCATGCGTTTCCTCGACAATGTGCTGGAGGACTTCATCCGCCGCGCGCCGTCGGACATGAAGGCCGCCGTCTATTCGGCCAAGCGCGAGCGTTCGGTCGGTCTGGGCCTGATGGGTTTCCACTCGTTCCTGCAGGCGCAGGGCGTGGCCTTTGAATCCGCCATGGCCAAGAGCTGGAACATGCGCCTGTTCAAGCACCTGCGCCGCGAGGCCGACAAGGCCAGCGTCAAACTGGCCGAAGAAAAGGGGCCGTGCCTGGATGCCGCCGAGCGCGGCGTGATGGAGCGGTTCAGCCACAAGCTGGCCATCGCCCCGACCGCCTCGATCAGCATTATCTGCGGCGGCACCAGCGCCGGCATCGAGCCGATCCCGGCCAACATCTATACGCACAAGACCCTGTCGGGCTCGTTCGCGGTCAAGAACCCCTATCTGGAAAAGGTTCTGGGTGAGAAGGGCATCGACACCGAGGCGGTCTGGTCGTCGATCCTGGAACACGAAGGCTCGGTCCAGCATCTGGATCAGCTGACTGAGGACGAGAAGGCGATCTTCAAGACCGCCTTCGAGCTGGACCAGCGCTGGATCATCGAACTGTCGGCCGACCGCTCGCCGGAGATCTGCCAGGCCCAGTCGATCAACGTCTTCCTGCCGGGTGACGTCGACAAGTGGGACCTGCACATGCTGCACTGGATGGCGTGGGAGCGCGGCGTCAAGTCGTTGTATTATCTGCGGTCCAAGTCGGTGCAGCGCGCCGCCTTCGCCGGGGCCGACGACAAGGCCGAGGCCGAGATCGATCCGAACCAGCCCGACCTGTTCGCCGTCGCCCGCACCGACTATGACGAGTGCCTGGCCTGCCAGTAATCGCTGACACCCGGCCTGCCTGAACGCAGGCCGGAACCCCTCCCCGGGACGCGACGTTGCCTGTGTCGAGAATACGTCGCGAAAAAGTCGTTTGCGGGACGCCCCCTTCTATAGGAGGCTGTCGAAACCGCTGACGGACCTTGGGAGGGAACCGTTGATGCGCCTGTTGGGAGCCTTGGCCGGACTGGGTCTGACGGTGGTCTGCACGACCGCCGCCATCGCCCAGGTGCGCGCTCCCGACCTGTGGGCGGCGGAACCCGCCACCATCGACTGGCGCGTGGATCGGTTCGAGGATGACGCCCGCGATTTCGCCGCCAGCCTGGACCGCGGCGTCGCCTCTGACGATGTGATTGGCGACCGGCTGCGGATGCTGGACGCCCGTGGGCTGGCGTCGACCCGTCGCGACATCTGGAGCGACGGCGAAGGCTTCACCGATCGCCTGCGACTGCGGACCCGGGGGGAATTGCGCCGCGCTGACGGCGCGCCTGTGCCGCCCCATCTGAATGAAGCCGCGATTCTTGAGCCCGACACCTATGACGTCAGCTTTATCCGGGGCTGGGAGGCCGCCAGCGGCCGCACGCCTTCGGGTCTCGAGGTCAGCCTGACCCCGCACGCCGGCGTCGGCATCGGCAGCGAAGGCGGCACCGCCGAGGCCGGAGCCACCCTGCGTATCGGCTCGGGCCTGAACCGGCTGGTCCCCGAAGGTCATGAGGCGTTCGGCGAGCGCGCGCGCTGGTATCTGTACGCCGCTGGCTCGGGCCGGGCGGTCGGCTATAATTTCGCCCGCAACCGCGACGGGGACTTCACGCGGTCCGGATACAGCCATGACTCCGGCAACTTCCTGGGCGACGCCTCGCTGGGCGTGGCCTATCGCCGGGGCGCCATGCAGGGCTCGGTCGGCCTGGTCTATCGCGAGATTGAACCCGGCGCCCTGCGCCACACCGGCGCGCTGGAGAACGACGTGACCGAGGGTCTGTTCGCCTTCCAGCTGTCGATCAAACCCGAGTAACGCGCCTACTGCGTCCGGGCCACGCCTTCGCGCCGGTCGTCGGCGCCGCCGTCCCAGCGACCATCCCGCCAGACACCGCCGTGCAGGCCCGAATTCTCGGACGTATTGGGCAGCAATCGCACACCGCGCGCCGCCAGCCCGTCGCGCAGGTCCGGGCTGAACCGCTCGGTGTCCGCGCCGAAACCGTCGCCCTTGGCCACCAGATTGGGCAGGTCGAACGCCGCCTGAACGCCCAGTCGCCAGTCAGCCACGCCGATCAGCGCCTTGGCGTTATAGGCCAGGATGGACGACCCGCCGGGCGAACCCAGCGCGCCGACAAACCGACCCTGTCGATCCAGCAGGATGACCGGCGACATGGACGAACGCGGTCGCTTGCCTGCCGCCACGGCATTGGCGGCCGGCACGCCGTCCGACGTGGCGGGCGTGAAGGAGAAGTCGGTCAGCTGGTTGTTCAGAAAGAACCCGCCCGCCATCCGGCCCGAGCCAAACAGGCTTTCGACCGTGGTGGTCATGCTGACCGCGTTGCCCCGGGCGTCCACGACGACGAAATGCGAGGTGCCCGCCGGCTCATGCGTCGCGTCCGGCGCGCGTATGCCAGCGCCGGGGGGCGATCCGGCCAGCGCCGCGCCGGTCAGCGTCGGCGCCAGGGCGGCGCGCGAGGCGACATAGTCGGGGTCCAGCAGGCCCGCGACCGGAACCGAAACAAAGGCCGGGTCGCCGACATAGCGGTCACGGTCGGCGTACATCAGCCGCTGCAACTGGGCGAAGGCGGCCCAGGCGTCCGCGTCCTGGGAGCCACTGGCGATGGCCGGAGTCTGCTCGGCCATCGCCAGCAACTGCAACAGGGCCACACCGCTGGACGGCGGCGGAGGCACACAGACGACATAGAGTTTATACGGGCGGCAGATCGGCTCGCGCTCAATCGGGCGATAGGCGGCCAGATCCGCCTCGGTCAGACCGCCGGGACGGGGATCCGCCCGCACCGCCGCAACGATCTCGCGCGCCAGTTCGCCGCGATACAGGGCGTCCGGCCCCTCGGCCGCCAGCCGCGCCACAGTGCGGGCGTAGGCCGGGTTCTGCAGCACGTCGCCAGCGGCGTAGCGGGCGCCGTCGGGCCGGGTGAAATAGGCATTGGCCCAGGGCGTGCGCGGTTGGCCGCCGGTCAGGGCGATCATCCCGGCCAGGCGCGGCGAGACGACGAAGCCGTCCCGCGCTAGCCGCTCTGCGTCGCCGAACAGCTGGCTCCAGGGCAGGACGCCATGGTCCTCCTGCGCCTGCGCCAGCATGGCTACTGCGCCGGGCGCGCCCGTCGATCGGCCCGACAGCACCGCCTCCATGAACGGCAACGGCTTGCCGTCTTCGTAGAACAATTCGGGCGTGGCTGCGGCTGGCGCTGTTTCGCGTCCATCATAGGCGGTCAGGTCGCCGGTCGCGGCGTCATAGACCATCATGAAGGCGCCGCCGCCCAGCCCGGATGATTGCGGTTCGACCAGACCCAGAACCGCCTGCACCGCCACCGCCGCATCAACCGCCGAGCCGCCGCGCCCCAGCACCTGCATCCCGGCCTCGACCGCCAGCGGATTGGCCGCCGAGATGAAGGGCCCGCGCGCCATCTCGTCCGGAACCGTGATGCCTTGGGCGGGGACTACGCTTCGGGATGTCGAACCGCAGGCGCCGAGCGCGATCACGGCAGCGGTCAGGATTGCGACCGTTTTCCAACGAACCGGGTTCATGGCGGCTCCTACAGCGTACGGGGATGCGCTACGCCTAGTGGCTCGAAGCGTGTGGGCCAAGCCGTAACCGTGACGGTTTCTGTCCCCGACGCCTCAAAACATCGGGAGGATTCCAATGCGTCATCTGATTTCGGCCCTCGCCCTCGCGGGCGCCCTGCAAGTCTCACCCGCCTTGGCCACGCCAGCCATGGCCCAATCGACGGCCGTCGCCGCGCCCGCCCCCACTCAAGACGACGACGCGGGCCTGACCACCCTAGACGGCCTTCTGGATGCGCTCTACGACACCGTGTCGGGCGACGCGGGGCCTCGAGACTGGGATCGCTTCCGCTCGCTTTTCTATCCCGGCGCCACCCTGGTCCCCAGCGGCCGGCGCGCGGACGGAACCCTGACGGCCCGCGTCCTGACGCCGGACGGTTATATCACCCAGAACGGCCCGGTGTTCGCCCAGAACGGCTTCTTTGAACGTGAGATCGGTCGGTCTGTGCGTGAGTACGGCCCCACAGCCCAGATCTCCTCGTCCTACGAAGCGCGGCGCGCCGAGAGCGACGCCGAACCGTTCATGCGGGGGGTCAATGCGATTCAGGCGTTCAACGACGGCAAGCGCTGGTGGGTGATCTCCATCGCTTGGGCGGCCGAGACGCCGGAGTGGCCTGTGCCTGCCGATCTTCTGAAGCCCGAGGGCTAATCCGGGCGCTCAATGAAACAAAGAGACGGCAGGGTGTGATTCCTCGCTTGCGCCCTCCGTCGGCACCCGCTAGATACCCGGCCCTCGCCGCAAGGCGACAGCGCGCCCGTAGCTCAGCTGGATAGAGCATCAGACTACGAATCTGAGGGTCGGACGTTCGAATCGTTCCGGGCGCGCCATTTCTTTTCAGTGCTTTAGGCCGACAGCACGGTTGCTGAGGCTGATGTTGTTACAGCCCAGTTACAGCGCCTGTTACAGGCTCGGCACCGGACGAGGATATGGGGCAGAGGCCGCCACGGATTAGTGAGCGCCCAGTAGTTAGGGCTCCCCGGGTCCTGGGCATCAGCGCCTCATCCGTTGTCCCCCTTCTCAATGTAATCTCGAAAGTCGAAGACCTGACGCAGGATGGTCCCGGAGTGGACCTGGATCTTTCGGACTGTGAGGAAATTTCCCGCAGCGCTGCGCTTGTCGTCACCGCTCAGATCGAACGATCGTTGATCAGGCGCCCCCGTTGCCTGAACGGATTCAGCCCATCGACGCTTGACCCATGCCGAAGGCTTCACGGCCTAGGATTCTACAAGCATCTGAACTTCGATACGCCGCGCCTGGTCACGGACGACGACGAAGTTGACGCAATAACGGTCGTCTCTGGAACGGCTGTCACGGCCGAGCTGTCTAGAGAGCTCGAGCGAGTGGCTGAGGTCGCTCAGCCGTTGTTCGGCAACGAGGAGTTTGTTGCCCACATTCACGAGGCTCTAAGTGAAGCGATGGCTAACATCGCAGGGCACGCCTATATAAAGGGCGTAGAACGCTGGGCCCTGACGCTTCAGTCGCAGTCGAACGAGCTGAATTCCGATGCTCCGGAGTGGCTCCGACAGCAGGCCAAGGCTGAGGCGCTGCGCAAATGGTGGATCGCTGGCCATGCGGACAATCAAACCGGTGAGCTGCTGCTATTCGCGCTGGATCACGGTCATAGCATCCCCGTTATCGCCCCATTTCGGATGAAGGATGCGTTGGAAGAATTCTGGAACGCAAACCCCAAGTTGAAGCCTGCAACCAAGTCCGCCGCTACTGATGCTCAATTGCTTGAGGCCGTCGCACGGGCGCGGCGAGAAGGCTATGGAACCGGCCGGCGCGGTCGGGGCTTTCCCAGCATGATTGGCCTAGTGGAGCATGAAGCAGTTTCCGGCGCTGTGTCCGTAATCAGCGGCGGGGCGCTGTATGAGTATCGCAAGCCTGGCGGGGATGAGCCTGCGACAGAACGCGCCATTCCCCTTAGCAAAAAGTTTAACGGAACTATGATTGAGTGGCGAATAGGCGGAGCTCGGTGAGGGAGGGCGAAATGGGTGACGTGATAATCAATGTTGCGCGCGACTACTCGACCCACCCCATGGGACGCGAAGCGCACCTATGGCCGTTTAGTGGCGAGCGGTTCCGCGTTCAGTATCTCCAGCCGCGCCTGAAGAAGCATGAGCATGTCCGTGTGGATCTTCGCGGCACGAAGGGGCTTGCTCCTTCCTTCCTGGAAGAGGCCTTCGGCGGTCTCGTCGATGCGGGGTATTCGTATGACGAGATCCGACGCTACCTAAAGGTGGTGGCTGACGACTCTGCCCGCGAACAGCAAGTCTGGCGCTATATCCAACAGGCGGACGCTCAGCGCAAAAGGAGCTAGGATGGCGGTGGCCGATGGGGGTTCGCCGCTGCTCGAAGTCGGCGGCCACGTCCTTACGTATTTGGCGGCTGTCGGCACAGGCTTTCTGGGCGGGCGCCTGAAGGATATGGTGGCGGATGTGAACTCCGCCTTTGACCAGGTCGACGAAGCGACTTCCGCAGGCGAACACGTGCTGCGAATGCACGCCGGAAGCCACCATAGTCCCGAAGCTATCGCTAATGTTTTCACGTTGCGTAGCCACCTAGGCGTGCTTTTGGACCGACAGTTCGGCAAGCGTGAGCGGGCGATTATAAGCGCCCTCACGCTCTTTTCCGATTCTCTAGATCAATGCGACCCGTCATCCAGTGGCGCGCTTCAGCTTGGCCAGGATGCGACGGGGGCCGTTACTGCTGTGCGGGATGCGCAGCAGGGTCTGCGGGCAGCTATCGCTAAAACGCGCAAGGCGAAGTTTGCTGCCTTTGTTGGCAAACGCTCGCTGGATTAGGCGCGCCGCGTCGCCCGCAGCTTCACCACATTGTCGATCTTGTTCTGGGCGGCGTCGGCCATGCGGCGGCGGTCGGCTTGGCGGCGGTAGATCTTGGCCGCGCGGTCGGTGGCGTGGCCCAGCTGGGACATGATCTCGCCGTCGGTGGCGCCGGCTAGGGCCAGCTCAACGCCGCGCGCGTGGCGGAGGCCGTGGATGGTCAGGTTGGGGCGGACCTTCTGATCCTTGGCCAGTGTCTCGATCATGCGGTCGATGGCCTGGTTCAGCTGGCGTTCCTTCCAGACCTCGCCCTTGCGGTTGTAGGCGATGGTCAGGGCCTTGTCGGGCGTCCTGGCCAGCAGGGCCGTCAGGCGCGCATCCTCGCGCGCGTCGACCAGGACCTTGCGCTTTTCCGTGACCCAGTAGATCCGGCGCTCGGGCAGGCCGTCATCGTTGATGGCCCTGGTGCGGGCGTTGAGCGGCAGGTTGCAGATCGTCCCGCGCCGGAACCCGCCCCAGCGGCCCAGGGCGACCGCGCGGGCGAGGCCCGGCATCTTGCGAGCGATGGCCAGTTCAATGACGGCCGCGACCTCTGCATCCTCCCACGTCGGGTGCGCCTCGTCCGAATCGTGCGGGCGGCGGACCTTCTTGAGGCGGGCGAACGGATCGTCCGGGATCCGGCCGTCGTCGATCGCAGGCTCGAGCGCGTTCTTCAGCACCTGGAGGCGATCGTTCGCGGCCTTGTATCCGCGCACGGCCCAGGCATCGCGCATGTCGCGAACCCAGCCGGCCGTCACCTCGCCCGCCATCACGTCGCCGGCGTCGGCGTCGATCTCGTCTATCAGTCGCTGATAGGCGCGCTGGGTGCTGCGCGCGAGGGCCAGAAACTCGGCCGACTTGTTGTACTGCCTGAGCATGGCCCCGACCGTTCCGGCCTTGGGCGTGGCGGCGCGGATCGTCGCCTCTATCCGGGCGAGGATGGCGCCCACCTCGGCCTTCAGCTCGGGTGTGTTGTCGGCGGACCGGAGGGGGCCTTCGCGGAAGTCGCCCTTGCGGAAGTAGAGATCTACCCGGCCGCTGCTGCGCTTGATGCGCTGGACGTGGGGGACTTTTTCCATTCGCGCCGGGCGCTGGCCCGTCCTCCTGATGCTCTGAGCCGGGCCCGTTCGGCGGCGGCGCTGGTGCGGCTTTCCGGGGCCGTCGGATCGGCGGCGGGCGCAGGCTGACTCGACTCCCCCTCCCCCCGCAAGGCCCGAGGCAGACGCGGCGGCAACGACGCCGCCCAGGCGTCCACCGCCGGCCGGGGATAGCGCAGGACATTGGCGCCCAGGTCGACCGGCGCGACCGGCAGGATCTTGGCCACCGTGTCCCACGACAGACCGCCCAGGTAGGCGCACAGCTGGTCCCGCGACAGCAGCAGCGGCCAGGCCTGAGGGATATCGTGGGCGGCGGCGGTCATGTCAGCGCTGACGCCCTTGGCTGGCGACATCCACTCGTGGCACCGTGTAGGCATGACTCGGGGTGACTGGATCAGTGCGGGCGGATGCGCCATTTGGCTCGCCTTCATGGCTGCCCTTCCAGCGATGCAAGGCGCTGTCATCCGGATCGACGCCGTCACTCTGGAAGCGCTCGTCGCGGGAGTGGCGATCTTTCTCTCCTCGGTACTGGCGATCGCTGTCCCGTTGATCATTCGGCGAATGGACGCGGGCACAGCTCGTCAGGACGCGCTCGATGCGGCCTTTGATATGGGCCGCTGGACCTATGCAGTTGTCACGGCCGGGCAACGTCACGGCATCGTGCCGGCCACTCTTGAAGCGGGGCTCCGAGCCCAGGTCACCTTGGCCGAGCAGCGCCTGAGCGCTTTGGATCTGATCGCTGTAAGGTCCGCGCCGATCGCTCGCCGCGTCCGGCAAGTGCAGAGGCTTGGCAGAGGCCTCGTCGCGGGTTTGCCCGCGCCAGGCCATATCGACCCCCTTGCGGCGCAGTTCATTGCCAATACAGCGGCCGCGCTTGCCGACGCTGTGACTGATCTGGCCCGCCTCGTTGAACGGCGCCCTAGCCTCACCCATGCTGAAGTGGTGGCTCGATTGGATGTGGCTTAGCCAGCTAGGCGAAAATGGTTCGTATGAGACGGGTGACAGGCTCACTTCCGTCCCCGCCCTTCGGTGCAGACGTCGGCGGCGAAGCGCAGGGCCGTGGCGGCCAGCTGGATCGCCTCGCCGCGCATGGCGGGCAGGTCGCGACGAACCTGGTTTGTCCAGACGTGGGCCTTCAGCTCGTCGAACTCTTCATTGATAACGGCGAAGCCTTCGTGCGCGGAGTTGTAGGCGGGCCACTTCTCGGCGGCGCAGCTGGCCTCGGCCAGCGCCAGGGCGGCGGCGCCTTCGAGGGTGTCGGGATCGGCTATGTCGAGGGCCGTCGCCTCGACCGTGATCCGGACCAGATCGCTCTTCGCCTCGGCGATCGGGTCGCCTTGCCATTCAGCCTCTTCCGCCGCCGCGACGTGGGGCGAGGCGAACAGGTTGATCAGGTCCGTGTTTTCCAGATTGGCCTGGCCGGTCTTAGCCCACGTCAGGCCGGCGGCCAGGCGGTCGCCGTCGATGCCATCGGAGTGTCCGATCAGGATGTCCTCCAGATACAGGAAGCGGTGCAGCGCGCCGCGCGAATAGGTCTTGGCGGTCATGGTCAAACCCTCAGGGGCATGATGACGCACAGGGCGCCGCTGGCGGCTGCCTGGTCATCGGGGTGGGGATCGAGACGGGCGGGCGAGCCGCCGTCGGTGACGCGCAGGACCACGCGCTTGGCGTCGGTCTGATCCAGGGCGTCCAGCAGGTATTTGCCGTTGTAGCCGGCCTCCAGGTGGCCGCCCCCGTCGTCAATCGCGATCTCTTCCACGGCCTGTCCGGCCTCGGCGTTGCGGACTGTGAGGGTCAGGGTCTCGCCGTCGATCGTGAACTTCACCGATCGCGACTTCTCGGCGCTGATCAGGGACACGCGCTTGACCGCCGCCGCCAGCATGACCCGGTCCAGGGTGATCTGGCGTTCCCATTTCCGAGGCACGACGCGCTGATAGTCGGGGAAGGAACCGTCCAGCGCCTTGGCTGTCAGGCGGGTGGTCGGGGTCTGGAGGCGCAGGCCGGCGCTGGACGTTGTCAGTTCGACCGGGGTCGTCAGGCCATCCAGCAGGCGACGCATTTCGCCGATGGTCTTGCGTGACGCCAGGACCGGCGTCAGGTCCGACCCTTCCGGCAGGGGGCATTCATCCAGCGCCAGTCGGTGTCCGTCGGTGGCGACGCCCCTCAGGCGCACGCCGTCCGGCGTCGCGCGCGGGGCGATATAGACGCCGTTCAGATAATAGCGCGCCCCTTCGGTCGACTGGGCGAAGTGGACGCGGTCCAGCACCCGCTTAAGGTCCGGCGCCTGAATCTGGACCGTCGTTTCCGTGCCGTGCAGATCGCCCCAGATGGGGAAGTCCCCGGCCGGCAAAACCGGCAGCTGATAGCGCGACCGGCCGAACTGGACCTGGGCGCGCGGGTCGTTGTCGCCCTGGCCATACCGGATGCTGAGCTCGGCCCCGGCCGGTGCATTGCGGGCGATCTCGCTGAGGGTGGCAGCGCTGACTGTGATCGAGCCCGGGGTCTCGACCTCGGCAGGTATGAACTCGCGGATCTCGATGTCCAGATCGGTGGCGATGATCCAGAGCTGATCGCCCTGAGCGTCCAGCATCAGGTTCGCCAGGATGGGGATGGCCCCCTTGCGGTCGGCCACGCCCGCGACCCGGGCGGCGGCGCGCTGAAGCGCCGACTGTTCGACGGTCAGCCTCATAGTCCGCGCTCCCCCTCAAAGAACTCAACAAGGTCGTCGATCCGGCGGCCGACGGTGATGGCGCGATCCCTGACCGCTTCGGGGTTGCCGGTTTTCTCGCCCAACGCTGCGCGCAGCTGATCGGCGGCGGCTTGGGCCGCGCGCAGCTTCTTGATGAAGCCGTTGACCCAAGGGGCGTCCCCGTCGTGGTCTCCGGCGACGCTGTCGGCAGCGGCCAGCGCGCTCTCGCCCCACTTGCGGACCCACGCCGCCTGCTCTGCCTCACCGCCGAAATCGACGGCGCGGTGCAGTTCGTGGCGGGCCTGGGTGATGGCGGCTTCGTCGGACAGGTCCAGATGGCTGGGGGTCAGCGCGCCCATCACGCGGCCTCCGCGTCGGGCATGACGACGGGGTTGCGGCGCAGGGCGGACTTGAGGGTTTCCAGGCCGCCGCCGTCCAGCCAGGCGTAGCCGAGGAAGCGGTCGCGGTTGTTGCCGTCGTCCAGGGTGTAGATCTGAACTCCGCGGTGGGCGTCGGGGCGGCCGGCGAGCTCCAGATCCTCGATCTCGGTCATGTCCAGGGCTTGCAGGCCGCGCTCGCGCTGGATTTTGCGCGCCAGGGCGTGGATGTCGGGGAAGACGACCGGCTTTACGGTCGCGTCCAGGCGGGGCAGCAGGGCAAAGCGGACGGTGTCGGCCATGCGGAGTCCTTTTCTGAAGGTGATGGGGGCGGCGCTGTGGCCGTGGGCCGCCAGCAGGGCGGCGGCGTCGATGTGAGGGCCGCGCATCAGGCGGACGCGCCCATCTTCTCGGCGAGTTCTTGCCGGGCCTTGGCGTAGCTCGCCGCGACCATCGGATAGTCGTCGGCCAGGCCCCACTTGGCGCGGTATTCCTCGGGGCTGAGGTTGTAACGGGTGCGCAGGTGACGCTTCAGCGACTTGAACTTCCGCCCGTCCTCCAGGCAGACGATGAAGTCGGGATCGACGGACTGGTCGATCGGCACGGCAGGTTCGCCGGGCTCGCTGACGGACGCTGGCTCCTCGCCAGTCTCGCTCTCCTCGGCTTCGGCCGCGTCTTCCCAGTGGGTGACAGCCAGGGCGTAGGCGCCTTCGGCGGACCAGTCGAAGCCCTCGTCACCGAAGGCGACGCCGTTGTCGGCGAGGAAGGCCGAGAGGACGGTCGCGGCCAGCGTTTCGGCCGCATCGTCGGGCAGGTCAGCGCCTTCGGGGAGTTCGCGAAGCGAGCCCACCAGTTCGTTCAGGAAAGCCTCTTCGCTCAGACCCTCGGCCCCGGGCGCCTTTGGCGTCGGCGTCACCACGCCCGCCGCCGCATTGGCGGCGACCACGATCATGTCGTTGAGGGCCAGCTCCTGATCGGAGGGCGCGGCGCCATAGAGGCGTTGCTTCACCTCGGTCCCGTTGGCCGCCACGATCGCGCCGGACGGCAGGGCCTGCCACGGGAAGGGCCGATCCAGATCGGCGGCGATGGCGACGACCTCTTCCGGCTGGCCCGCCGTCGGAGCCTGCCGCGCGGCGTTCAGCAGCTGGATGTGCCGCGCCCGGGCCTCGGCATAGGCGCGTTGGCGCTCGGCCCACCGTCTGCGGTTCTCCTCGCGGATGCGCTCGGCCTCTGCGTCGGCGGCTTGAAACGCGTCGCGGGTCGCCTCGCCCTCAGGCGTCAGTTCGCCGATGTCGGCCAGCCAGGGCGTGGCGTAGGCGACATCGTTCTCGGGCCATTCGGGTGCCTGATCCCCGAGGGCCTCGACCTGGGCCGCGCGAAGGATGGCGTTTCGTTCGTCGTCACCGTCAAACATCCCCGCCGGGAAGGGCGGGTCGATCCGCACCCTGTTCGCGTCGTAATGGCGCTTGGCCGTGAAGCGGCCGGCGCGCGGGCCATGCAGGTGCATGGTCGAGAACTCGACCGCGCCGATCTCTTGCAGGCGCATGCCCTCGGCGCTGTCCCGGGCGTCGGGCCCGACCTGAACCGAGTTCCAAAGGTTGGAGTGTTCACCCTCGTTATAGGCGGCGTGAGTGAGTTCGATCCACGCCAGGCGGGTCATCGGGGTGACCGGCGCGGGGGCGGGTTCATCCGCCTTCTTCGCCAGCTTGGCGCGGGCGTCGCGGACGGACAGGCGGCGCTGGTCATCCCTGGGCAGGGTCATCCGCTGCTGGTCGGCTTCGTCGAGCTGTAGGAACCGGCGGTGTTGCTGGACGTGTTCGGGGGTCGAGCTGACGCGGTCGGCGATCTCCTGGTTCGACAGGCCCGCCAGGGCCAGCCCTTCGAAGGCCTTGGCCTTTTCGATCGGGTTCAGGTTGCGGCGTTGCAGGTTCTCGGCCAGGGCGGCCAGGCGGTGGCCCAGGTCGTCGGTGTCCAGCAGGCGGCAGGGGATCAGGCGGTCCTCGGCCCAGTCGCCGTCGCGCATCGCCTCGCCGATGGCGCGCCAGCGGCGTTCGCCCCCGACCAGGGTGTAGAGCGGGACCGGATGACCGGCGGCGTTCACCACCTTGACCAGGCCGCCCATGTCATCGGGGCCGCGCACGACCAGGTTTTGCAACAGACCGTTCTGGACGATGTCCTGTCGCAGGTTGTCCAGTTCGTCCCGGGCCTCGTCACTATCCCAGTCGCGGCGCGCGTTCTGATGATCGGGGAAGATCTGGGCGTGGTTGAGGAACAGGATTTCACCCTGACCCGCCGACGGCGAACCGGGTTCGTCGCCCCCCTGCCCTTCGGCCCGGTCGATCATGGCCAGCTGGGCCTCGCCCTCGGCCGTCAGGCCGGTGACCATGGCGTTGAAGGCGGCCAGGCCGGCGTCTTCCAGGCGATCCAGCGACCGGCGCAGATTGGACGGATCGCGGGTCAGGTGGGTGGCGAGGGCGGTCAGCGTTTCCCACCCGCCCGTGGGGCGGTCGCGCAAGGCGCGCAGGAGGGCGGCGTTCTCGACCGCGAGCTTGTTCAGGGTGGCGGCGCTCATGGGCGGCGTCTCCGGACAGGGATGGAAAGGAGGACGAGAAGGCCGATCACGACGACCAGCAGGTGGATGCCGTTGATGTCGGGCATGGTCAGGCGATCCCCACGACCAGCAGCCAGGGCGCGACCATCATCACCAGGGCGAGCCCGGCGGCGGGCAGGTTGCGGGCGAACAGGCGGGCGGTCTGGGCGGCGATCAGTTGGTCGCGGGCCTGGGTCAGGCCGGCCATCGCCTCTTCCAGCGCCAGGTTTGCGCGGCGGTCGTCGCGGCCGGCGAAGGCGTCAGCGATGGACAGGGCGTCAATCGCGCCGGCGCTGTAGTGGCGGGCGGACTGGATAGCGGCGGATGCATGCACGGCGTCGGACATGGATGGCTCCTCGAAAGGGGTCGTCCGCATCGGCCCCGAGGGGGACCGGATGAGCGCCGTGTCAGCAGGAAGTGCGCTCGACCGATGCGGACGAGCAAAAGTTTGCATATGCCGAACACGACCACAAGAGAAATGTTCGCCATTGCCGAACCTTCATCCGTCGTTATCGGACGTAGGGTCGCGAGGGGAGACTCGACTCTAAGCGGTCGGCGTGCGGAAAAGTCACCAGGAATGGAGGATCGGACGCATGCCGCGTCAGCTACATTACTGTGCCCAGGTGTTCAGAAGCGGCCGGCCAGCCGAGCGCTATCCCTTCCTTTGTGCTTTGGACGCGGAAGAGGGAGGCGCGATCCTCGCGCGTTCGGCCGACGGCGTTCTGGTTTTCCAGCAAAGCGCCGACCTGGAGGCCAACATCTTTGACGATCCCGAGATCTTGCAGGTGATTGGCAACGTCCCTGCAGGGGCGATGATGATAGATCCGGACGGCCGCGACCCGTGGCTGGATGATGCAGCCTAGACACCCGCCTCAGTTGAAGCCTATCGTTCGCGCAATCGTGGCCGGGGGGCTGCGATATTCCTGGGAGGGATCAATGAAGAATATCGCCATCGCGGCGGCGCTGTGCGCTGCCTCTTTATCCACGTCTGCCTGCGCGACGCGGGCCAGCGGGGTCGCGCCGGTCGCCGTGTCCGCCACGGACTTTTCGGGCCTTTCGTGCGCCGACGCACGGACTCAGCTCCAACTAACCCGTGAGAGGGTGACCGCGCTGTCCAAGCGCCAGAACAATGCGGCCCTGGCGGACACGGCCGGTGTGTTCCTGGCTCTTATCCCTGTCGGCTCAGTCTTTGGCGGGGGCGTGGAAGGCGAGTTAGCTCAGGCAAAAGGCGAGCAGATCGCCCTCGAGCGCAATGTCATGCAGCGCTGCTCTTCCTGAGCGCCATCACAAAAGCAGAACGGCGGTCCTGACGGACCGCCGTTCTCATTTGGAATGTTAGCTCGCAAGTCGGCTGGCTAATCGTTCGGCCATATCAATCACAGCCTGTCTGTCTTCCGGCCCCAGGCGCCGGATCGTCGCTTCGAACTGCTCGGCGCCTTCCCATGCGGTGAAAGGGTTCACATCGATGAGGCGCCCGCCGGTTGTGTGGACCACTAGAGCAACCTGCTCGACCAGATCTCGATTGAAACGCGTCGGTGGCCGCCCCGTCCTGGTTGCGCCAGTTTCAAGGTCCGAAATGTAGCCCTTGGACCGACCCAGCTCGTCAGCCAGATCTTCAAGCGTGAGCCCGGCATAGTCACGCCACGCGGCAAGATACCAGCCGCTTCGGGCGCGATACTCCTCGTACACTTCTGCGGGCCGCGATTTGCGGGGTTTCTGAGCCATGTTCGGAGTATGCAAACCCGCGCCCGGCGCGTCAGTCCGGCCATGCCGAACATTTGGCTTGTCGGAAAGTTCGGCATGTGCAAACCTTTGCCCATGTTTGTCGTCGATCTCCGCAAAGAGCTTGGCCTCTCTCAAGAGGCATTTGCTGCGCTGCTCGGGCTCAAGAGCAAGGGTCAGATCAGCCAAATCGAGCGGGGGTGTGAGGAGCCCAGTGTCCGTGTCGCCTTGGCGATCGAGCAACTCTCCAGCGGACGTATCCCCGCCGCGCAGCTGAACGCTGATGTCGCGCTCGTTGTTGGGTTTCACGATGAGCGGGAGCGTGGGAACTGCTGTCATGAAGACAACTTGCCCGCAACGGCCGCGCTTGGCGCCGAGAATCCCGCCGAGAACGTCTCGCGAACAAACTTACTCAGTTCGTCAGGTCCGTCCCCGACCACCCTCCGGGACACCACGCCGGCGCATCAGGTCGCCGAGACTGACACCATCAAGGGCACAGCGGGCAACAACGCGGTCGTAGGATCGTCGGCCGGTAATGCAGGTAACCGTTCGGCCCATGGCAATGTCGATCAAGGCGCGGCGCGCCTCTCGGCCGCCGGTATCGTTCAGCTCGGGTCCGAAGAAGTCGGCCAAACGGACCTCGACCCAGCCCTCGCCCCCTCTGCCTGGCAGGGTCTCTACGCACAGGCTGTCGGCGTCACCGACATAGACGACCGGGCCGCTGAAACTGTGACCCGCGCGCAGCTCGGGCGGCATAGACCCGCGATCAGGGATGCGTTTGCAGGGGTCGGCAGAGGCCGTCCCAGCGACGGCGACGAACAGAAGGGTCACGGCGGCGAGTCGGATCATGCGGCCACGCTAGCACCTGAGCGCCATCGTGGGGCACCCGCATGATGACGCCCGAGGGTCGCCGCAACTGGCTGAAACTGAAGACGCGTCGTCTGATCGACGCGTGCGGCGGCCTGGACGCCGCCTCGGCCGCCTGCGCGGAGCTGTGCCGCCCGTATTCGGTCAAGCAGTTGTCGCGGTGCCAGAACCCGTTGGCGCCGGACATGCTGCCGCTGGATATCCAGTGGTCGCTGGAAGAGTTCTGCGGCCAGCCGATCATTTCACGCGCCCTGGTCGAGGCGCGGCCCGACGCGGCGACGGTCGGCAATCTGCGCGACGAGGCCAGCGACGTGACCGAACTGGCGGCGCGGTTGCAGGCCGGATGCCGTGAGGCGATGGCCGATGACGACGTCAATCCGGCCGAGGCCGCCGCCCTGTATGCGCTGGTCGAACGGGGCAAGGCCGAACTGGATCAGGTCGCGTCGGTGCTGGAGCCCCTGTTGAAGCGGGGGGTCCGATGACCCGCGCCGTCGATGTGCCCGTCGGTTTCGTGATCGAGAAGCGCGCGCTGAGATGCAGCTGGTCCGCCATCGCGCGGATGGCGGGCGTGACCGAACATGATCTGCGCCGTCACCACGATGCGGCCTGGACTGGCGGTGTCGTGCCGGTGCGTGCGGAAAGCCCGCGGGAGATGGTGCGGCGCGCACTGCGCCGGGCCGGGCTGGACGAGGAATCGGCGCTGATCGTCGCGCGCCTGTGGCACGCGAACGCGGGGCGGGTGGCGACCGAATCGCTGACGCGCGGGATCATCGGCGGGGGCGGCGCCTATGTCGCCGTGGTCGAGGCGCGGCGGCGCGCAGCGACCCTTGGGATCACATTCGCGCCCGCGTCGGGTCGCGGGTTCGCCCTGACGCCGGAGGGCGTGGTGCGGGTGGCCCATATCGCGGACCTGCGTCCGGAACGCGAGGCGGCATGAGCACGCGGCCGGCCTGGAAAAAGACGAAACCGACGCGGTCCGCCGCGACGACCAGCCGCGCCGATTGGCGGGGCCTGGTGTTGTTGGCCGGGCAGTGCGTGTCGGATCTGGAGATAGCGGCGAGCGGGCATGAGGTCGAGTTCCGGTTGATGACCCTGGCGCGGCGGACGCAGTCGGCCAGCACAGGCGCGCTGGACCGCGAAGCCGGTTCGACGGTGGCGGATGCCGCCAAGGCGTTCGCCCTGGCGGCCGGGGCGTTCGCACGACAGGCGGCCGAGGGGCGGCGTCAGCTGGCCCCGTCGGTGACGGCGCTGGGCGCGTTTCTGGACGATGAGCTGCACCGGCTGGCGCAGCGGGATTTTCAGCGCGCCCACCAGGGCCGACCGGAGGTGTATGGATGATGTCGGGGGGATTGACCGCTGCGCATGCGGCGGTCGCGCTGGTCGCCGCGAGCAAGATCGTGGGGATCGCGCCGGATCGCGTGTTCGAGCATGGCGGCGGGCGCGCGCGCCAGATCGCCGCCGCCGCCTTCATCACCGGGTTGAACGTCCGGCCCGCCGATGCGGCGCGCCTGTTGAAGCTGTCGCGGGGCAAGGTGGCGCCGTCATCGCTGGACCGGGCGCGGGTGTCGGACGACCAGGTCGCGTTGGTGATGCAGGATCTGGCGGCGGCCGGATTGGCCCTGCCGCCGGAAGGGCCATCCGCCCCTCTGTCCCCGGCGGCTGAAACGGCGACGGATCAGCATAAGGCCGGCGCTGATCGCGAGGATGGCGGGGCCGACAGCCCGGCGCCGGTGGCGGCGAGAGCGTTCGGCGTCGCGCCGCCCCTGACGGAACCGCCGCGCAGACGCCCGCGCCCGACGAACCCGGTTCGCACCGGGACGGTGCGGTTGAAGCCCGTGACCGCGCCCATCGCCCGGTGGAGCCGCGCCTATGTCGCGCGCGGAGTGCCGGTCGATGACCTGGCCGAGCTGTTCGACGTGTCGCCCGAGGCGCTGGAAGTCGCGATCAGCGACGGCGGGAGGCAGGCGGCATGAGCGCGGAGATCATCGATCTGGTCGCGCGACGCCCCGCGCCGGACGCGGACGCGAAACAGGACAAGCCCATCGGGTGCTGGCCCGGCGACATCATCGTGGCGTGCCTGAACGCCACCCAAGGGATCTGGATGGCGTGGCCCGTCGCGGTCGTGGATTGCGAGGGGTTCGTGCTGGGCGTCCGGCTGAAGGACGGGCGGCTGTATGGGGCCGAGCGCGTCAGCTGCGAGCCGACGGTTCTGGGCATGGCGGCGGCCGACCACGACCCGGAAGGGTTCGCGGCCCTGCGCTGGCAGTCGTTCACCGATCCGCTTCAGGCGATCGCGGCGTTCAGCGCGGTGCGCCGGCGATGACGCATGCCGGGGGGCGGGCCGCATACGCTGGCCGCGCAGATCTGATCTGTGGTGACAGTCGCGATGTGCTGCGCGGTGTTGAGTCATGCTCCATCGACGGATGCGTGACAGACCCGCCCTATGCGCTGGTCAGTATCGTCAAGCGGTTCGGCGGCGAAGGGACGGCAACGGCCAAGATCGGCGCCAGCGGGGTCTATTCCCGCGCTTCGGCCGGCTTCATGGGGCAGACGTGGGACACGGGCGAAACGGCGTTTGATCCGGCCTTCTGGGCCGAGGTTCTGCGCGTCCTGAAGCCCGGCGCGCACCTGGCGGCGTTCGGCGGGACGCGCACTGTTCACCGCTTGGCCTGCGCCATCGAGGACGCCGGCTTCATCATCCGCGATCAGCTGGCGTGGGTTTACGGAACGGGCTTTCCGAAATCGCATAACCAGCGCGGGGAATGGGACGGCTGGGGCACGGCGTTGAAGCCCGCCTTTGAACCCATCGTCCTGGCGCAAAAGCCGCTGGATGGGACCGTCGCGCAGAACCTGAGGCGCTGGGGCGTCGGCGCGCTGAATATCGACGCCTGCCGGGTTGAGGGCGGCCATGCCGGGGTATCGCGCGAGGGAGAGGCTTCGGCTCAGCGGCGTTACTCGAAATCGGGATCTACCACCTACACGTTGGCGCCTGGACCACGCGGCGGCGACGCCCGGGGGCGGTGGCCGGCCAACCTGATGCATGACGGGTCGGCCGAGGTCGCATCGGCCTTCCCGACCGCGCCGGGGCAGCAGGGTGCGGTGACGGGCGATGAGCCGAGCGCGCTGACGAACAATGTTTACCGTGCATTCGGCGGCCGGCCTCCGTCCTCGCCGCGCGGCGATACAGGGTCTGCAGCCCGGTTCTTCTACTGCGCCAAGGCGACGGCGGCGGAGCGACGCGGAAGCCGCCATCCGACCGTGAAGCCGGTCAACCTCAAACGATGGGTCTGCCGGCTGATCGCTCCCCCAGGCGCGATGATCCTGGACCCGTTCGCCGGTTCAGGAACCACGGGAGAGGCGGCTCTGCTGGAAGGTCAGCGCTCAATGCTGATCGAGCGCGAGCCCCAGTTTTGCGCCGACATTGAACGCCGCCTGAGCGACGCATCCAAGGGAATGGCCGCATGACGTTAGACCTGTTCGGCACCGCCTTTGACGCGCCCGGCGACGACCATTCGCCGGTGTCGATGACCATGACCGTGCACGACGAGCGGCCGGCGTCATGGCTGCTGGCCAAGGGGATCGACCGGCGCGGGGCGCGATGGGTTCCGAAATCCGAAGTGAGGCGCGGCGTGGGCCGCGACGAGAATGTCTGGACCATGCCGCGCTGGCTGGCGCGGGACCGGGGGTGGTTGTGAGCGTGTCGACGGGCGGGGAGCATGAGGCGTCCCTGAATGTGCTGCGCGAAGAGCGCCGCCGCGTGCGCGAGGCGCGGGCGGCGGCGATGGCGGACGACGATCTGCGCCGGGATGATCCGGCGTACCGCCAGGCGCTGTTGACCCAGATGCTGGTCGAGCTGACGCAGCTGGACGGCTCGATCCAGTTGCTGGAGGCGGCCGCGCTGACGGCGGCTGGCGGCATGATCGCGGCTGCGCCCATGCCGGCGCTGGGGAGGTGGTCATGAGCGACGTGGCCGTGACCTGGGCCAAGGCGCAGGAGTGTCGGGACGCCAAGGGCAACCGCGACCGGAACGCCAAGGACGTGCTGAAGACCATCGCCGCCTGGGCCGACGCCGAGGGCGAGGTTTGGGCCGCCGTGCCGGTGCTGGCGCTGGAATGCGACGTGTCGGAGCGGACGGTCCAGCGGGGACTTAGGGCGCTGAAGGGCATGGGCCTGCTGATCGAAACGGGGGCCAAGAAGACCTATATGGGCCGGCTGTATCCCATCTATCGGATGCCGCTGGATACGGGTCACGCCAGCACCATTCGCCGCCTGAAGGCCGAACGCGCGGCGGCGGCGCGGGGTGACGCGGGTGTCACCCCAAGGGACGGCGGCGGGGTGACGCGGGTGTCACCCCAAGACGACACGGGTGTCACCCCGCCCGGTGACACGGGTGTCACCCAAATAGGGAAGGAAATACCTCAAGAGGTTAAACCTCTAGCGGGTGCGCGCGAGCGCGAGGCGGCGATATGGGCATGGGCGGCCAAGGCCCCCGAGCGGGTCAGCCCTCGTCAGGTCGAGCGGGCGTGGCTGGCGGCGATGGAGCGGTCGGCCATGACGCCCGAGCGGCTGCTGAGCGCGGTGCGGGCCGCCGTGGCGCGCGACCCCGACTTCGCCCGCGACAGGGCGATGAACCTGGACCGCTGGCTGGACGAGGATCGGTTCGAAGTCTGGCTTCCCGATGACGACGCCCTGGCCCAGGCGCCGGTCGCGGCGGGCTGGTCGGGACCGCGTCAGGTTCGCGACGTGGTGGTGTCGGCCATGGGCGATGCGGGGGCCGCCAGCTACCTGAACCCGGCCCGTTGGGACGAGACGCGCCGGGTCGTCCAGGCCGCCACCAGCGTCGCCGCCACGCGGTTGATCGACGGGGCGGGGCGAGCGCTGAAGGCCATCGGGGTCTCGGTCGAGCATGCGGGACCGGCGGTGCGTCATGGCTGAGGGATCGAGCGCGGCCCGGATGATGGTCGCCGCCGTGGGCCGCATGGCGAAGCCTGTTGTTGAGGCCGAAGTGGTCGAGACGCGCGTGGGCGGGCGGGCGCTGAACCGTTGGCAGCAGACGGCGCTGATGCGGGCGGCGATGCTGGCCTCGGGATCGGTCGAGCAGCGGCGGCAGGCGGCGGCCCTGGTGCGCCGTGTCGAGCAGCAGCTGGCGGGCGAGAATGAGGCCGAGGCGGTCGAGGCCGGGATCGCCGACACGGTCGAGCGCCTGAGGCGAACCGGGGCCGAGGTCGAGGTCGGAGACATCGAACAGGCCGAGTTCATCCGCGACCGCTTTGGCGGGGTGATGCGCCACCAGGGCGAGGCGATGATCAAGGTGACGACGGTCCGCCGGGTCAGCCGCGTGGACGGGGTTGAGAGCCTGTGGCGCGCGGGCGGGCTGTCGGACGGGGAGCGGCAGACGGCGTTGCGATACCGCTCCCTCTATGAGGCGGGGCTTGCTCCCCTGGGGAGCAGTCTCGGCGATCCGGAGCGGAGCACGCGGCAGGCGGTCAGCAGCGACAGGCTGGTGTGGGCCGGATTGGATCGCGGGGCGGCCCTCGTCTATCGGACGGAGATCGGACGACGCCTCGGCGACAACAGGGTTGTAGCGGTGCTGGACGCCGTCGCCGGGCGTGGCGAGACGATCCGTTCCCTGGGTGCAGGCGGTGATGCCAACGGTTTGAACCGGGCACGTCTGCGGCAGGCCCTGGCGGTCGTGGCCAGCGTTGTCGTGCTCCCCTTGGAAGACCTGCTTGCGAATCAGGAACGCTAAGCGCATGGACTCGACACGTTCGAGAGGTGCGACTGGAACGGAGCGACGCGCTCCCCCGGTCGCTCCCCCTCCCGACGACGGGTCGGCCTGATGCCCTCCCTTCCTCCGACATTCCGACCCGCCAACGCCGTGACCCGGCGCGACACGAACCGCGCATCAGACGCCCGGCGAGGGTCGGCCCGCGAGCGGGGATACACCTCGGCATGGGATCGGGCGTCGCGCGGTCATCTGCGGTCATCACCGCTGTGCCGCTACTGCGAACTGATCGACGAAGTGACGGCGGCGACGCTGACGGATCACCTCTATCCGCATCGCGGGGACCAGGCGCTGTTCTGGAACCGCACCTACTGGATCAGTTGCTGCAAGCCCTGCCACGACGGGTTCAAGCAGCGGCTGGAGCGACAGGGCCGAATGGCTCTCGACAACCTGGCGGTCAGGCTGGGCCTGCCGCCGCTTCCTCCTTCATCCGCGCCGATCCTGCGCGGGACCTGACCGGGCGAGGCCGCGAAACACGGCTGACCTTAGAGCGAGAAGCTACCTGTGGCGCGGAGGCGAGCTGGGGACCTGAGACCCCGCCAAGGCTCGCCGAGTTAGGCAGGCAAGGCAGCAACGCCCGGACCCCTGCCCTCCGCCCCGCCGGGGAGGGGGGTGGGTCGATCTCTCCAACCTTTCGGTTAGGGACCGGCGGGGGCAACCAAAATCTTTGGGCGCGAATATCCGGAATAATTTTTTGGGAGACCTTTCATGGCGAGGGGACGAAAGCCCGACCCCGCGTCGGTGAAGGTGGCCAAGGGCAATCCCAGCCGCCGCCGTATCGGTGTCGATCCTGTGGTGCAGCCGGCGCGACCGGGAGCGGTGCAGCCGCCGACCTGGCTGAAGGGTGATGGGCTCAAGGTTTGGGATCGGCTGTCGCCGCGCCTAGAGCTGCTGAAGTTGCTGACGCCGGTCGATGCGGAAGCGTTCGGGCGCTACTGCCGGAACTTCGCGCGGTGGCTGAAGATGCAGGAGCGCCTCGACACCGAGGGCGAGATTTATGAGATCGTGACGGCCAGCGGGACTGTGCGCCGTCCGGACCCGGCCTACATGATCGGCGACCGGCTGGAGCGTCAGCTGATCTCGGCGGAAGATCGGTTCGGGCTGAACCCGGCCGAGCGGCAGCGTCTGTTCGCATCCAGGGCCACGACGCCGGATCCGGCGGGTGATCTGTTTGGCTCGCGCCCCGAACCCGGTTCGTCAAAGACGGACGAGGCCGAGGCGCCGGCGCGCACGATCGGGCTGCTGAACTAGACCGCATGGTCCTCAAGGTCGGGACGCCTGACCGCCCGCTGGGCGTCGGGAGCAAAGCGACGTGGTCGGTCGAGCGGGGTTGCTGGGTCGAAGGCGAATACTGGTTCGACCAGCGGGCCGCAGACGCGGCGGTCGCCTTCTTCCACAACAACCTTCGGCTGACCGAGGGCGAGTGGGCGGGGCGGCCGTTCCGGCTGGAGGGCTGGCAGGAGGGTGACATTGTCCGGCCGCTGTTCGGCTGGAAGCGAGCGGACGGGACGCGGCGTTATCGGCGCGCCATCGTCTGGGTGCCGCGAAAGAACGGCAAGACGGAGCTGGCCGCCGGCGTCGCGCTGCTGGCGCTGATCGGCGACGCGGAGCCGGGCGGTCAGGTCTATTCGATCGCCAAGGACAAGGACCAGGCCAGCCTCGTCTTCCGCAAGGCGGTGGCGATGGTGAACCTGTCGCCGCTGCTGTCGGAGCACCTGGAGTGCTTCAAGCCGTCGATCTACTGCGCGGAGCTGGGCGCGGCGTTCAAGCCGCTGTCGGGATCGCCGACCGGCAAGCACGGTCTGTCGATGTCGGGACTGGTCGGGGACGAGATCCACGAATGGCCGAACGGGGACCTCTACACCTTCGTTCACCAATCCTCGGCCGCGCGGCGCCAGCCGCTTGAGTTCCTGATTTCGACGGCCGGCGAGCGGATCGGCTACGGCTGGGAGACCTGGGATTACTGCCTGAAAGTTCAGGACGGATCGATCGACGATCCGGACACGCTGGTCGTCATCTACGCCGTGCCGCCGGAGGCGGACTGGACCGATCCGGCGGTGTGGGCGCAGGCGAATCCGAACCTGGGCGTCAGCGTCAAGCGTGAGTATCTGGAAGCGGAGTGCCGCAAGGCGCGGGAGAGCCCGCGCCTGGAGAACGACTTCAAGCGCTATCACCTGAACCTCTGGACCGAACAGGCCGTCCGCTGGCTGTCGATCGAGAAGTGGGATGCGTGCGCGGGGCCGATTCACTGGTCCGAGCTGGCAGAAAGCCTGCGCGGGCGACGGTGTTTCGTCGGCAACGACCTGTCGCAGACGACCGATCTGACGGCGTCGCTGCTGGTGTTTCCGCCCGAAGAAGAGGGGCGGACGTGGGCGTTCCTGCCGCGCTTCTATCTGCCACGCGAGCGGATCGCGGAGCGTGTGCGCCGGGACCGGGTGCCCTATGACAAGTGGGTCCGCGAAGGCGCCCTGACCCCGACCGAGGGGAACGTCGTCGACTATGAGTTCGTGAAAGCCCAGCTGCGGGCCGACGCGGAGATGTTCCAGTTCCAGCGGGTCGGCTTCGATCCCTGGAACGCCATGCAGGTGATGATCCAGCTGACCGGTGAGGGCATGCCCTGCGAACAGGTTCGCCAGGGCTTCCTGACGTTGTCGGGTCCGTCGAAAGAGCTGGAGCGGTTGCTGCTGGACCAGGCGCTGGCCCACGGCGGCCATCCCGTGCTGCGCTGGTGCGCGCAGAACGTGGCGATCGAGACGGACGCCGCCGGCAACATCAAGCCGTCCAAGGCAAAATCGACTGAACGGATCGACGGCATCGCCGCCCTTGTGACGGGGCTGGCGCTGGCGGTGGCGGATGACGGCGGCGGGCTTGCGGCCTCGCCCTGGGACGATCCGAACTTCTCTCTGGCGGGGGCGGCATGAGCTTCTTCGACCGTTTCCGGCGTGGTGAAACGCGGGCTGCGAGCATCGAGAACCCCACGGTTCCGGTCAGCAGCAAGGACTTCCTGGCGTTCTTCCTCGGCCAGGGCGCGGTCAATCTGCCGCCGGTCACGCCGGACAGTGCCATGACCGTGCCAGCCGTCGCGGCGGCCGTGACCTTCCTGTCCAGCGCGCTGGCGAACCTGCCCCTGCACCTGTTCAAGGACAAGGGCGAGGCCGGGGTCGAGCGCGACCGATCGGACCTGTCGAAGGTTCTGAACGAGGCCATGAACGACGAGTGGTCGAGCTTCGCGGCCCGCCGCTATTTCTGGTCACAGGTGTTCAGTGCGCCCGGTCGGGGCCTGCTGTATATCGAACGGGCCGGCCCCAAGATCCTGAGCCTGTGGCCGATGGATGCGAGCACGACCGTCGTGCAGCGCGTCCAGGGACGCCGCGTCTATCACTATGGCGGCCGGGCCTATCCGGCGTCGGATATCATCGACGTTCCGTTCCTGCTGAAGTCCGATCAGCTCAGCAGCCATAGCCCTTTCGTGATGGCGTCGAAGGCCATTCAGCTGGCGCTGTCGCTGGGCGACTACGCCAGCGGCTTCTTCGCCGGCGGGGGCGTCCCGCCCTTGGCGTTGACCGGGCCGATGCCGTCAGGCGCCGATGCGGTACGTCGGGCGCAGGCCGACATCAAGCGGGCCATCGACGCGGCGAAGGCCAACAACGAACCGGTGTTTCCGATACCCGCCGGCTATGAACTGAAGCCTGTCGGGTTCGAGCCCGACAAGGGGCAGATGACCGAGGCTCGGCGCTTCCAGGTCGAAGAGTTTTCGCGCGTGTGGGGCCTGCCGCCGGTCTTCCTTCAGGACCTGACGCACGGGACGTTCACGAACACGGAGCAGCAGGATCTGTTCCTGGCCAAGCATCTGATCAGCGCCTGGGCCAAGGCGCTGGAAGACGAGCTGAATCTGAAGCTGTTCGGGCCCCGCCGGAACCGCCGCTACGTCGAACACAATCTGGGCGGCCTAGAGCGCGGCGATCTGAAGAGCCGAATGGAGGCGCTGGCGCGCGGCGTCCAGACGGCGATCCTGACGCCCGACGAGGCGCGGGCATACGAGAACCGGCCGCCGAAGCGCGGCGGGGACCAGCTCTACATCCAAGGCGCCACGGTTCCTCTTGGGGCGCAGCCTCAGTCCGGAACCCCTACCCCGAAAGAAGATGGAGAGGCCGAATGACCCTTGAGACCCGCGCGCTGGTTGGTTCGTTGGAGAGCCGATCGTCTGATGACGGCGCTCGCGTCGGCGGGCTGGGCATCACCTACAACAGCGCCACCGAGATCGGCGACAGCTTCAAGGAAGTCTTTGCCCCCGGCGCCTTCTCAGGATCGATCGCGAGCGATGTTCTGGCGTTCTTCGGCCATGACCGGAACCGGGTTCTGGGTCGCACGACGGCCGGCACGCTTCGACTGTCCGAGGATGAGCGCGGGGTGTCCTATGAAATCGACCTGCCCGACACCTCGGACGGGCGGGACCTGGCTGTCTCTGTCGGCAGGGGGGACATTCGCGGCACCTCGTTTGGCTTCCGGGCGATCAAGGAAACCTGGGACGATACGACCGAGCCTCCGACCCGCACGATCCACAAGGCGGAGCTGCGGGAGATCTCGCCCACGGCCCAGCCTGCTTACGGCGACACGACCATCGCGCTGCGCTCGCTGGATGCAGCGCGCAAGGAACGCCGGTCCCACAACTTCAGTCATGCGGCGCGTCGGCTTCGCATGAAGGTTTCCCTCGACCTGAAAGGCCGAGAGTAAGGCAGCGCTCCCGCGCTCGTCCGAACCCTGTCAGCGACAACATAGGAGCACCCCATGTCGCGCATCATCGAACTGCGGGAGAAGCAGGCCCAGCTGGTGGCCGAAGCCCGCGAACGCCTGGACCAGATCAACGCCAACACCGACGAGTCGCGCGCGGCCGAGTTGGAAACCCAGCACGACGCAGCCATGGCCGAGCACGACCGCATCGACAAGCTGATCGAGCGCGAAGAGCGCATGGAGCGCGTCGAACAGCGCGCCAACGAACTGCGCGAACAGCGCCGCCCGACGCCCCCGGACGGCCAGGAACAGCGCGGCGATGACGGCAAGATCGAATACCGCCAGGTCTTCGCCAAGGTCGTCTGCGGCGTGTCGCCGTCGGACCTGACGGCCGAGGAGCGCCAGGTGCTGCAGAAGGGTGTTGCGGAGTTCCGCGCCCAGACCGCCGGCACCACCACGGCGGGCGGGTACACCGTGCCGACCGAACTGCTGGGCGAGATCGAAAAGGCCATGAAGGCCTGGGGGCCGATGTATGACAGCGACATCTGCCGCGTCCTCACGACCTCGGGCGGCAATCCTCTGAAGCTGCCGACCGTTGACGACACGGGCAGCACGGCTGAGGCCCATACCGAAAACACGGCCCTGACTGACGACGGCGGCAAGGACGTGACCTTCGGCCAGAAGTCGCTGGACGCCTATGCCTTCGATACCGAGTTCGTGCGTTGGTCGTGGCTGCTGGAGGCCGACAGCATCTTCAACATGGAAGCGCTGCTGGGCGAGCTACTGGGCGAACGCCTGGCCCGCATCGCCAACAAGCAGCTGACCATCGGCACCGGGTCGTCGGCGCCGAACGGCATCGTCACCGCTTCTTCGCTGGGCGTAACCGCTGCGGCCACCACGGCCATCACCTTCGACGAGCTGATCGACCTGGAACACTCGGTCGACCCGGCTTACCGCAAGGCGCCGGGCGTCGGCTACATGCTGAACGACCAGACCTTCAAGGCGATCCGCAAGCTGAAGGATCTGGAAGGCCGTTACATCTGGCAGCAGGGCGATGTGAAGGGCGGCGCGCCGGGCACGCTGAACGGGCGCCCCTATCACATCAACCAGGACATGGCCGACATCGCCGCGGCGGCGAAGGCCATCCTGTTCGGCGACTTCAAGAAATACTGGGTGCGCAAGGTCGGGTCGCCGATCATCGGCGTGCTGCGCGAACGCTTCTGGCCCGATCTGGGGATCGCCGGCCTGATCCGTTTCGACGGCGAGCTGGCCCAGGCGGGTGCTGTGAAGCACCTGATCCTGAAGGCCTCCTAAACCCTCCAGGGAGCGGGGCGGGCTGCGGCCCGCCCCGGCTACTGTCATGAAAATCAAGATGCTGGCGGGCTTCGAAGGCCCGACGATTTCGGTCGCCCCGGGCGCCGTCACCGACGCGTTCAGCAAGTCCGACGCCCTCAGCCTGATCGAGCATGGCTATGCCGTGCCGGTCGTGGAAGAGAAGGTCGAGCGGACGGTGAAGACGCCGCCGCCGGAGACCCGCGCCTGATGTGGCGCTCGCCCGTCGTCGTCACCCCGCCCGAGGTCGAACCGATCGACCTAGAAAGCGCGAAGGCGCACCTCAAGGTCGACGACACGGTCGAGGACGAGCTGATCGCGCTCCATATCGCCGCCGCGCGGGGACATGTCGAAAGCCTCACGGGCACGCGGATGGTCACTCAGGAGCTGGTCCTGACGGCTGACACCTGGGAGGATTTGGGACACCTGCCGATCGGTCCGGTGTCGGAGGTTCTGACGATCACCTATCGCGACAGCGCGGGCGCCGACGCGGCCCTTGCGGCCGACGCTTATGAGGTCCGTCTTCATGGCCTGGAATCGGCCATTGTGCTGCGAAGCGGCCGGGCCTGGCCCGCCCGTGAAGCCGGATCGCTGATCACTGTGTCGGTTGTCGCCGGCTACGGGGAGGCGGGCGTCCAACCCGCGGAGGTGATGGCGGCCCTGAAGCTGCTGATCGGCGATTTCTACGCGCATCGTGAGACGGTGCAGGTCGGTTCGGTCGCAGGCCGCATCCCTGCTGTGGCGTCGGTGGAAGCTCTGCTGGCCAATCACAAGATCCATCTGGTCTAGGGGCGCGGCATGCAGGCAGGGAAGCTTGAGCGGCGCGTCACCATCCAGCGTTTCACCGAGACGCGGGATGAGATGAACGAGCCGGTGAAGGTGTGGGCCGACGTGGCGACGGTTTGGGCGCAGGCCCGGCCGAACCGGGGCAACGAGCGGTTCGCCGCCGCCCAGGTGGCGGGGGCGGCGGTCATGTCGTTCCATATCCGGTATCGCGCTGACCTGACGGTGCAGGATCGCCTTGTATATGACGGCGTCGTCTATGAGATCGTCGCGCCGCCGCGCGAACTGGGGCGTCGGGTCGTGACCGAGATCGATACCGTCGCGGCGGTGGATTGATGGCGGGCGCCCGGATCAAGATCGAGGGGTTGCGCGCCCTGGAAGAGGCCCTCGGCGCACTGCCGAAGGCAACCGGAAAGAACGTCCTGCGGCGCGTGGCGTTCGCCCGTCTGCAGCCGGTCGCCGAGGCCATGCGCCAGCGGGCGCCGGTCGATGACGCGGACCTGGTCGAGAGCATCACGGTCACGACGAAGAGCCCGACCAAGCGTTACCGCAAGCAGTCCACTGTCGAGGCGCACGCCGGGCCGGGACGGAACCCGCAAGGCGTGTTGCAGGAGTTCGGGACCGTCAATCATGCGCCCCAGGCGTTTGCCCGGCCGTCATGGGACGCGGAGGCCGACGCCATTCCCGAAGGGGTCGGCGAAGACCTGTGGGCCGAGATCTCCAAGGCGGCTGATCGGCTGGCGCGGAAAGCCGCACGCTCGGCCGCAAGGGGTAGCTGATGGAAAGTGCGCTGATCGCCGAACTGCTGGCCGCCCCGAGCGTCAAGGCCAAGGTCGTCAAGCGTATCAACTGGGTTCGGCGGCCCCAGGGGGAGGCCTTGCCCGCCATCGTCCTGCACGTCATCGATCGCACGCCCGACGTTCACCATGGCGGCGCCTCGGGCGTGGTCCAGGCACGTGTCCAGGTAGACTGCTGGGCGGCAAGCTATGCCGCCGCGAAGTCGCTGGCGCGCGCCGTTGAGACGGCCCTGACCGCCCGCGCCTTCAGTCGGGGCGCTGTCCGCTTTGATGTCATTCTGTCTATCGCTGAGCGCGACGACAGCTTCGAGGAAGCGGGCAAGCCCGTCTTCCGAACGTCCCTGGACCTGATGGTCCATCACGCCGCTGCTTCCTGAGGAGATCCGCAATGGCTGCATCCGCCGCGCGCGCCGGTTTTGGCGCGTCCGTTCAATATCTGGCCACCGCCCCGTCGACCTTTGCGGGCATCGGGGAGTTGCTGGCCGTCACGCCGCCGAACAAGTCGCGCGAGACCATCGACACGACCCATATGGCGTCGCCCGACGGCTATCGCGAGTTCATCGGCAGCCTGCGCGATGGCGGGGAATCGACCCTGACGTTCAACTACACCGAGGCGGGCGCGACGGTGCTGGAGGAGCTGTTCGCCGGCGACGTCGAAACCTTCAAGATCACCTTGCCGGGCACCGGCACGATCACGTTCAGCGCCATCGTCACCGACATTGAGCTGGACGATGTCGTGGTGGACGACAAGATGGGCATGAGCGCGACGTTGAAGGTCACGGGCAAGCCCGTTTATGACGATGGGGTCGCCTGATGGCGAACCCGGTTCGCGGCGAGACGCCGTTCAGTGTCGATGGGCAGGATTACACCCTGCTTCTGGACTTCAATGTCCTGTGCGACCTGGAAGATGACCTTCCGGGCCTGATGGACGGGCGCGCCGAGCTCAAGAAGCCCTCGGCTATCCGCCGGGTCTTTCACGCGGGCCTCGCCCAGCATCATCCGAGTATCGACGAGCGGGGGGCGGGTCTGCTGATCCACCAGTTGGGGCTGGATGAGGCCGGCGAACTGGTCGCGAAGGCCTTCAGCGCGGCCTTCCCCCAGGCCACGGGGGGTAAGGAGGCCGCGCGCCCTCGACAGCAGCCCCGGAAGTCTGGTGCTGGGAGCGCGCGCTAGGCCTTTGGGTCGAGGCGGGGTTCGATCCTGACGCCTTCTGGCAGCAAACACCCCGCCTTTACGCCATCGCCATGGCCGCCAAGGGGCGGGCGGCCGAATCCGCCCAGCAAAATCGGGCCTGGCTGGCCTGGCACATCGCCGCCCTGCCCCGCCTGAAGAAATTTCCCGCCCTGGACAAGTTGCTGGGACGGCGCCGTCGCGTCCGGAGCCAAGCCCCGGATGAGTTGCTGGCCAACATCAAGCGAATGTTCATGTGAGGAGCCGCCATGTCGGGATCCGCGACGGTCGGCGCGCTGCGCGTCACCCTGGGGCTGGACAGCGCCGCCTTTACCGACGGCCTGAGCGCGGCGCAAAAGCACCTCCAGACCGTGGGCGGCAAGCTTCAGAGCGTCGGTCAGACCATGGCCACGGTCGGAGCCGGCATGTCGGCCGCCATCACGGCGCCGTTCATCGCTTTGGGCAGTCATTTGCTCCAAGGCAGCCAAGATGCGGCGGCGGCGGCGGGGCAGGTGAACGCCGCGCTGGAGAGCATGGGCGGCGCCAGCGGGAAGACGTTCGAACAGTTGGAGAAAACGGCCGTCACCCTGCGCGATCTGTCGGGCATGGATGATGACGAGATCCTGACCAAGGTCACGGCGAACCTGCTGACCTTCGGCAATGTCGCCGGGGACGTGTTCGATCGTGCCCAATTGTCGATCCTGAATGTCTCGGCGCGTCTGGGTCAGGATCTTCAGGCCTCGACCATGATGGTCGGCAAGGCGCTGAACGATCCGATCAGGGGGCTGGCTGCACTGCGCCGCGTCGGCATCCAGTTCACGGCCCAGCAGGAAGACCAGATCAGGGCGATGCAGGGCGTCGGCGACATGGCCGGCGCACAGGCCATCATGCTGGGCGAGCTGGAGCGACAGTTCGGCGGGGCGGCCGAGGCCGCCGGCAACGCCGATGTGTGGAAGCCGCTGAAGACCGCGCTGATGGAGCTGGAAGGCGCCTTCGAGCCGCTGATCCGCGATGTCGTCGGACCGTTGATCCAACGTGTCGCGGATTTGGCGCGCACGTTCGCCGGCGCCTCACCGGAGGTACAGAAGTTTGCGTTGATCGGAGCCGCCGTTGCGGCGGCGCTGGGGCCGGTTCTGATCGTCCTGGGCGGCGTGGTTGCGGCGGTCGGCACACTGCTGCCCGTGATAGGCGCCATCGGCGCGCCGTTCCTGGCGATGGGCGCGGCGGTCGCGGGCGTGGTGCTGATTTTCTATGCCTTTCGGGACGAGATCATTCCGATCGTCCAGAGCTTTGCGGCATCGATCCAGGCGAACATCGGCCCAAAGCTGGCCCCGTTGTGGGAGGCGTTGAAGGGAGCGGTCGGCGCCGTGGGCGAGGTCTTCGCCGCCATCTTCGGCGACGGATCGCCTGACAGCGCGTCGGCGAATCTGAAGCTGTGGGGCGAGGTCGTCAGTCGCGTTTTCGGCGCAGCCATCGACATCATCACGGGCGCGATCAATGTGGTGAGCAACATCCTGCGTGCGCTGGGCGCGCTGCTGAGGGGCGACTTCAGCGCCATGTGGGGATACCTGGGCGCAGCCGTCATGGCCGCGTTGCGCGGCATCGCCAACGCGTTCCAGACTCTGTTCCCCGAGGTCGTGGCCTGGGCGCAGCGGACGTTCGAGGGGGTGAAGAGCTGGCTGCTGGACAGGTTCGAAGCCGTCGTGCGCGGCATCGGCGAGAAGGTGGCGCGGGTGAAGGGTTTCTTCCGCGATCTGTGGGACGCCGTGGTGGGGCATTCCTACATTCCGGACATGGTGGTGGCCATCGCGGATTGGATGGGGCCGCGCCTGAAAGACGCGATGGTCGATCCGGCGCTGGCCGCTGTCAGCCAAACCGACGCGGCGTTCCAAGGCCTGGGCGCCTCCGTCGAGGCGACGATGGATTCGGTGCTCAAATCCATCTCGTCCCGCGATTGGTCGGGCGCGTTGGCCGGCATCTTTGACATGCTGAGCGGTCAGGGCGGTAAGCTGGGGGCGTTGGGGAAGATCGGCTCTGCGATCATGGGGGCCCTGCCGGGGTTCAAGACCGGCGGCTCTTTCCGGGTAGGCGGATCGGGCGGCCCGGACAGTCAGTTGACCGCATTTCGGACCACGCCGGGCGAGATGGTGGATATCCGGCGACCAGGCCGCGATTCCGGGACCGGCGGCGGCCATGTGTTTGATCTCAGGGGCGCGCTGGTGACCGAGGATCTGCTGAGCCAGATCAACCAGCGCGTCGCCGCAGGGGAGGCGCGCGCCGTCCGAACGGCGACGCGCGTCGGTCAGCGGTCATTGGCAGGCATCCAGCAATCTTATCGCCGCCTGGGTTCAACCTGATGGATTTTTGGCCGTGGGATCTGCTGACGCCGACGCAAGAGCGTTGGCGGTTGCAGGGCGTCGCGATGAGCGGCGGCATCAACGTCGCCGGATCGACGCGCCTGACGCGGACCGATGGCGGCGGCCTGTGGGTCGGTGAACAGACCTTCCTGCTGCACGGCCGCGATCGGATCAAGGCGGGGCGGGCGATCGAGGCGGCGCTGGATGGCGGGGTCGGTCAGATGGTGGCGTGGTCACACGAAGCGCCCTTCGCCCCCGGCGACCTGTCGATCGCCCACGTTCCGCATTCGGACGGCGCGCCATTCGGGGATGGAACCGACTATGCCGTTGCACCCCATGGCGCGGTGACGACGGCCGCGGCGGCGTTGCGCGCGACGACACTGACCATCGCCATGATCTCGGGCGTGATCCAGGGGGGTGAGCATTTCTCGATCACCCATCCGGTCAAGGGGGTGCGCCGTTATCGCGTGGCCAGGGTCAATGACGCCGGCGACGAGGTCGTGATCCGCCCGCCTCTGCGCGAGGCGATCGCCAGCGGCGCCGAGTTGAACTTCCTGAGGGTGGGGTGTGTCTGTCGCTTGGCCAATCCGGACGACTTCCTGGGCGCGCTCGACGCCCGGCAGGTGGTCGAGGCGACCGCGCTTTGGGTCGAAGCGTTCTGATGCTGTCGGACGAGGTCAAGGCGATCCTGAACGCGCGGCAGGCGGCGCGCTGGTCGTGTTTCCTGCACATGCAGTGCAAGTCGTCGGTCGTGCGGGCGTGGACGGGGATCGCGGATTTCGCGATAGATCCGGATGAAGTCGACACGACGGGCGGGATCTATCTGGGGATCGGCCTGGTCGAGGAGATGCCTGCGCTCAAGCAGCTGGTCGGCGGGTTGGCCGAGCGGATCGAGTTTCGGCTGAACGGCGCGGATGAGACTACGTTTCAGCTGGCGGACGGCGATGTCGACGAGGTGCGCGGCGCGGCCGTCAACATCGGCATCGTCTTCTTCGACGAGGACTGGCAGCCGGTCGCGCCGATCGCCTGGCTATGGGATGGCGAAGCCGATGTGCCCCGGATTGATCGGGACGGGTCGGGCGACCAGATCGTGCGGACGGTGACATTGTCGGTGGGTTCGGCCTTCACCGACCGGACCCGGCCGCAGCTGGCGTTTTATACGCCCGGCGATCAGAAGCGGCGCAGCGCGACCGACACCTTCTGCGACCGGGTGCCGGCGTATGGGGTCGAGTCCACGGTGAAGTTTCCCAGCTGATGCTGTCCGCCTTTCTGGAGGAGATGGCCTGTCGGCCCTTTGTCGACGGGGAGCGGGACTGCGCCCTGACGGTGGCGGACTGGGTCATGACGGCGACCGGCTGTCCGGATCCGGCCGCCCATCTGCGCGGGCGGTATCGCACCGCCCTGGGGCGCGAGCGGCTGTTGCGAAAGCTGGGCGGGCTGGAGGCGGTCATGGCCGATTGCGCGGCGAAGGCCAGCCTGGCCGAAGTGACGAACCCGGTTCGCGGGGATGTCGGTCTGATCGAGGCCGGGCGGCGTGGTTTCGCCGCCATCTGCCTGGGCGGTCGGTGGGCCGTGAAGGGTCTGGGGGTCGAGGTTCTGACGCCCGATCGCGTCATTCGTGCGTGGGGGATCTGAATGCCGCAAGCCATTCCCGCCGCCGCCTCGGCCGTCGCCAACTGGGTGGCCAGCGCCGTCTTCACGAACATGGCCGGCGCCAGCATCACGACGGCGGCGACCATGGCGAACGTCGCCTATGTCACCGCCTATGCCGCCAGCTATGTCGGCATGACTGCGGCGGTGACCGTGGGGCTGAGCGCCATCGCGCGGGCGCAGGTGCCGGACCCGGAAGGGCAGAAGATCACCCGCAAACAGACCCGGCCGCTGCGCTGCATCGCCGTGGGCGGGCCGTCGCGGATGTCGGGCGCCTATATGTTCCGGGAGTGGAAGACCCAGCGCCTGGGCGTGGTGCTGGCGATCTGTGAGGGTCGTCTGGCCTCCATCGATCGCATCTATCTGAATGACGACCGGGTCACGATCAACGGCAGCACCGGCTATGTGAACGGGTTGTCGGACGGGCGTTATGGCGGCGGCGGGATCATGAAGATCCAGACCCGCCTGGGGGTGGCGACCGAGACTCATTACAGCCTGATCTCCGGTGATCCCTCGCACTTCGGCGCGCTGTGGCCCACGTCTGCGCGGGGGGATGGCGTCGCCTCGCTGGCCATGACCTGCTGGCATGGGGACAAGGAGAATTTCTCAAAATTCTATCCGAATGGGGAGCCCATCCCGTCCATCGTCGGCGCTCCCGTTTGTTATGACTGGCGCGATCCCAGCCAGAGCCGCACGGACGAGAGCACCTGGAAGGTCTGTACGAATCCGGTCGTCTGGTTGGTGCATCTGGAGTGGTATCGGTTCGGGCGGAAGTGGAGCCGCTGCATCGCGCCGGTGTTGGCGGACCTGACGGCCGAGGCGGCTGTCTGCGACCAGCTGGTGCCGCTGAAGGCGGGCGGGACCGAGAAGCGGTATCAGGTCGCCGGCAACTTCTTCGCCAACACCGAACCGGCGGCCGTGCGGTCGCAGCTGCTGGCGGTCATGGACGGCTGGCTGTCGATCAACGGCAAGGGTCACATGATCCTGAAGGCCGGGCGCTATGAGGCGCCGACCTTCACCCTGACCGGCGAACATATCGTCGGCTATTCGTGGCAGGCGGGCCAGGCGGACGAGGAGTCCTGTAACGAGCTGATCGTCTCCTATGTCTCGGCCGATCACGATTACAGCGTGGTCGAGGCCGGCGTCTGGCGGGATGAAAGCGACATCGCCGAGCGGGGGCGGGTGCGGCCGGAGGATCTGGCGCTGCCGTGGTGTCCCCGGCGCGGGCAGTCGATGCGGCTGGCCAAGCGCAAGATGAGCCGCGTGAACGCCCCGCGCCGCGGGCAGGTTCGCGCCGACATCTATGGCTTGGACGGGTTGGGCCGCCGCTACATCCGGGTTCAGAATCCCGAGACTCCGTCGATGGCGGACGTGGTCTGTGAGGTCATGAATGTCGAGATGGATTTCGAGCGATCGGAAGTCGTCTTCGATGTCATCCAGGCCGACATCAACATCGACAGCTGGGTTCCGGCCGAGGAAGAGGGCGAGCTGCCCGACGAGATCGACCGCCCCATCAGCGATCCCTATGAGGCGCCGGCGGCGCGCATCCCGATCGGCCGGTCCATCGTCTATGTGACGAACGCCACCGAGGACACGATCAATGTGTTGGCGCACGACGCCTATATGGCGGACGGGACCACCCTGAACATTCCTGCCGGGACGATCAGCGGGCTGACCGAGCTGAGCGACTACGGCGTGTTCTGGAAAGCGGGTGTGGGGTTCGAGGTCGAGATCGCGCCCGCGCCCATCCACATGACAACCGGCGCATGGGTCTTCATCGGCTGGCAGAGCACGTCGGACGATGAGGGCGGGTATCCGGAAGAAGAGCCGCCGCCCGGCGGATGGTGCCCGCAAGAGGACGGGCCGGTCCTGCTGGCGAATGAGGACCATACCGGGCCGGGTGAAGAGATCCGCGCGGGCGATGTGGTCGGGGGCGAGACCTGGGTCTGGACCCGGCATGAACATACGGGCGCGTGGGGCGCCTTCCTGGTGACCTCGGCCGTCCGCCGCCCGTCCGCATTGACGCGACTGGATATGCGAGACGGGCGGAGCCCGCGGTTCTCTCCTCGGCATCGCATGGGCTTGGCGAACGGGCGGTTCCGGCGACTGGCCGACCTGACCGAGGGCACCGCCCTGGACGGCACCCGGCCAGGAACGGTCCAGGCCGTGGCCGATGCCGGCGAAGGCTGGGTGATTCAGCTGACGGTCGATGACGCCGCGACCTACGTCGTCGACGGCCTGCTTTGCCACAACATGAAGCCGGCCAAGTACTACTGATCCGGTCGCAGCGTGCGACCACTATCCTCATAAAAATGGAGGCGTCCCATGGGTTTGATCCTCGATCTCGCTCGCCAGTTTCTGCGTGACTACAACATCGATGGCCTGCCCGCCTCGGGTGTCTATGAGCCGGAGAAGTCTGCGGGCCGCGCCCTGTTCGAGGCGATCGACAATCAACCTGGGTTCGGCGTCGCGGCCGGGGACAGCATCTGGCAGACGCCGACCATGCCGGGCGCGAACGGGGGGCCCGGCGATATCATCGCCGTTAATGGCCAAACGCCCGAGGGCTATATCGCCCAGTTGTGGGAGCCGCTGCGTCAGGCCCACCCCGGCTATATCACCCGCGCGCTGCTGGGTAAGGATCAGTCCGGCACGCACGACATGTGGCGGTATGAGTTCACTCCGCCGAATCCGCAAAAGACGATCCTGCTGACGTGCAACGCCCACGGGTTCGAGCGTCTGAGCCAGATCGGCGTCTTCCTTTTCCTGCGAGAGGTTGCGCAGAACTGGAAATCACATGCTGGCCTAGCGCATCTGCGTTGGAATGTGCGGATCGTCGTCGTCCCTATCGTCAATCCCTGGGGGCTGGCGCAGTCGCCGCCGACACGCTGGAACAGCAGGCTGGTCGATCTGAACCGGAACTATGATTACCGGTGGACCGAGTATGTGGTGACGAACCCCAGCGAGACAGGATCAAAAGGCAGCGCGCCATTCTCGGAGGTCGAGGCACAGTATCTGCGCGATATGCTGGACCAATATCCGGAGGCGGTGGCCTGGTTCGACATGCACGACGTGAACGGTCCTGGCCCCAGCGGCGCGGAGACGATCACCCACATCCTTTATGCGCCGAACCCGCTTAACAGCGGAGCCGCGATCAACATCGGGCGCGAGGTGTTCGAGAGTATCAAAGGGCCGGACGACAATCTCTTGTGCTTCGGCGCCGCGCCCCAGCCTAGCGCGGGCAACTATGCGACAGCACGGGGCCTGATAGGCGCCACGCCCGAGGCGACGACAGACGGAAGCAGTTCGTCGCGCTGGACCAGCCTGGCCACAACGAGGGCGGTCAAGTTTTGGGGCAATCTGATAATCCGGGCATCATATCAGGACAGGCCCTCGGCGCGTGTATGCGCGCCGTTCGTGATGCAAGCTCGATGGGCGGCGGGGTCCGACCCCAGCATCCTGACCAGCGCCACGACCTATGCCGATATCCCTGGCCTAAACCTGATGTGCCGAGTTCCGGGCGCAGGCCTGATGATCTTCGACGGAGTCGCCACCGTTCGGGTAACTGGCGCTGGCACCGGAAACCCGGGGCGGGTTTTCCTCACTCCCAAGATCGGCATCGAACAAAATCCGGTAGCCGTGGCCTCGGCCGTCCGCAACGACTATTGGGAGGTCTATGACGATGTTCAGAGTGGACGCGTCAGTGTGATCCCGTTCAAGGCTGTGATTCCGGTCGCTGGAAACAACGGACCGATCTCCGGCGGCCCTCAACTGCGCGCCGGATTGTGGTGGCGCACCAGCACCGAAACGCCCGGCGCGACAATAGAACTGCTGCGCTATCAGGCGACGCTAGAGTTTCGGCCGTCGGATCATGTCGCCAAGTTCCAGTACTATCGATCCACCGGTTTCATGAGTGAGAGTGAGGGGGCCATGAAACAGATTTTCCCCTATCCGAACCCGTTCGCGGAAACGCCCTGATCTGCAGAGGCCTCGCTTTAATGCACAAACGTAAGGGTTGAAAGGTGCGGCGCACTCTCTTTAGGGTCGCGCCCATGACCTCGTCGCCTCGCGTTAAATGGATCCGAGTTCTGGCCCTGATCGCGGCGGTGATCTTCTGTGTATGGGCCTGGGGGTCCATGTTCGATCTGGGGCGCAGCCTGTTCGAGCGCATCTTCTAAACCCGCATGTCCAGGCGGGCGCTCAACGTCGATCATGAGGTCGAGGACGCCATGATGCGTCAGGTCGGCGCGCGCCTGAGGTTCGAACGTCTGGAAGCGCGCCTGTCGCAGAAGGCGTTGGGCGCCCTGATCGGCGTCACCAACATTCAGATCGGCTGCTACGAGACGGGGGCCACGCCCCTTCCGCTGGCGCGGGCCGTGCTGTTGGCGGGCGCGCTGGACATCGATGTCAGGCGACTGCTGCCGTCGGCCGACGACCTTCCGACCGGTCACCGCCGGCGCGTCGAAGAGTATCCCGAACTGATCGCGCTATACCGCCAGCTGAATGAGCGGTCCCGCAGCCGGGTGCGCCAGCTGGCGGAACAGTTGATCGATCAGGGCGGCGTCCAGGGCGCATCCTGAACCCAGGACGGCCGCGCCGTCCTTTCTCCCAGTGAGCCACCAAGGGGGCCTTCTATGGCTGATGCACCGACGCCTTCCGGGGCGCTGGCTGAACTGGCGCGCCTGGCCGCACCGTGGGCGCCGGGGATCGCGGGGGCCGTGCTGGCCCTGGCCTTCCTGGACGGCCTGACCCCGCGGGGCCGGGTCGTGGCGCTGGCGGTCGGGCTGGCGTCCGCCGCCTTCATCGGGCCGATGTTCGTTGAGATCGGCGGGCTTTTCTGGCCGGGCGGCGCGCTTCCGGGACGGTTCGCCGGGGGGCTGTATTTCCTGACCGGGATCTCGGCCATGGGGTTCCTGCCGCCGCTGCTGGGGTGGATCAAGCGGGTGGCGGGCGATCCGCTGTCACTGCTGAAGGTGCGTATTGGACCACCCACGGCGCCGACAGGAGGCGCGACATGATCGGCATGCTGAGCGCGGCGCTGGCCGCCGTCATCGTGGCGATCGTCGCGCTGGCGGGGATCGTCGGCTGGGGCGGCCGGGTCAGTTGTGCGCAGCGGATCGGCCTGTGCGTCATGGCGGCGGGCCTGGTGTGGGCCGGGCCGGCGCGGTTCATGGGATATCCGCCCGGCCTGGGTGACCTGTTGTTTGTGGCCGGGATCGTGATTCACCTGGGCGCAGTCTATGGCCCCGCGATGTGGCGCAAGGTCGACGCCCTGGATGGCGAAGCGGACGGGCGGGTTTCGCTGAGGCGGCGCTAGAACAGGCGGCTGAGCCGGATCCAGATGCCCCATGCGGACCAGGCCGCACCGGCGAGTGTGAGGGCCAGCAGTAGTCCGACGACGATGCGGTCGAACAGTTTCATGGAAGCAACCCAGCCCGTCCGTTCTCAGTGCGCCACGGGCATCTCGGACAACCCCCATCGCACGGCGTGCGCAGTCATGCAGCCCTCTGGGCCGAGGGGGATCGAACATAGGCCCGGAGGGCCATCAGAGCAGCCTGATCCAGACCATCGCACCGCTCGCCACACTGATCCATGATGACCTGGATCAGGGTGTCGGCCTCTGCCCCGGATTGCGGCATGTGTTGCAGCAGGAAGATTTCGGCCTGCTCGAAGTCCGATGCTTGGTCGTCGCTGGCATCGTCAGCTTCCCGCAGTTTCAGCCAGACGGCGACTGCGTCTTCAAAGGTCCACTTGCGTCCCATTTCGTCGCGCCCTCCCGCGCGAAACGTCGGGCGGCCCAGGCTTCCCAGGCGCCGAACAAGAATGTGAGGCTCAGCAGGCCGGCGACGCCGATGCGCGCCGACACTGCCGTCCAGATGAAATAGGCGCCGGTGAGGGACACGAGGTGAGACACGACGGCAATCAGTTGGAACCCGGCGGCGGCCGTCAGCCACCATCGACCTCTGACTTCGACGACGATCCACATGGCGACGAACAGAGTGAGTTCGAGCGCCGCGAGTCCCGCCCGCCACTGGCCGATCTGGAGAGGCTCCAAGAGCGGGGTGGCGAGGATGTTCACCAGCACCAGGACGGCGATCACGCGCTCTGGCCAGCCGCCGACGACGACCAGGGCCAGCAGCCCCAGCGCCGTCAGACAGAGGAAGAAGAGCGTAATCACCGACTGATCAGGCCGCCGCCGCCAAGTCGTCTTGGGCAGCGCCGGTGATGGGCTTGGACTCTGTCAGGCCGGACATCGACCAGTCGAGTCCGAGGCGTCGGCCATCCCGCTCGAAATGGCTGTGGGCGCCTATGATCTGGCCTCGGGCTTCTACGAGCGCCGAAAGCGCCGCCGCCGTCTTTTGCAGGCCGGATTGACCCACGCACGCGGCGATGCCGGCGGGAACCCGCCCTTCGAAAATAGTCGTGAGCAGCGCCGTCAAACGTGCGCCGCTGACATCCAGCTGACGTTCGGATTGGATTAGCTCGTGCGCCACCAGCGAGGCGAAAGCATTCTGATCGGGAGTGTTCGAGTTCATGGCGTCCTCTTCAACGGAAGCTCGGCTCGAGCATCTCCAAGGTTCCGAAGAGGGCGTTCAGGAGACCGCTGAAAACGATCAGAACGACCATTCCGGCGACCGCCCATCCGACGATGAGCGGTAGGCGTGAGCCGCCGATTCGAGGCGGCTCACGCCAGCGCCCCCAACTTCGATAGATGGCGTCAGACGGCCGGTCGAAGAGGGCGCCGCCGGCTTCGGGATCAGGGGGACGATCCGCCGAGGCCCAACCACCATCGGAAGGTGGCGCGCCGTCAGCCATCCCGGTTGCGGGGGGTGACGAGTTTTTGAGGAGGGCGCGGAGAGCCTCCCTTCGGCCGGTGCATCCCAGCCGCGCCGTGGCCTGGCGGATGTGCTGATTGACGGTATGCGGGGACAGCCCCAGTTCGCGGGCGATCTCCTTGTCGGACATCGTCGCCGATAGTCGAAGACACTCCTCCTGCCTTGGCGACAACGGCTCCATGACGACTCCCCACCCACTGAAGTGACGATAGGGCGCGAGTCGGGCAGCCGTCCAGAAAACAGTTAACGCCTGCGGTTGTGCAACATTCTGGCGAAGTCGGTCACCAGAGCCTGGTTGTCGGCGTCCAGCCGTTCGACGGCCTTGAACAGGGCGTCGCGAACTGGCGCGGGAGCGTCATCCATCGGTTCGGCGTTCGGGTCTGGGATCAGGGCGCCCACCGGGACGCCCAGCGCCTTGGCGATCGAGATCAGGCGCGAGATGCTGACCCGGTTCGTGCCCTTCTCGTACTTCTGGACCTGCTGAAACGTCAAGCCGATGGCCCGGCCGAGGTCGGGCTGGGTCTGACCGGCCTTTACACGGGTCTCCATGATCCGACGCCCGACCTGTTGGTCGATAGCGATTTCGAAGTCCGCGTTCGTATGTGCGCTGCGATGGGCCATGGCTTCGCCATACCGCGCTGCGCCGCCGAGTCCACCCCACAATCTGAAATGGAGAATTCCATGACGACCAGGCTCTCGGCGCATTTCGCGCTGGAGGAACTGACCGTGTCCGCTGCGGCGGCGCGGCTGGGCTTGAGCAACGTGCCGCCGCCGCCTGTTCGCGCCACGCTGGAGGCCACGGCGGCGCGGATGGAACAGGTGCGCGCCTTGCTGGGAAACAAGCCGATCATCGTGCTGTCGGGCTATCGCTCACCTGCCGTGAACAAGGCGGTCGGCGGATCGGCCACCTCGGCGCATCGGAGCGGCCACGCCGTCGATTTCATCTGCCCCGGGTTTGGCACGCCGACCGAAGTCGCGCGTCACCTGGCGGCGAACCTGAAGGCCTTCGACCAGCTGATCGAAGAGTTCGGCCAGTGGGTGCATATCGGCTTTGGCCCTGGTGCGCGGCGTCAGTATCTGAAGGCGCGCAAGGTCGCGGGGCGGACGGTGTATTCGGCCGGGGCCGCCAAGTGAGGGCGCTGGCCGCCCTGGCGGGCTGGAAGGGTTACGCCCTGACGACCGCCGCGTGCCTGGCGCTGGGCGCTGGCTCGGGCTGGACCGTGCGCGCCTGGAAGGCGGGCGCCGACGCGGCCGACGCGCGGGCCGAAACCGATGCGCGCGAACGCCTGGCGATCGCCAATGCCCTGAGGGTCGAGCGGTCGCAGGCCCAGATCACCGCCACGGTCGATGCCGGGGCGGAGAAGGAAGCGGTGCGCATCCGCACCGTCACACAGACCCTGATCAAGGAGGTTCCGGTCTATGTCCCTGTTGAAGCTGATCTGCGCTTTGCTCTGCCTGTCGGCCTTGTGCGCCTGCATGACGCGGCCGCCGCCGGCGTCGCCGCGATTCCCGACCCCGCCCGCCAGCCTGATGGAGCCGCCGGGAACGCTGAGCCCAGCGACGTCACCCCGTCCCGGTTAGGGTCGGCCATCGTCGAAAACTATGGGGTCTGTCACGCCGACGCGGCCCGGTTCAGCGCCTTGCAGGACTGGGTGCGGCAGCAGCAGGCGCTGATGAATGATCCCTGAGCGTTGAGCTCTCAGGCTCCGCATCAAGGCCCGCTCCGGTTCGCCGGGCGGGCCTTTTTGCGTTGCAGGCTTTCATGCATCTCACAGTCCCTCGATCCGCCGCAGCGGATAGAAGACGCCCACCTGTTCGCCCGGCGGGGTGCCCATGAAGATCATCCGGCCGGCGCATCCCAGCCGCCGGCAGCGACACGTCTTCCCGAACAGCACCAGGTCGCCGCCGTTCAGGCGGACCATGATGTCCAGGTCGATGCGCAGATCCAGATCGCAGACCCGACATCGCGCCATCACTCGCCACCCGGCGCGCCGCATCTGGCTGATAGAGCTGGGCGTGGTGAGGTGATGGTGGAGCGGCCGCGCCTCGGGCCGCCTGTAACCCATGACGGGTCATCCTCGCCGCAGACGGCGCTCAAGGTCCAGGCGATGGTCGTGTTCCGACATCATACGGAACTGCCCCAGCCCAAGGGTGATCGCCACGGAGATGAGGCGGTCGTGCTCGTCCTTGGACAGATAGGCGACGTTCGAGCCGGGCGCCGGGATTTCGGGCAAACATGCGTGAGGGGGCGGGTGCAGGCGCTCTTCGAGATCGGCGTCCACCGCCAGTGTTTCGTCTTCTGACATGATCAACCTCCGGACACCGACCCCGCGGACTCCTACTGACGAACCCGGTTCGTGAGCAAGAGAAATGTTCTCGCAATGTTCTCCCTGGTAACTCCCCCTTGGCAAGCGGGTGAACCGGTGCGAAGTGTTACACCTCAGGCCGAAGGCGAGCGTTGATAGGTAGGAGGATTTCCCCAGACTACGAATCTGAGGGTCGGACGTTCGAATCGTTCCGGGCGCGCCATTTTCTCCTTTCACATCACCGATCAAACCGGACCCGCCACTGCGGCGCACGTCTCGGCAGGTTGTTGTCACGAGAAGGAATGCTCGCATTAGGTGCGTTATATCCATCTATACAACCTTTGCGTCACTTCCGATTAACCTGTGCGTGTCAGCCTTCTGTTCTGAACGGGAGGAACGCCATGGCGGGAATCGCTGTGTGGAAGGCTCTGGCGCGGGATCGGCGGGGCGGGGCGGCGGTCGAGTTCGCCTTGGTGGGCCCGGTGTTCGTTCTGCTGCTGATGGGCATGGTGGTCTATGGCGGCTGGTTCTGGCTGGCCCAGGGCATCCAGTCGGCAGCCGCCGAGGGCGCCCGGGCGGCCATAGGCGGGTTGGACCCGACGGAGCAGGCGGCCGAGGCGCGGCGGTTCGTCGGCGAGCACCTCAAGGCCACAACCGGACTGGACCCGACCCGGGCGCAGGTCGAGGTGGACACCACATCGCAGGTCATCGTCGTGCGTGTGGCCTATGACGTCAGCCGTCATCCGTTGATGGCCCTGTCGGTGATTGTGCCGCCCCCGCCGGATGTCATTGAGCGATCCGCCGCCGTGCGGACGGGCGGATACTGATGCGTCGGCTTCTTCGAGACGATCGCGGCGGCGTCGCCGTCATGGGCGCGGTGGCCGGGGGGCTGATCTGCGGGTTGGCGGCGCTGAGCGTCGATCTGGGCTCCATCGCCCTGGAGGCGCGGCGGGTGCAGGGGGCGGCCGATCTGGCGGCCCTGTCCGCGGCCATGGATCTGCCCCGGGCGGGGGCGGCGGCGCAGGCGACGGCGCGCGACAATTTGGGCCGTCAGGTTCAGCCTGCGACCATCACGGGCGTCTACACCCCTGATCGGGAGCGCAAGCCACAAGAGCGTTTCATCCCCGGCGGCCTGCGCCCCAATGCGGCGCGGGTGCGGCTGGACAGCGAGGCGAAGCTGTATTTCGGGCGGTGGATCCTGGGGCGCGAGACGATCACGGTCAGTCGCTCGGCCACCGCCGCCATCCCTCAGAACCCGCCCATGGCCGCCTTCTCCATCGGCTCGCGGCTGGCCAGTCTGGACGGCGGCCTGCTGAACCAGCTGCTGGGCGGGCTGACGGGATCGAAGGTGTCGCTGAACCTGATGGACTATCGGCGGCTGGCGGATCTGGACGTCGATCTGCTGACATGGCTGGACGCCCTGGCGGTCGATCTGGGGGTCGAGGCGGGGGATTATGACGCCCTGCTGCGGCACGAGGTGGACGCCGGGCGGGCGCTGCGGGTGCTGGAGACGGTGGCGGGCGGGGCTGACGGC
>NZ_SDZL01000105.1 GCF_004210735.1 Brevundimonas sp.
ATCTACACCGGCAAGGTCGTGAAGGTCGTCGACTTCGGCGCCTTCGTGAACTTCTTCGGCGCCAAGGACGGCCTGGTCCACGTGTCCCAGATCGCTCTGGAACGCGTCGCCAACCCGGCTGATGTCCTGTCGGAAGGCCAAGAGGTGAAGGTCAAATTCCTGGGCTTCGACGATCGCGGCAAGACCAAGCTGTCGATGAAGGTCGTCGATCAGGAAACCGGCGAAGACATCACCGACAAGATCAACGCCGAGCGCGCTGAACGCGGTGAGCCGGCGCTGTCGGACGACACCGGCGGCCGTCCCAAGCGGGATGGCGACCGGGGTGGTGATCGCGGTGGCGATCGCGGCCGTCGCCGTCGCGACTAGGGCTCACGCCTGAAATGACGAAGGGCCCCGCCGGCGACGGCGGGGCCTTTTTTTGGCGCTTCCATGGCATCAACGATTTTAAGCTCTGGACAGGCGCCGATGATTCGATGGACGCTACCCGAGCTGGGAGGTCCGATATCGTCGTCGGCTATCCTCTGGTTCACCGTCGCGGGATGTGACGGATACTGAACACAGCAATCCTTGGCTGCACCTTGTGGGTCCGGAGACGGGAAACTCGCAACGCCAGCAGGACGACCAAGGGTAACACCGGATGCGGTTCGAAACGCCGAAGGTGGCCCGATAATCGTGCCAACCAAGGGGTCAAACTGGTTCGCACGGCGCATTCACCGTTCTCCCCAACCGGGTGGGCGGCGCGTCGCCACCCGAGGGACCAAGGACCATGAAGTCCTCCTTCGAGTGCAACGTGAAGCTAACGCTGAATGTGAACGTAGCCTCATGCCTCGCGGCATTGGCAGCGATCATAGCGGTGTTACGCTGATCGGAACGGGGCTTGGGCAACCAAGCCCCGTTTGTCATTCTAGCGCCGCTTCATGCCCCCCAGAACGCCCCGCAGGATTTCGCGGGTCAGGGTCGAGCCCGCCGTGCGCAGCACCGACTTGGTCAGGGCCTCCATCGGCGTCTGGCGGTTCGAGGCGCGGGGACGCGGGGCGGCCGGCGTGCGGTCGCGCACGGGGGCAGGGGCGGCGCGGGCGGCCTTCTCGGCGGCCTTCGCCTCAACCTCGGCGGCCTGGGTTTGGGCTGCGGCCTGATCGGCGGTGGCGCGGCGCGCGGCCAGAACCTCTTCGGCGGACTCGCGGTCGATGACGGTGTCATAGACGCCGCGCACCGGGCTGGCGGCCATGATCTGGGCGCGTTCGGCGTCGGTGGCGGGCCCCAGACGCGAGTCCGGCGGGCGGATCTTCGTCTGCGCCACGACATTGGGCGCGCCCTTGGCGTCCAGGGTCGAGACCAGGGCTTCGCCCACGCCCAGGGCCTGGATCGCCTCGGCCGTGTCGAAGCCGACGTTGGCGCGGAAGCTTTGTGACGCCGCTTTCAGCCCCTTCTGCTCGGCCGGGGTGTAGGCGCGCAATGCGTGCTGCACCCGGTTGCCCAACTGGGCCAGGACGCTGTCGGGAATGTCGGCCGGATTCTGGGTGACGAAATAGACCCCGACCCCCTTGGACCGGATCAGCCGCACCACCTGCTCGACCTTTTCCAGCAGGCCGCGCGGGGCGTCGTTGAACAGCAGGTGCGCCTCGTCGAAGAAGAAGACCAGGCGCGGCTTATCCGGATCGCCGATCTCGGGCAGCTGCTCGAACAGTTCGGACAGCATCCACAGCAGGAAGGCGGCGTACAGGCGCGGGCTGTTCATCAGCCGGTCAGCCGCCAGCACATTGATCTGGCCGCGGCCGTCCAGGCCGGTGCGGATCATATCCTCCAGCCGCAGCGCCGGTTCGCCAAAGAAGCTCTTGCCGCCCTGCTGCTCCAGCTGAAGCAGCGCCCGCTGGATGGCGGCGACCGAGGTGGGCGAGACGTTGCCGACCTCGCGGCCGATGCGGGTGGCGTTCTCGGACACATAGGCCAGGACGCTGCGCAGGTCGTCCAGATCGAGCAGCAGCAGCCCCTCCTGGTCGGCGACGTGGAAGGCGACGGTCAGCACCCCCTCCTGCACATCGTTCAGCTCCAGCATCCGCGCCATCAGCACGGGGCCGATCTCGCTGACGGTGGTGCGGACCGGGTGTCCCTTCTGGCCGTACAGGTCCCAGAAGACGACGGGCGCGGCCCGACCGGTCAGGGTCAGGCCCATGCCCGCCGCCCGTTCGCCGAATTTCGCGACATCGCCCGGCTGGCTGATACCCGACAGGTCGCCCTTCACGTCGGCGCAGAAGACGGGCACCCCGGCGTCGGAGAAGCCCTGGGCCATGATCTGCAGGGTCACCGTCTTGCCCGTGCCGGTAGCCCCGGCGACGACGCCGTGGCGGTTGGCGCGGTTCAGCAGCAGCACCTCGGACGCGCCCTCGAACGACTGGCCGAGGAACAGGGCGGGGGCGGGGGAGTCGGACATGGGGGCAGCGTCTCCGTTTGCGTTCTTCCTGCTTAACCCAGGTCCGCGCCGCCGCAAGCCGGAACCTTGGGTAGAGCGAGGGATTTGAGACCGGCGGATTGACGCCGCTGCCGGGGCCTCCGACAACATCCGCATGAAGAATCCCATCGCCATCCCGACCTCGACCGTGGCGCGCAACGCCCTGGTCACACTGGCTGTCGTGGCCGGGGGCGCGGCCCTGTTCTGGCTGCGGGACATCCTGACGCCGCTGGCCATGGCCATCTTTCTGATGATCATGATCGACGGGGTGAAGCGCGCCATCGAGCGGCGAACCCCGGTGCCCGGCCGTTTCGCGGGCCTGACCGCCCTGATCGTGGTTATCCTGGGCTTCTTCGCCTCGATCTGGCTAATCGTGGACGGGGCGGCCAGCTTCTTCACCGACGCGTCCGGCGTGTCCGCCAACATCGGCCCCCGGCTGGACCAGATCATCAGCGATGTGTCGCATCTGTTCGGGATCATTGATCCACCGACCCTGCAGGACCTGATCGCGGGCATCGACCTGCGCGGCTGGCTGACCCAGGCGGCGATGCAGGCCCAGGGCGTCGTTTCGGGCGCCTTCTTCGTGCTGGTCTATCTGGGCTTCCTGCTGGCGTCCCAGGTCGGGTTCCGCCGCAAGATCGTCGCCATGTTCCCCAACGGCCAGGCGCGGGACGAGGCGCTGGAGGTGTTCCAGCGCGTGCGCGGCGGGGTCGAGGGTTATCTGTGGGTGCAGGCCGTCACGGGAGTGATGATCTGTATCGTCGCCTGGATCCTGATGCGCGCCGTCGGTCTTCAGAATGCGGAGTTCTGGACCTTCGTCATCTTCATCGTCGGCTTCATCCCGGTGCTGGGCGGCGCGATCGCCGGTCTGGCCCCGCCGTTGTTCGCCCTGGTGCAGTTCGAAAGCTACTGGCAGGCGCTGGTTTTGCTGGTCGGGCTGCAAACCATCCTGTTCATCGTCGGCAACCTGATCCAGCCGCGGATGCAGGGTGACAACCAGAACATCGATCCGGTGGTGGTTCTGCTGTCGCTGGCGCTGTGGGGCAAGATGTGGGGCGTGGCGGGCATGTTCCTGTCGACGCCGCTGGCGGTCATGGCCATGGCCATACTGGCAGAGTTCAAGGGCTCGCGCTGGATGGCGATCCTGCTGTCCGGCGATGGCGCGCCCTATGCGGCGCCCAAGCCGGTCGGAAAGACCCCCGCACCGACGCCACCCAGGCCGCCCGCCGACCGCGTCAAACCGCCGCGCCGCCGCAAGGCCCCACCGGCCGGCTGAAACCCTTGAAGTCCCCGCCCGGCGCCCTATTTCCAATCCAGACGCCGTGGCCC
>NZ_SDZL01000056.1 GCF_004210735.1 Brevundimonas sp.
CGCGTGAAGGTGGTCAAGAACAAGGTCGCCCCGCCGTTCCGCGAGGTCATCTTCGACATCATGTACGGCGAGGGCATCTCCAAGCTGGGCGAGATCATCGACCTGGGCGTCAAGGCCGGGGTGATCGAGAAGTCGGGCAGCTGGTTCAGCTATGACTCGACGCGCATCGGCCAGGGCCGCGAGAACGTCCGCGCCTTCCTGAAGGCCAATCCGGACATGGCCGCCGACATCGAAAAGGCCGTGCGCGCCTCGACCAACAAGATCGCCGACGATCTGCTGGGCACGCCCGAACCCGACGAGGGCCAGGACCTGGAGGGCTAGTCCTCTTCGAACTCTTCACACCGGACTTCCTCCGGCCGATCCGCGACCCGCCACCGACCCCGCGGACCGCCGGAAGGAGCAGGCCGCCCGACCCCGCGTCGGGCGGCCTATTTTTTTGGCTATCGGGCTCAGGCTGACCAGACAGCCGCGCGAGCCCTCAGCCCAGGGGGCCGGGTCGACCGCGTCCGCCGAGAAGGCGCGTCAGGCGGGGGCGGATGCGCAGGTAGCCGACATAAAGGCTTTCCATCGCCATCAGCACGCGCCGGTTTCGGGCCATCAGGCCGAAGGGCCTGAGCAAGGGAATGGCGCGCCACATCGCCGCGAAGGCTTCGGCGCCCGTGACCATCACCCCACCTTCCCGCGCATGGAAACGGCTGAGCAGCTCGGCTCGGTCGATCGGACAGACGCCCTCGCCCATGGCCACATCGTGGAAAGCGATCGCCCCGCGTCGGTCGAGCCGTCGCATCAGGGCGACCTCGCGCCGGCACATCGGGCAGTCGCCGTCGAAATAGACATCAAGCGTGGCCATGCCCGATCATAGCGCCTTCGGCCCGCCCCGTTGGCGCCCGTGATCACGCCGGGGTGATGCGTTTCGGGCAAAAGCCCTATATGACGCGCTTCCTTCTCCCCTCGTGCGCGCGCAGACTCTCATGACCAGCCTGAAGCAGATCCGCTCCACCTTCCTCGATTATTTCGCGGCCGACGGCCACGAGAAGGTGCAGTCCGCGCCGCTGGTGCCGCAGAACGATCCGACGCTGCTGTTCGTCAACGCGGGCATGGTGCCGTTCAAGGATTACTTCACCGGCGCGGCCACCCCGCCGTACAAGCGCGCGACCAGCAGCCAGAAATGCGTTCGCGCGGGCGGCAAGCACAACGACCTGGACAACGTCGGCTATACCGCGCGTCACCACACCTTCTTTGAGATGCTGGGCAATTTCTCGTTCGGCGACTATTTCAAGGATCACGCCATCGAGAGCGCGTGGCGGCTGCTGACCAAGGAGTTCGGCCTGGACCCCAGCCGCCTGCTGGTCACCGTCTATCATACCGACGACCAGGCCTTCGACATCTGGAAGAAGGTCACGGGCTTCGCGGACGACAAGATCATCCGCATCCCGACCGCCGACAATTTCTGGGCCATGGGGGACAGCGGCCCGTGCGGCCCGTGCACGGAAATCTTCTACGACCACGGCGATCACATCCCGGGCGGCCCTCCCGGTTCGCCGGACGAGGACGGCGACCGCTTCGTCGAGATCTGGAACAACGTCTTCATGCAGTTCGAGAAGGAGAACGACCAGATCGTTCGCGACCTTCCGAAGCCGTCGGTCGACACCGGCATGGGGCTGGAGCGGATCGCCGCCGTGCTGCAGGGCGTCCACTCCAACTATGAAGTCGACCTGTTCAAGAGCCTGATCGGCGCCTCGGAAGCGCTGACCAGCACAAAGGCCGAGGGCGAGCGCGCGCCGTCGCACCGGGTCATCGCCGATCACCTGCGGTCGTCGTCCTTCCTGATCGCCGACGGGGTGACGCCGTCGAACGAGGGCCGGGGTTATGTCCTGCGCCGCATCATGCGCCGCGCCATGCGCCACGCTCACCTGCTGGGCGCGTCCGATCCGCTGATGCACCGTCTGGTGCCGACCCTGGTTTTGGAAATGGGCGAGGCCTATCCCGAGCTGAAGCGCGCCCAACCCTTCATCGAGGATACGCTGAAGCAGGAAGAAATCCGTTTCCGCACCACGTTGGGCCGCGGCATGGCCTTGTTCGACACGGCGGTGGCGGGCTTCCAGCCCGGCGACATGCTGGACGGCCAGACCGCCTTCACCCTGTATGACACCTATGGCTTCCCGCTGGACCTGACGCAGGACGAGGCGCGGCGTCGCGGCTTCAGCGTCAATGTGGACGGCTTCGAATCCGCCATGGCCGAGCAGCGCGACCGCTCGCGCGAGCACTGGAAGGGCTCGGGCCAGACGGCCTCGGCCGGGGCCTGGCTGAGCTTGCGCGACCAGCACGGCGTGACCCGCTTCACCGGCTATGAAAGCGAGACCGGCGAGGGCACGGTCGTCGCCATCCTGAAGGACGGCGTGGCGGTCGATGCGGCCGAGGCCGGCGACACGGTCGAGGTTCTGCTGGACCAGACCCCCTTCTATGGCGAAGGCGGCGGTCAGGCGGGCGACAAGGGCGCCTTCGTCTGGGCCAACGGCGAAGGCCGGGTTCTGGACACCAAGAAGCACGCCGACCTGTTCGTGCATGCGGTCCAGATCGGCCAAGGCGCGGCCCTGACGGTCGGCGACACGGTGACGGCGACGGTCGAGGCGGGTTCGCGCCCGACGACGCGCGCCAACCACTCGGCCGCCCACCTGCTGCACGCGGCGCTGAAGAATGTGCTGGGCCCGCATGTCGCCCAGAAGGGCCAGATGGTGGACGCCGAGCGCATGCGCTTCGACTTCAGCCACAACGCCCCGCTGACCGACGACGAACTGGCCCGGATCGAGGACGAGGTGAACGCCGTCGTCCGCCAGAACGTCCCGGCCACGACCGAGCTGATGTCGCCCGACGCCGCCATCGCGGCGGGCGCCGTGGCCCTGTTCGGCGAAAAGTACGGCGAGGAAGTCCGCGTCCTGACGCTGGGCCAGGCCCTGTCGGGGGACGGGCCCTATTCGGTCGAACTGTGCGGCGGCACCCATGTGCACCGCACAGGCGATATCGCCCTGTTCAAGATCGTGTCGGAAAGCGGCATCGCCGCCGGCGTGCGCCGGATCGAGGCTCTGACCGGCGAGGCCGCGCGCCAGTATCTGCTGGCCCAGGCCAATGTCGCCCGGTCGCTGGCCCAGGGCTTCAAGATCCAGCCCGCCGAGGTTCCGGCCCGGGTCGAGGCTCTGACCGCCGAACGCAAGGCGCTGGAGAAGCAGGTCGCCGACCTGAAGAAGCAACTGGCGCTGGGCGGCGGTTCGGGCGCGTCCGCCGCGCCGGAAGAGGTGGGTGGCGTCAAGCTGATCGCTCGCGTGCTGGACGGCGTCGATGGCAAGGGCCTGCGCGGCGTGGCCGAGGACTTCCGCAAACAGGTCGTCACGGGCGTGGTCGCCCTGATCGGCGTGACGGACGGCAAGGCAGCGGTCACCGTCGCTGTGACCAGCGACATCGTCGGATCGGTCAATGCGGCCGACCTGGCCCGCGCGGCGGTCCTCGCCATGGGCGGCCAGGGCGCCGGCGGCAAACCCGACTTCGCCCAGGGCGGCGCCCCGGACGGCTCCAAGGCTGAGGCTGGTCTGGATGCGGTGCGGAACGTGCTGAGAGGCTGATAGGACCGACGCAACCTCTCCCTCCCCGTCTCGGGGAGGGTGGCTGAGCCCGCACGGGCGAAGCCGGGTGGGGGCGGCAAGGCGAAACAGCCGTCGGTCTGGCCTTGATCTGCTCGCATGGTGGATATGGCGCCTCGCCCTCCCCACCCGGTCGCTGCGCGACCACCCTCCCCATAAAGGGGAGGGAGAGGCGGTGTCAGGCCTCCGGCAGGTCGATCCCGGCCAGTTTCCAGTCCACGACCCCGCGGCGTTCCATCAGCAGGACCACCGGCTCGCCCGGCCGGTCCGCGCGGGTCAGGGTGACGGCGAAGGTGTTCAGGTCACGGTAGCCGTAGCCCAGCTTCACCTCGGACCGATCGGCCCCGGACGGTTCGTCCTTGAGGACCGTCGAGGGTGTCGGAGCCTCGCCGGTGCGGACCATGGCGCTGATGGCCTGGGGCGTGATCAAGGCGTCGACCGCGCCGGACACCACCGTGGGCGCCAGCAGCATGCCCAGGCCGGACAAGGCGCTGTCGCCCGTCTTTTCGCGCATCTGGGCCACCAGATGAGCGTTCAGCTCGTCCTTCAGACTCTGGCGAAACGCGGGAAAGTCCACCAGGCGGCGCAGGTCGGTCTGGTCGCCGGCGCGCGCGGCGCGAACCAGGCTCTGGGCCGCAAACACCGGCGCGGCGGCCCACAGGGCGGCCACGGCCAGCGCGCCCGCCGTGATGATCGCCTTGACTGTCTTGCTCATCCGTCCGCCCTGTTTCGCGTCCGTCTACGCGAACGATGCGGCCAAGGGTTGCCGCAATTTCCCTACGACGCCTAGGGGTTTTTCGCGGACGGCGCTTCGACCGGCAGGCCGACATGGACCAGTTTCCACTCGAACGGACCGCGCCGCTCGAAGGTGAACAGCGTCTCGCCGCCATCCCTGCCCGCGACGCCCATTCGCACGCGGTTGAAGCCCCAGTAGCGCGGTTGCGGGAAGGGGTTATGCGCCGCGTCGGGATCGGTGGCCGAGGGCGGCAGCGGCGGCGCGGCGGCGGCTCTGCCCTCGCCGTTGGTCAGGCCCGACAGGCCGTTCGGCGTCAGATAGGCCTCGACGTCCGGCGCGCGGACGATGGGATTGCGCTGCAGCTGGTTCTGGATGGCGCCGATCGGGTCTTCCATGAAGGACGGCGGCGGGGCCAGGTCGGCGGGGCGGCCGCTCAGCTGGGGCCGCAGCGACTGGCGCATGGCGCCGAAGTCGACCAGCCGAGCCAGCCCGGCCACGTCCTGGGCCTCGGCCGCCGACCGAAGGGCGAAGAAGGCCACCAGCGGCGCGGAAAAGAAGCTGATCGCCGCGATGACCAGCGCCGCCACGAACAGTCGTCCGATGATTGTCTTCACGCGCGCCCCTCCACGTCCCGTTCCGGCACAATGCACGACTTGGCCGCGCGCTCAAACGAAAGCCCCGCCGAGGGGAATCGGCCCAGCCCTTCGCCGTCATCCTCGGGCTTGAACCGAGGATCGAGCGGGGCGGCGCTAACCCTGTCCGACGTTGAGGTGGGGGATGGTCCGATCCTCGGGTCAAGCCCGAGGATGACGGCAAGAAAAAAGGGACGGTCGCTGCTCGCGACCGTCCCTTGCCGCCCCCCGCTGCGCAGTGGAGGATTAGATCAGCCTGCGTTAGGCAGAGCCGCCGTCAGGTTCTCGGCGACCTTGTCCAGGAAGCCTTCAGTGTCCAGCCAGCCTTGCTGATCGCCGACCAGAAGGGCCAGGTCCTTGGTCATGAAGCCGGCCTCGACGGTGTCGACGACGACCTTTTCCAGGGTCTCGGCGAAGGTCATCAACTCGGCGTTGCCGTCCAGCTTGGCGCGGTGCTTGAAGCCGCGCGTCCAGGCGAAGATCGAGGCGATCGAGTTGGTCGAGGTGGCCTCGCCCTTCTGATGCTGGCGATAGTGACGGGTCACGGTGCCGTGCGCGGCTTCCGATTCCAGCGTCTTGCCGTCCGGGGTCATCAGCACCGAGGTCATCAGGCCCAGCGAGCCGAAGCCCTGGGCCACGGTGTCCGACTGGACGTCGCCGTCGTAGTTCTTGCACGCCCAGACGAAACCGCCCGACCACTTCATGGCCGAGGCGACCATGTCGTCGATCAGACGGTGCTCATAGGTCAGGCCCTTGGCCTTGAACTGGTCGGCGTACTCGGCGTCGAACACTTCCTGGAACAGGTCCTTGAAGCGCCCGTCATAGGCTTTCAGGATGGTGTTCTTGGTCGACAGATAGACCGGATAGTTGCGGTCCAGGCCGTAGGCGAAGCTGGCGCGGGCGAACTCGCGGATCGACTCGTCCTGATTGTACATGGCCATGGCCACGCCGGCGCCCGGAGCCTTGTAGACCTCGTGCTCGATGACCGCGCCGTCTTCACCGACGAATTTGATCGACAGCGTGCCGGCGGTCGGCATCAGGAAGTCGGTGGCCTTGTACTGGTCGCCGAAGGCGTGACGGCCGATGATGATCGGCTGGGTCCAGCCGGGCACCAGACGGGGCACGTTCTGGCAGATGATCGGCTCGCGGAAGACGACGCCGCCCAGGATGTTGCGGATGGTGCCGTTCGGCGACTTCCACATCTTCTTCAGGCCGAATTCCTTCACCCGGGCCTCGTCCGGGGTGATGGTGGCGCATTTGACGCCGACGCCGTGCTTCTTGATCGCCTCGGCCGCGTCGATGGTCACCTGATCTTCGGTGGCGTCGCGGTGCTCCATGCCCAGGTCATAGTAGTCCAGCTCCAGGTCCAGGAACGGGAAGACCAGCTTGTCCTTGATCATCTTCCAGATGATGCGGGTCATTTCGTCGCCGTCGATGTCGACGATGGGATTGGCGACCTTGATCTTGGCCATGTGCGCCTCTGTCTCGTGTGCGGGAGGGGAAATCGTGGCGGGGGTATAGCCTCCGGGCGGCGCCGCGCAAACCCCGAAGCCGGGAACCGGCGTCGCACCGGCGCGCTGGAAGCGCGGAGCCTGACACACGGAGCCGCACGATGACCGAAAAGACCTTCAAGCCGGGCGACCGGGTCGCCTGGACGCACAGCCAGGGCCGGTCGTCCGGCAAGGTCGTCCGCAACTGACCGACCCGACGCAGATTGGACGACATGAGGTGGCGGCCTCGCCCGAAAACCCGGAGTATCTGGTCGAAAGCGACAAGACGGGCGCCCGCGCGGCGCATCGGCCGCAGGCGCTGAAACCACTGTGACGAGGGCGAAGATGACAAACAGGGCTTGGCGGATGGGCGCGGCGGCGGTGGCCCTGACGATGGCGGCGTGTGGCGGGGATGAGGCGCCGGCCGCGCCCGCGACCGGCGGGCAGCCGACGGCGATGGCCGCGCCCCGGATCACGCCTGTCGTCGCCCTGAAGCCCGAAACGCGCGAATTCCGCGACTGGCGCGCTGTCTGTGACAACGGCAATCGCTGCGCCGCCTACGCCGGGTCGGACATCGGCGCCTGGGTGATGGTGCGGCGGGACGCGGGCCCGGGCGCTGCGCCGGTCATCCTGGCCGGTCAGGGCCCCGCCTATGGCGAAGAGGGTCCGCCCTCGGCCGCCCTGACGTTCGACGGCAAGGCGGTGGACATGCGCCACACGCCCGAAGGTCTGGCCGTGCCCGCCGCCGCCGTCATGGCGACGCTGACCCGTCTGGCCGGCGCGCGCGAGGTGCGGTTCTCGGTGATGGACGAGGGGCCCGAAATCTCCGCCTCCGGCGCCACGGCCGCCCTGTTGTGGATCGACGAGCGGCAGGGCCGGCTGGACACCACCGATGCGATGATCCGACGCGGCGCCCGCCCGGCCGCCTCGGCGCGCCCAGCCCAGGCTTTGCCCCTGATCGAGGCCGCGCCCGCGGTGGCCCAGGGCGGACTGGGCGCCGCCAACGGCCCGTTGCAGGGTGACGGAAAGACGGCGGACATCGCCCTGCCCGCCGCGCTCGAGGCCCTGCCGTCGACCCGGGAATGCCGCGCCGCGACTAGCGAAATTCCTACGGTCCAGAAGGCCGTCATGGCCGCGCGGCTGGGTCCGCAGACCGAGCTGTGGGGCGTACCCTGCTCAGCGGGCGCCTATAATGTCAGCTATGCCCTGTATCTGACCGGGCCGGGCGGCGCGAACCCCCACCCCGCCGCCTTCCCTACCTGGCGCGGACACGGCCTGACCGAGGGGGAACAGGACTGGCTGACCAATCCTGTTTACGACCCGGCGACGCGGACCATCAGCCACTTCCCGCGCGGCCGGGGCATCGGCGACTGCGGCGTGATCCAGACCTGGACCTGGACCGGTCGCGCCTTCGCCCTGAAGGAAGAAAAGTCCATGGGCGACTGCTGGGGCATGGGCGCGGATCTGTGGCCGACCAGCTGGCGCACGCGATAGGCGGCGCTACTCCGGCCGCAGGGCCAGTTTGACGCGTTCGGCCAAGGTCTTGATGTCTAGCGGCTTGGGCAGGAAGGACACGCCGATCTCGTCCTGCAACAGGTCCGAGAAGTCGCTTTCGGCATAGCCCGAGATGAACATGACCGGGGCGTCGCCCAGATAGGGTCGGGCCTTTTTCAGCAGGGACGGGCCGTCCAGCCCGGGCATGATGACGTCCGAGATCATCATGTCGATTTCGCCCGCATGCTCCTCGGCCAGGATCAGGGCCTCCTCGCCGTCGGCGGCCTCGATCACCTCATAGCCACGCTGGCGCAACAGGCGGGCGGCGATGCCACGCACGGCGGCCTCGTCTTCCACGAACAGGATGCGGCCGGCGCCCGACAGGTCGCGCGGGGCCTTGGCCTTGACCTCGACCGGGGCGACCTCGACCAGATCGGCCTCGGTCGCGGCCGGCAGGAAGACGCGGAAGCACGCGCCGGCGCCCTCCAGATTGACCACGGCGATATGGCCACCCGCCTGCTGGACGATGCCATAGACGGTGGCCAGGCCCATGCCGGTGCCCTCGTTCACCGCCTTGGTGGTGAAGAAGGGTTCGAAGATCTTGTCCAGCAGTTCGGTCGGCACGCCGGGGCCGGTGTCGGCGACCTCGATCAGGGCCACCTCGCCCGCGGGTGCGTCCAGCCAACCCATGGCGCGGGCCGCCTCGTCCGTCAGGCGGCGGGTGCGGATGGTGACGATTCCGGCGCCCGGCTCGACATGGCCGCGCATGGCGTCGCGGGCGTTGACGGCCAGGTTCATAACCGCCGTCTCCAGCTGGCTCTTGTCCGCCAGCACCACCGGCAGGTCGCGGCCGTAATCGGTCTCCAGTCGCACGTCCTCGCGCAGCAGGCGGCGCAGCAGGACGGCGAACTCGCCGACCAGTTCGCCCAGGTCCAGCCGCTCGCGCCGCACCGTCGACTTGCGCGAGAAGGCCAGCAGCTTGCGCACCAGATCGGCGGCGCGAATGGCGGTCTGGCGGATTTCGTTCAGCCCCTCGTATGAGGGATCGCCGACCGGGTGTTGCTCCAGCAGGCCGGACAGCTGCAGCTGGATCGCCGTCAGCAGGTTGTTGAAATCGTGCGCCACCCCACCGGCCAGCTGGCCCACGGCCTGCATCTTCTGGGCCTGCGACAGCTGCAGCTCCATCGACTTCTGGGCCGAGACATCGAACAGCCAGACGCGGCGCTTCTCGCCCTCGGGCGCGACATACAGGTGCAGCATCCGGTCCGGATGGGCGCGGGCGACCAGTTCGATCGGCCCGGTGGAGCCCGCCGTCAGCCGGGCCCGCGCCTCGGCCACGCCGTTCGGTTCGAACAGATGGCCGAAGGCGGCGTCGCGGGCCGCCGCGGGGCCGGTCAGGACGGACAGGGCGGCGTTCGGCTCTTCCGCCCGGCCGGCGAACAGGTCCTCGCCGCCGATGACGGCTGAGCCGAACGGCGCGCCGGCGGCCATGGCGCGGGCCTCGCCCGGCGCGCCCGGCGGCGGGGCGGTGGGGGCCGAGGCCACGGGCATGGCGGCCTCGGGCGCGGCGCGAACCAGGAAGCGACCCGCGCCCGCCTGACCGATCAGCACCTCGATCTCACGGGCGCCGATGACGACGATGGCGCGGCCCTGATGCCCCTGACGCGCCTGTGCGAAGGCCATGTAGAGCGCCTGGTTCGACTTGCCCCGCGGCAGGGCGGTGGTCGCGCCGTTCTCCTCGGCCCAGGCGGCGTTGAAGGCCAGCACCTGACCCGAGGCCCAGACCAGGGCGGCGGGTTCGGCCATGGCGTCCAGCATTTCGACCGCAGCGTCGCCGCTGGGCGTGGCCTTCGTTTCAGTGCGACCGAAGGCGAACAGCCCGATCAGGGCCACGGCCCCGGCAGCGAAGATCAGGATCAGCCCCGGCGCGCTGAGCGGATCGGCCCGGAAGGCCGGCCACGCCATGGCCCCCACGGCCAGGACGAAGCCAAGGCACATCACGATCAGCAGAGGATCGAACGGCAGGGAACGACGGGATGCCGTTGTCATGGGACCTCGCGCGCGAATCAGCACGGCAGCATACGCCTTTCCAGCGAAAGGGCTGCGCCGGAGCGCTTGGTCGCAGAATCCCCGAGCTTGGTCGCGTTTGCCTTCTTCGCCCCAAGGCGTGGCGCCATCCCCGTGATGGTGGCTGTTGGCCGGAGGGGTCGCGATGTCGTTGAGTGCGCGTTTTCGTAAGATCGTGGCGGCGACCGTCATCGCCTGTCTCTTGATTCCACTGGCTGGCCCCGCGTTGGCCTGGAAGCCGAATTCGCACGTCTATTTCGCGACCATCGCCATGCAGGACGCGCTGGACGGCAAGGTCAGGATCTATCGCACCGACTACGCCACCGGGCGCGTGCTGCAGTCGTTCGGCGACTTCGAGGTCAATCCCGATATTCTCGCCGCCCTGCAGTCAAAGCCGCAGCAATATCTGGCAGGAGTCGTGGGTCCCGACGCCTATCCGGACCTCCTGACGGGCCAGCAGATCATTCACACCAGCGGCAGCCACAGCCTGCCGGCAGACCCCTCGCGGCTCGAACCGTCCAGCGCGCGTGGCAGCGACGCCTGGCTGACCTATCTGTGGCGCAAGGCCTATCGGCCCCTGACCCCCACAGAGCAGCGGATCCAGGACGCGCTGGGCAACATGCCCGGGGGCATGGGATTCCGCAGGGACAGTGCCGCCGTGCGCGCCTTCGTCGCCGGCTACCTGACCCATGCCGCCGGCGACATGTTCATGCACACCTTCGTCAACCACTATGCCGGGGGTGACTTCTCGTTCGCGCCTGACCCGCGCAACGCGGCCAAGCACGTCGTGCTGGAGGGCTATGTCGGCCAGAAGACCAACCGAACCGTGTCGCGGACGAGCATCGAGGGCGTCGAGGACTTCATCTATCATGAGATGATCAAGGCTTCGCCAGGATCGGTGCTGGAAGGGCGGCTGCTCAAGGGCGCCACACAAACCTCGCTCCCTTATATCTTCTCGAAGCTGCGCAACGGTCTTCAGCAGGACGTCGATCGCTATGATCGCGAACGAATGGAGCGGCGCGGTCCCGCCCGTCTCGCCTATTCCACCGCTAACGGGCCGGTCGCCGAATACAAGCGCGCCTGGGTCGCCGACATCGACCGCGGGCTTCGAGCCTTGCCCGGCGTGTCGCACGAGATCTCGAACGCGATCATTTACAATCCCAGCGGTCACGCCGACATGGCCAAGGCCGACGAAGTGGCCATGCGCTATGTCGTCGACCATGTGCTGAGCATGGCCGGCGCGCCTGACGCCGTCGTCGCGACGGGCAAATTCATCGTCAACACCCTTGGCGCGATCCTGCCTGACATTCCCCTGCCCTTCATCGACCAGATCAAGGAAGCGCTGCTGGACTATATGTTCAAACAAGCCACCGGCATGGGGGTGGAGGAACTGAAGGGTTATCTGACCGACCCCGCCACCCACTTTGATCGGGTCATGAACGCGCCTGGCGGCGGCCCGAACGCCGCTCTGATCACGCGAGAGGCGTTCGACCGCGACGTGCTGAAGCTGGACGGCCGCTCCCATTTCGACTCCGACCGGTTCCCGCCTGCGTTCAACACGATCCAGATGACCAAACTGCTCTTCCTGAGCGAAAAGGGCATGCGCGATCTGCTGGCGGTGATGAGAACGCAGGGCATCGACGCGCCCGACCTTCCCGCCGGGGTTCCGTATGAGAACGTCATGCTGGGCTTCCTGACGTCACTGGATGGCGGCAACGGCTGGCATGGCTCGACAAACTCGTCCTTCCTGGCCCGCGGCGACGGCCAGGCGTGGCGCAACCTGTTCCTGCACCAGATCGGGGACAACACTGTTCTGGCCTCGCCGGATCAGGCCCCTCTGACGCCCCCCGACGACACCGGTTTTGAGCTGATCGACAAGAACTGGGCCGCGCGCGTCGATGAGGTGAAGTACGACAAGGCGGCAGGCCGGCAGGTCGCCGTGACCATGACCTTCCGCAACGACAGTGGCGCAGCCACGCCTTTCATCAACGCGACCGGTGAGTTCGCCCATAAAGGACTGAGGACCCCGTTCCGCGCGCTGCTGGACGTTGATCGTGCGGGACGCGTATCGCCACTGAGCATGCAGGCGGTGCATACGGCGCAGACGGCGCCGGACTGGCACTATCCGGCTGCGGTTCCTATTCCGCACAAGGGTCGCGTCACGGTGCGCCTGACATTCGATGTCGGCGACCCGGTCCGGCAGCGGCTGGTGCAGAGCATCACCATTATCGAGCATTCGCGTTCGCCGAACGATCCAGCCGTTCTGATCGATGGGCAGCAAAAACAGTTCAAACTGGACAGGCTGAACCTTGACGGCACTGTCGGCCCGGCGCCTGTCGCGCCTGTTCCCGACGTGGTCAACGACCTGGATCAACTGCGGCGGTTTGAGGGGCGCTACCAGACGAACCGCGGCACCATCCTGACACTGCAGGTCGAAGGCGACGAACTGATCGGAACCGGTGGCAGTCAGCAGCTGCAGAACCGCGAGCATATGCGCCTGAAGCTCTTCGCCGACGGCTCTCTGCGGGGCCCACTGCGGGACCTGGGCGGAGGTCGCACCACCTGGTTCAATCTGAACGTTCGTTTCAACGAGGATGCATCGCGGTTTGAAGGCCCTGCCGCCTGGGCGAACCTCGCCGACGAGCCGCCGCAAACCTATATCGGCGAACGCGTGAAGGGCGCCGCATCCGGGGCCGGGACCGCGGCGAAGGGAACGCCCGAAGGATTCATCGAGGGCGGCTTCCTGGCCCTGCGTCCGGACATGACGCGCGTCTCGCGCGATGGCTGGGATCGCCCCCGCGTCGAGGTCGGCCTGACCGCACGGAACCTTCAGGCGGAACGCAGGGGGATCCAGTACATGGACAACACCTTCTTCCTGATCGATGAGGCGGGGGTCGAATACCGCACCGACGGCAGCTTCTATAGCGACTCCGCCGACGACCGGATGATCGCCACAGTCTGGCTGCACAAGGACGAGGAATCCCGCATGACGCTGGTCTTCCCCAACGTCCCGGCTACCGTCAAGCCGGTCCGGGTGATCGTGCGCGATTCCAACCGGAGTGCGGAAATCGCCCGCATCGAACTGGCGGGCCTGGGGTCGGAACGCTCTGCCGCAAAAGCCGGCGAGGACGAGGACCTGATCACGGACGGGCCGATCAAGCTCCAGCAATTCGAGGTGACCCTGGAAAAGGTCGAACGCGGCGCCGACGGCAATCTGGAAAGCGTGATGAGCCTGAAGAACATCGCGTCCAGCAGGGTCCGTGTTCTGATCAACGAACTGTCCGCTGTCGTATACGGCGCGGACGGCCAGGCGCGCCACGCAGACGGCAATTTCTATATGCCGGACGCCCCACGCCGGACCACCATGGCCGATGCAGGGTTCCTGGCGCCGGGAGAAAGCCTGAGGGTGCGCCGCGTCCACGCCCAGTCGGCGGGCGTCAGAGCCGTCCGGTTCCGGGCTCAGGAGGGCTCGCAGGGCGGCGTGGTCGCGGTGCCGCAATGACGGAGCCGGCGGCCCCTCAGCGCCGCCGGCGCTTCTGCATGACGAAGCCGATGACCTTGGCGGCGGCCTCGAAATGCTCTTTCGGAATCGTCTCGTCGATATCGACGACGGCATAGAGGGCGCGGGCCAGGGGGATGTTCTCGACGATCGGCACGTCGTGTTCGCGCGCCACTTCGCGGATGCGCAGGGCCAGGGCGTCGACGCCCTTGGCGACGCAGACGGGAGCGGCGTCACCCGGCTCATAACGCAGGGCGACGGAATAGTGGGTCGGGTTGGTGACGATGACCGTGGCCTTGGGCACGTTCTGCATCATCCGCTGGCGGCTGCGCTGGCCGCGGATCTGTTTCAGCCGCGCCTTGACGTGCGGGTCGCCCTCGGACTGCTTGTACTCCTCCTTCACCTCTTCCTTGGACATGCGCATCTTCTTGGCGAAGCTCATGCGTTGCCACAGGTAGTCGGCGCCCGCAGTGAAGGCGAGGAAGACCAGCGCCCCGCCCATCAGTGACACGGCCAGATCCCGCGCGAAGGGCAGGATCATCGCCGGGCTCATGGCGGCCATGTTCTCCAGCTCGCGCGTGTGCGGCTTCAGCACCGCCCAGCAGATCGCCCCGACCGCCAGCAGCTTGATGAAGGTCTTGATGAACTGCACCAGGCCGTCGGGACCGAACAGACGTTTGAAGCCCTGCAAGGGGCTGAGCTTGGACCATTTGGGTTTCAGCTTTTCGGCGGTGAACATCAGGCCGGACTGGGCCAGGTTGCCACCCGCGCCGCCGACGATGACCGCCAGCATGACCGCGCCCATGAAGGGGGCGGCGGCCCACAGGGCGCGGGCTCCGATCTCGACCCCGCCCCCGGCCTCCAGCGTGCCGGTCATGGTGTGGGGCGCCGCAATGAACGGCAGCAGGTCCTCGGCCATCGAAGTGGCGAAGCCGCCGCCGGCCATCAGGATCACCGCCGCCGCGCCCATCAGGGCCAGGGTCGACCCGACGTCCTGCGACTTGGCGACGTCGCCCTTCTTGCGGGCGTCCTCAAGTTTCTTTGGCGAGGCGTCTTCGGTTTTGGACTCGGGATCTGTGCCCTCAGCCACCAGCCCCTCCCGCAAAGACCCGCGCCAGGGCGCGGTAGCGGTCGATGAAGACGGTCCCCATCACGCCCAGCGACAGGGCGAAGACCGACAGACCCAGAATGACGCTGAGCGGCGCTGCGGCGAAGAAGACCTGGAACTGGGGCATGACCCGGGCAATCAGGCCCGACGCCAGGTTGAAGATCAGGGCGAACACCAGCACCGGCGCCGCCAGCTGGACGCCCAGCATGAAGCTGTCGCCCACGGTCTTCACCGCCATGGTGGCGAAGTCCTGCATGATCAGCGGCTTGGCCGGCGCGATCAACTCATACGACCCGACCAGGCCGGCGATGAACAGATGGTGAGTGTTGGTGGCGAAGATCAGCGTCGTGCCCAGCAGCATCAGGAAGGCGGCGATGGTGGTGCCCGGCTGGGCCTGCAACGGGTTGGCGGTCTGGGCGAAGCTGAGTGTGGTCTGCAGGGACACGATCTCGCCCGCCGTCGACAGGGCCGAGGTGAAGATGCGCAACAGGGTGCCGATCATCAGGCCGGTCACGACCTCGCGGATGATCCAGCCGGCCATGCCGCCCACGGTCGCCGGCAGGGCCGGCAGGGCGCCGGACACCACCGGCCACAGCACCAGCGCCAGCAGCAACGCCAGCGCCAGACGGATGCGCGGCGGCACATAGGTTTCGCCGATCCCCGGCAGCATCAGCAGCACAGCGCCCAGCCGGGCGAAGATCAGCCCGCCCGCCCAGATCTGATCGGCGGTGGCGTAGGATTCCACTACATGCCCGCGATGCGGGCCGCGATCTCGCGCATGAAGCCACCCAGCAGCGCGCCCATCAGCGGCAGGAACAGCAGCAGCGACACGAAGATGGCCAGGATCTTGGGCGCATAGATCAGGGTCTGTTCCTGGATCTGGGTCAGGGCCTGGAACAGGCCGATGCTGACACCGACCACCAGGCCGACGATGAGCACAGGCGCGCACAGCTGAATCGTCAGCCACAGGGCGTCACGACCCACATCCAGAACTTCGGCGCCGTTCATTGAAAATCACGCTCCCGGGAACTGGGCCGAAATTGCCGGGTGCATGGTTAACGAGAGGTTAGGACGAACGGATTCTCCCTCCCGTTCATGGGGAGGGTGGCTGACGCGCAGCGTCAGACGGGTGGGGGCGGTGAGCAAATCAGCCATAGCCCAGCATCACCTGGCCCTCCCCACCCGGTCGCTTCGCGACCACCCTCCCCATGAAGGGGAGGGAGAGGTATGTAGCGCCCCATGACCGACTC
>NZ_SDZL01000008.1 GCF_004210735.1 Brevundimonas sp.
ACCCCACCGCCTGACCTCGCTGGAGATCGCGGCCATCATTGCGGTGGTCGTGATCTGGGGCGTGAACAACGCCGGGGCCAAGGTGGCGACCGAGGTGATGTCGCCGCTGCTGGTGGCGACGCTGCGGTTCGCCATAGCCGCCGCCTGTCTGGTGTGGTTTGTGCGGCCGCCGTTTCCGAACTGGAGGAGCCTGCTGATCATCGTGCTGGTGGGCGGGCCGCTGCACTATGGCCTGATCTACACGGCCTTCTGGCTGGCGCGGGACGTCAGCCCGGTGTCGGTGGCGTCGCAACTGTGGATCCCCTTCACCACCCTGTTCGCCTTCGTCCTGCTGGGCGAGCGCCTGTCGAAGGCGGCGCTGGCGGGGATGGGGCTGGCCTTCCTGGGCGTGGCCTGGATGGCGTTGGACCCGCATGCACTCGAGGACTGGAAGGGCATCCTGCTGGGCGCCTGCGCAGGGGCGGCGTGGGCGCTGGTGACGGTCATCGCGCGGCGCACGACCTCGATTCCGCCACTGAAGATGCAGGGCCTGCTGGCGCTGACGGCCTTGCCGACGCTGGCGGCGGCCTCGGTCCTGTTCGAGGACGGGCAGGCGGCGCAGATGACGGCGGCGACGCCGCTGGTGTGGTCGACCGTGGTGTGGGCGGGGCTGGTGTCGTCGGTGTTGGCGACCAGCCTGGTGTTCTGGCTGGTGCAGCGGCGCGAGGCGGGGCGGGTGACGCCCTATCTGCTGGCCGCGCCCGTGGTGTCCATGGCCATCGGCTGGGGCTTCATGGGCGATGTGCTGACGCCGCAGATCCTGTTCGGCGCGGCCATGACCATGGCCGGCGTGGCGGCGGTGGCCCTGGCCGAGCGTGGCCTGAGGGCAGGGGCGGCCAAGGGTTGAAACGCAAACGGCCCGAACGCGAGGTCCGGGCCGTTCCGACATAGGGTGAAGAAGTGGCCTAGAGGCCCGGCAGCTTGAAGCGGCTCTCGCGACGCGGGGTCACGGTGATCTGACCGTTGCCGGTCAGGGCGCGCAGGCGCTCCTGTTCCGAGGCGGCGTCGATGGTCAGGGCGCCCTCGGCGGTCTGGCTGGTGGTGGCGGTCTGGGTCGAGGGATCGTCCTTGCGCCAGAACATCAGACGCTGGGCGAAGCCTTCTTCTTTATGGGCCAGGTCGCCGAACTCGTCATCGACGACATAGCGGGCCAGCGGGTCGGCGCGCTCGGCGCCGGCGATGGCGACCAGGGCCTGTTCACCATCGGTGCGGGTCACAGCCTGGCGTTGGCCCAGCAGGATCTGGCGAGCGGCGCTTTCAGGGGCAAGCTCCTGCGGACGCGGGGCGCCGGGCGACGGCGGGCGCAGGCCGTATTCCGGCGGGACGGTCAGCGGGGCGGTTGAGACGGTCAGGAATTCGTCAGGCGTGACCTTGGTCAGGCCGATGGCCTGGCGCTGGCTGGTGCTGCACGCGGCGGCCGAAAGGGCCGAGGCGACGACGAGGGTCAGGACGGCGGCACGACGAATTCGCATGGTGTTCAGTTCGACTCCGGGGGCGCGCCACGGCGCACTCTGGATAGAGGTTTGACTGTCTGATTACGACTTTTCGGGGGCCGCGCCAACCGCCTCACGGCGTTCTGACAGGAAGCTGTCCAGTATCAACAGAACCACACCGATCGAGATGGCGGCGTCGGCGATGTTGAACACCCAGGGGAAAATCCCGGTGCCCGAGAAATCCAGGAAATCGACCACATAGCCGAAGCGGATCCGGTCGATAACATTGCCCAAGGCGCCGCCCATGACGAAGCCGATGGCGGTGATCAGCAGCCGGCGGTCCGCCTTCAGCGCCCACCAGCCCAGCACGCACGAGATGATCAGCGAAAAGACCGTCAGTCCCCAGCGCGCCGAACCGCCGCCGAACAGGCCGAAGCTGACGCCGTCGTTGCGCACGAAGCTGATGCGGAAGATCGGCTCGATCACCGTGTGGATCAGATAGCCGGACGGAATCTGGTCCATGTGCGCCACGTCGATGGCGCTGAGCAGCCAGGCCTTGGTCAACTGGTCCAGAACGATGACGACCAGGGCGAAACCGAAGGCGGCGATGGCGAGGCGGAAAATCTTCATGTCAGACGCCGGTTAGCAGGAAGCGGGGCGAGAGGGAAAGGGGCGGGGCGGTTTCTGGCTGTCGCCGCGTGGAAAGCAGACAGGCGCGGGTGAAAAAACTGGGTCTGAATAGTCTGATTAGTCTGAAATCGGGTCGTGACCGCCCGAGATCCACAGGATCGCACAGCCATGGAGAGCGGCAGGCCGATCGTTGCGAGAAAGGCAACGCCTGTTGAAACCGTGAGAGTTTCTGGCGGCGGATGCGTGGGCCGGTTCACCCCGTCGCCGAAGGCCGCTAAGACCGCAGCATGAGCCTTTCCTCCCAGACACCCAAAGCCCTGCCGCATCTGTCCGCCGTCGCAGGCGATTATGACGTTCTGCTCTGCGACGTATGGGGGGTGATCCATAACGGCCGCGAAAGCTGGCCGACGGCCTGTGAGGCGCTGACCCGCTTCAATCAGCAGGGCGGTCATGTGGTGCTGATCTCCAACTCGCCGCGCCCGTCGTCGGATGTGGTGGCGCAACTGGACGGCCTGGGTGTGCCGCGCGAAAGCTGGAAGGCCTTCGTCACGTCGGGCGATGCGACGCGGGCCGAGCTGGCCCGGCGCGCCCCCGGTCCGGTCTGGATCATCGGCCCCGACCGCGACTGGCCGCTGTATGACGGCCTGGGCCTGACCACGGCCGACGGCGCCGCCGGGGCCGCCTTCATCTCGGTCACCGGGCCGCGCGACGACAATGTCGAGACGCCCGAAGACTATCGCGATGTGCTGGCCGCCGGGGCGGAACGCGATCTGGAGCTGATCTGCGCCAACCCCGACCGGGTGGTCCAGCGCGGGGACAAGCTGATCTATTGCGGCGGGTCGTTGGCCGATCTCTACGAATCGCTGGGGGGCCGCGTGGTCATGGCGGGTAAGCCGTTCGGCCCGATCTACGATCTGGCGATCAGGGAGGCGGAGGGTCTGCTGGGCCGCGCGGTGGATCGTTCGCGCGTGCTGTGCATCGGTGACGGCGTGGTGACCGATGTGCTGGGCGCCAACCAGCAGGCGTTGGACTGCCTTTTCATCGCCCAGGGCATCCATGGCGACAAGGCCAAGGGGGTGGACGGCGCGCTGGATCCCGCCCGCGCCGCCGACCTGCTGCACGCCGAAACGACCTATGCCCGCTACGCCGCGCTGGATCTGGTGTGGTGAGGCTCGCCAATTCAGCACACGGCGTCTAAAGCCCCTGCATGACTCAGATCGTCCAGAAGCACCCCTCCGGCGGCTATATCCTTGAAGAGCTGTTCGTCGGCATGACCGCCGAGAAGGCCGTTCATGTCACCGAAGAGCGCATCCGCCTGTTCGCCGAGGCGTCGGACGACTTCAACCCGGTGCATCTGGACGAGGCGTTCGCCGCCAAGACCGCCTATCGCGGGCGCATCGCCCACGGCCTGTTGTCGGCGTCGTTCGGCTCGGCGGTGGTGGGCACCATCCTGCCGGGCGCGGGCGCGATCTATATCTCCCAGACCCTGGCCTTCCACCTGCCGGTGCGGATTGGCGACACGGTCGATATCCGCATCAGCGTCACCGAGGTCGATCAGGAAAGCGCGCGCGTCACCCTGGCCTGCGAGGGCTTTGTCGAGGGCAAGCTGATCATGGACGGCGTGGCCGTCGTCCGCGTCCCGCGCCGCCGCAAGAAGGCCTGACGCCGCCGTGGAGGTGATCCACGACTGGCGGGCCTTGAGCCCGGCGCAAAAGGGCGCCGCCGTCGCGGTTGGCGCCTTTGACGGGGTCCACCGAGGCCATCAGGCCGTCATCGCCGAGGCCAGGGCCGCCGCCGAGCGGCTGGGTGCGCCGCCAGGAGCGCCCGTGGGCGTTGTCACCTTTGACCCGCATCCCCGCCGCCTGTTCCAGCCGGAGGCGGCGCCGTTCCGCCTGATGACGCCGGACCAGATGGCCCGCGCCCTGGCCCCGCTGGGCGTGGATCGCCTGTATCTGATCCCGTTCGACGCCGAGATGGCGGCCATGGGCGATGAAGAGTTCGCCCGCCGCGTGCTGGCCGAAGGGCTGGGCATCGTTCACGCGGCCGTCGGATTCGACTTCACCTTCGGCAAGGGTCGCTCAGGCTCGCCCGAGGCGCTGCGCCGCTATGGCGAGGGGCTGGGCTTTACGGTGTCGGTAACCGAGCGACTGGACGATGCGTCCGGCCTGAAACTGTCGTCCAGCGCGGTGCGAGAGGCGCTGGCCGCCGGCGACATGGACCGCGCCCGCGCCATCCTGGGCCGCCCCTTCGCTATCCAGGGCACGGTGATCCACGGCGACAAGCGCGGCCGCACCATCGGCGTGCCGACGGCCAACATCGCCCTGGGCGACTATATGCGCCCGGCTTACGGCGTTTACGGCACGCGGACACGTCTGCCGGACGGGCGAGTCATCGACGGCGTCGCCAACCTGGGCGTCCGGCCGATGTTCCAGATCGAGCAGCCGCTGCTGGAAGTCTGGCTCTTCGACTTCGACGAAAGCCTGTATGGGCAGGTCGTCGAGACCGAACTGGTCGCCTTCCTGCGGGGAGAGATGGCGTTCGACGGGCTGGAGGCGCTGAAGGTGCAGATCGACACGGATGCAAAGGCGGCGCGGGCGGCGTTGAGTAAGACGTCCGCCGACCCTCTCCCATAGGGAGAGGGAGAACGCGCACGACGGCGCAGCCGTCGTCCTGGCGCGGTCGGGTGAGGGGTTGGAACCTCACCGATTTTGGCGCTGTAACCCCTCACCCTTTCGGCTTGGCGCATCGCTGCGCTCTGCGAGCCTCAAGCCCTCTCCCGCCGGGAGAGGGTCAGAAAGGGCTAAGTCGCCCGCTCCTCCAACGCCCTGATCCGGCGATCCATGTCGGCGACGATGGCTTCCAGACGGGCCTTCTCGGACGCCATGTCGATGGGCGTGCCGTCTTCGTAGGTCAGCTGGGCGCCGCGGGCGATCATGTCCAGGCGGAACAGGGCGGTGGTGCGCGCGTCGCGATAGCGGGCCAGGTGTCTGTCGTCGTCCGTGGTCATGGCGATTCCTTTTAGAGGCGGCCACCTCTCCTCCTTTCGTCATTCTCCGGCAAGCCGCGCAGCGGCGCAGACCGGGTTCTCCGATTAAGTCGGAGAATGACGAAAGAGGTGTGGGCCTTCCGTCCGCCCCTGCGCCCTGCTATCCGGTGCGGTCATGACCGTTCGCGTGATCCGTCCGATTTCGATTAGCCGCCCGGCGTAGCGCCGCAGGGCTGTTTGCCCCGCGCACGTCGGGATGATTTCGGACCGCTTCGCCGAGACGACGGCCCCGCCGATTGACGGGCATGGGCCGCGCGGCGCCTTCACGCTAGACTGACGCTCGACACGCCGCCGCGAACGCGGCGCGCGACAAGACGAAAAGACATTTCATGGCCGACGCCACCGACACCCCCGACGCTGCAACCGGCCGCGACTATCGCGATACGGTCTTCCTGCCCGACACGCCGTTCCCGATGCGGGGGGGGCTGCCGAAGAAGGAGCCGGAGATCCTGGAGCAGTGGGGCGACCTGTATGGAACCTTGCGCAAACTGCGTCAGTCGCAGAAGGCGCCGCTGTATGTCCTGCACGACGGCCCGCCCTATGCAAACGGCGACATCCACATTGGCCATGCGCTGAACAAGACGCTTAAGGACTTCGTCGTCCGGTCGCGTTTCCTGCTGGGCTATGACGTCGACTACGTCCCCGGCTGGGACTGCCACGGCCTGCCGATCGAATGGAAGATCGAGGAGCAGTATCGCGCCAAGGGCCGCCGCAAGGACGAGGTGTCGAAGGAGGAATTCCGCACCGCCTGCCGCGAATATGCGGGCAAGTTCATCGATCTGCAGCGGGACCAGTTCCTGCGCCTGGGCATCACGGGCGACTTCGCCAACCGGTACGCCACCATGGACTTCGCGTCAGAGGCGGCGATCGTGGCCGAGTTCCATCGCTTCAAGAACTCGGGCCAGCTGTATCGCGGGTCAAAGCCCGTCATGTGGTCGCCGGTCGAGCGCACGGCGCTGGCCGACGCCGAGGTCGAGTATCATGACCATGTGTCGCCCACGATCTGGGTGAAATTCCCGGTCGTCGGCGCGACCGACAGCCATCCGGACGACCTGCTGACCTTCCGCGCGGCGACGCCGTCGGTGGTGATCTGGACCACCACGCCGTGGACCATCCCGGCCAACCGCGCCATCAGCTATGGCCCCGACATCGCCTATGGCCTGTACGAGGTCACGGCCATGGAGGAGGGGCTGGAGTTCGAGCCGTGGGCCAAGCCGGGCGACCGCTTCATCATCGCCGACAAGCTGGCCGAGGATGTGTTCAAGGCGGCCAAGGTCGCGGCCTTCACCCGCGTCTATGACATCGACCCGTCGGGGCTGGAGTGCGCCCACCCGCTGGCCGCGCTGGACAGCGGTTACGGCTTCTCGGTGCCGCTGCTGGCGGGCGATCACGTCACCGACGACGCGGGCACGGGCTTTGTGCACACCGCGCCCGGTCACGGCGCCGACGACTATGCCGTCTGGCTAGCCCACGGTCATCGCGAGGTGCCGGACACGGTCGATCCGGACGGCGCCTATTACGACCACGTCCCCTTGTTCGCCGGCCTGAAGGTGCTGGAGACCGAGGGCAAGAAGACCGGCAAATTCGGTCCCGCCAACGGCGCGGTGATGGAAAAGCTGATCGAGGCGGGCGCCCTGCTGGCGCGCGGCCGGATGGAGCATTCCTATCCGCACAGCTGGCGTTCCAAGGCGCCGATCATCTTCCGCAACACGCCGCAGTGGTTCATCCGCATGGATGACCCGCTGGACAATGACGGCACGCTGCGCGACCGGGCGTTGAACGCCATCGACGCCACCGCCTTCCACCCGGCGGGCGGCAAGAACCGCATCCGCAGCATGGTCGAGGGACGGCCCGACTGGCTGATCAGCCGTCAGCGGGCCTGGGGCACGCCGCTGGCCATGTTCGTGGACAAGCAGACCGGCCAGCCGCTGCACGACCCCGAGGTCGACGCCCGTATCGTCGCGGCGGTGGCCAAGGGCGGGGCCGACGTGTGGTTCAGCGCGCCGGACGCCGACTTCCTGGGCGCCCACGATCCGGAGCGGTTCGAGAAGGTGACCGACATCCTGGACGTCTGGTTCGACAGCGGCTCGACCCACGCCTTTACGCTGGAGGCGCGCGATCCGGCCAAGGGATACACCGGCGACCGCCCGTCGCACTGGCCGGCGGACCTGTATCTGGAAGGGTCGGACCAGCATCGCGGCTGGTTCCAGTCGTCGCTGCTGGAAGGTTGCGGCACGCGCGGTCGGGCGCCCTACGACGCCGTCCTGACCCACGGCTTCACGCTGGACGAGAACGGCGAGAAGATGTCCAAGTCCAAGGGTAACACCGTGGACCCGGCGACGGTCATCAAGGAGTCGGGCGCCGATATCCTGCGCCTGTGGGTCGCCCTGGTCGATTATTCGGACGACCAGCGCATCGGCAAGCAGATCCTGCAGACCACGGTCGACGCCTATCGCAAGCTGAGGAACACGGTCCGCTATCTGCTGGGCGCGCTGAACGGCTTCGACGAGGCCGAGCGCCTGACCGACTATGCGCAGTTCCCGCCGCTGGAAAAATTCATCCTGCACCGCCTGTGGGAACTGGATGCACAGGTGCGTCAGGCCTACGCCGAATACCGCTTCCAGGACGTGGTGCGGCCGGTGCTGGAGTTCTGCTCCGGCGACCTGTCGGCGCTGTATTTCGACATCCGCAAGGACAGCCTGTACTGCGACCGCGCCGACAGCGTGAAGCGCCGCGCCGTCCGCACCGTCATGGACGAAGTGTTCATGCGCCTGACCGCCTGGCTGGCGCCGCTGACCCCGTTCACCATGGACGAGGCGTGGACGACGCGCTTCCCCGACGCGGGCACCAACTGTGCCCGGGTGATCCCGGAGACGCCCGGTGAATGGGAAAGCGATACGGCTGCCTTCTCTTGGCGCCGACATTCCGAAGTGCGATCTGCAATCATGGGCGCATTGGAAAAAGCCCGCACTGAAAAGCTAATCGGATCGAGCCTTGAGGCTTGGCCTGTAGTTTATCTAGATCGCTCTGCCGCAGGGTTCAGTGAAGCTGCGGACCCCCGTACGTGGTTTGCAGACGAGCAAGATGCCGCCGATTTCTTTATCGTAAGCGGGATTGAATTCAGAGATGGCGAAGGTCCGTTCGAAGCCTTCCGTCATCCGGATGCCCCGTTTGTGGCTGTCGCATTTGCTAAATCTTCGCACCCCAAATGCGCCCGCTCGTGGCGGCGGGTGCCGGACGTCGGTTCGGATCCGGACTATCCGGAGCTGTCGGCGCGTGACGCCGACGCGGTGCGGTGGATGGAGTCGCACCGCTGAATCCTTCTCCCCTTGGGGGAGAAGGTGGGCGCCGGAGGCGCTCGGATGAGGGGTCTCTGTCGCCGTGCGGGACGTTTGATGATGAGTGTGAGGCCGACGGCCCCCTCATCCGTCTTGCTCCGCAAGCCACCTTCTCCCCCGAGGGGAGAAGGACTCTTAGTGCCTGCGACGCTTCTCTGCCGACTTCAGCGTGGTGCGCAGGAATTCGGCGGGGGGGTCGGTTTCGGCCAGGACCTGTTCCTTGATGGCGCGGGGCTCGCCGAAGAGGTGGCCCTGGCCCATGGCGACGTCCAGTTCGAGGATGTCGACGATCTGGCGTTCGGTCTCGACCTTTTCGGCGATGACCTCGACCCCATAGCGACGGGTCAGGCCGGCGAAGTCGGCGGCGCGGATGTCGGGCAGGCTGGTCAGCGGGGCGCCGCCGTCCAGATCCAGCAACTGTTCGATCAGCAGCTCGGCCGACACCTTGAGGAAACGCACGTCCGAGCGCTGCAGGTCGGCGAAGTCGAGGTCCAGGGTCTGGACCTTGTCGATCGAGAAGCGGAAGCCCAGGTCGGCCAGCTTGGCCATGTTGCGGGCCTCGATCGCGCCGCGCGCGTCGAACGCCGCCTGGCCCAGTTCGAAGATCAGCGCCTGGTTCAGGTCGCGGTTTTCGCTCAGGAAATCGAGGAACTGCGGGAAGAAGGTCTCGTCCGCCAGCGAGGACAGGGAGACGTTGCAGAACACCCCGACCTTGCGATCCTGACGCGCCAGACGGCGCACGATCTGGGCGCAGCGGAAAAGCAGCAGGTTGTCGATGGCGGGCACCAGACCCTCGCCCTCGGCGATGGACAGGTATTCGGCCGGCATCAGCACCCGGTCGCCCGCGTCGCGCAGGCGGGTGAAGCTTTCGTAGAAGATGGTGCGGCGCTGAGGCAGGCTGACGACCGGCTGCAGATACAGGTCGACGCGGTTTTCGCTGAGGGCGTCGTGGACGGTTTGTAGCAAGGCGTTCGACTGATGGATGCGCCGGGCCTCGAAGCTGTTGGCCGGGGGCATGACGGCGGCGGTGGTCAGCCGTTCGTCGATGCTGTCGCTCATCTGCTGGACCAGGGATTCCAGCATCCGCACCTCGCCCGACAGGGCCTCGGTCGTGGACAGGGCGCCGGTCTCGATCGCCTGAGCCAGTTCGGTCAGGGCACCTTGGGTCGATTCCATCGCGTCGGCCAGCAGGCGATGCGCCTCGCGGACCTGATCGATCTCGCGTTTCAGCGCGCGGCGCTCGGACGACCCGGTGACGAAGACGTGCAGGGTCGCCAGCAGGGCGAAGCCGCCCAGGCCCGCCGCCACGCCCGCACCGGCGCCCAGACCCGCGCGCCAGATGAAGGCGCCGACGGTCATCGCCATGAACAGATAGGCGAAGAACAGGAAGCCGGAGGTAATCTTGCGCATCGGTACGGTTCGAGCCGCCTTCCCGGATGGAATCGCCTGAGTATCAGGGTATCAGAGCACAACGGCTAGGGTCCGCGGGAAGAAACGGACCGTAAAGGAGGTTAACGCATGGAATTGTTCGACCTGACCGGCAAGGTCGCTGTGATCACGGGCTCGTCGCGGGGCATTGGCAAGGCCATTGCAGAGCGCCTGGCCGAGCACGGCGCCCGCGTTGTCATCTCCTCGCGCAAGGCCGGACCATGCGAAGAGGTCGCCGCCGAGATCAACGGTAAGTATGGGGCGGATCGCGCCATCGCCGTGACCGCCAACATCGCGTCGAAAGAGGACCTGCAACGGCTGGTCGATGAGACGATGAAGGCCTGGGGCCGGATCGACGTGCTGGTCTGCAACGCCGCGACCAACCCCTATGCCGGGCCGATGGGCGGCATCAACGACGAGCAGTTCGGCAAGATCCTGCAGAACAATGTGGTGTCGAACCACTGGCTGATCCAGATGGTCGCGCCGCAGATGCTGGAGCGGAAAGACGGGTCGATCATCATCGTCTCGTCGATCGGCGGCCTGCGCGGCAACGCCCTGATCGGGGCCTACAATATCTCCAAGGCGGCGGACATGCAGCTGGCGCGCAATCTGGCGGTCGAATGGGGCGCGCAGGGGGTGCGGGTGAACTGCATCGCGCCGGGCCTGGTCCAGACCGACTTCGCCAAATACCTGTGGGAGAACCCCGAACTGCTGAAACAGGTGACCGAGCCGGCGCCGCTGAAGCGGATCGGCCAGCCGGACGAGATGGCCGGGGCGGCCGTCTATCTGGCGTCCAGGGCGTCGTCCTACATGACCGGGCAGACGCTGGTGGTGGACGGCGGGATCACCATTGCCTGGTGACGGCAAAAAGCACGGACTGGGCCAGGACATCGCCTGGCGGTTGGAAGCGGTCGGCTTTTCCGGGCTGATCGCGGTGCTGCGTCTGCTGGGGTTGGACCGGGCGTCGGCGCTGGGCGGCTGGCTGCTGAAGACGCTGGGGCCGCTGACCGGGACGCACAGGACGGTCATGCGCAACCTGCGCATCGCCTTTCCCGACATGGCGGCGGATGAGCGCGAGCGGCTGGCCGTCGATCAATGGGAACAGACGGGCCGCACATTCGCCGAAACGGCGCTGATGGACCGGCTGACGCCGGCGTCGGGCCGGGTCGAGATCGTCGGCGCCGAGCGGTTCGAGGCGATCCGCGCGTCGGGCAAGCCGGTGGTGTTCGTCACGGGCCATATGGCGAATTTCGAGGTCATGGCCTCGGCCATCCTGAGCGCCGGGATCCGGTGCCAGATCACCTATCGCCCCACCAACAACCCCTATGTCGACGCCATCATTCGCCGGAATCGGGCGCGCTATGGGGTCGAGCTGTTCGCCCCCAAGGGCAGCGACGGGGCCAGGGAGCTGCTGGTCGGATTGCAGCGCGGCGAGTCTGCGGCCCTGATGAACGACCAGAAATTCTCGGAAGGACCCGAGGTGATGTTCTTTGGGCAGCCGGTGAACGCCGCGCCGGGGCCGACGCGGCTGGCCATGCGATTTGGAACGGTGTTGCAGCCGCTGTCGGTAGTGCGGCTGGACGGGGCGCGGTTCCGTCTGACGGTGCACGAGCCGATCACCCCGCCCTCGACCGGCCATCGGACGGCCGACATCGCGGCCGGCGTGCAGGCGGTCACCACATTCGTCGAGGAGCGGGTGCGTGAACGGCCGGTGGACTGGTTCTGGGTCCACAAGCGCTGGCCGGACAAGGTTTACCGGGCGCTGGAGTCCGCCGAGACCTGATCGGTGACACGCCGGAACGGCCCGGTATAGCCGACCGAGTCGCGGCGTCGGCGACAGGGGCCGAAATAGCTGTCGGTGCGCACGAAGGGGCGGGGGTGGAAGATCACCGCCTGCATCCGCTGCAGCAGGGCGCGCGGGGTGATCGGCTTGACCATGAATTCGGTGACGCCCGCATCCCGCGCCTCGGTCACGCGGGCGCGTTCGGCGTGGCCGGTCATCATGATGATCGGCAGATAGGGATTGGGACTGTCGCCGGCGGTGCGCACCAGCCGCGTGAACTCGACCCCGTTCAGGGGCGTCATGTTGAAATCGACGATGACCAGGTCGGCCGGCGCCTCGCGCAGGCTCTGCAAGGCTGCGGCGCCGTCCTCGACCTCGCGAATGCCGCGCACGCCTGCGGATTGCAGGATCGCCGCCGTGATCGCCCGCATGTGGGCGTTGTCATCGACGAGCAGGACCTGAAGCGACTGAAGGGCGGACATTGAGGAAACCGGACGGAAAGCTTGCGGCCTTGTAGGGGCCAAAGGGGCGGGGGTCCATCAGCGCGCGAGCCGCGCCAAGAGTTCCGTTGGACCGAGATACGGTTCCTGTAGCTCCACCGACCAGTAGCGCAGGGCGGGCAGGGGGATTTCGACGCCGCTGATTACGCAACGAACGAAGCGTCCGGCCTTCAGCACCGCAAACTCGCCGTCGCCATAATGCAGCACGGCCTCGACAGGGTCGGTCATGGACGTCTCAGAACAGGTCGCCCTGGCCGGGGGCGGTGGGCTTTGGGCGAGATGCAGGGCGCGGAGTGGTTGGGGCGGCGGCCGCAGGGCGCGCGGGGGTCCCGTCGCCGTCGATCATCGCGCCGCGCGCGCCGTCGGGGAAGACGATGCTTACGGCCTGGCCGGGCGACAGGGCGGCGGCCGCCGTGATCCATCCCCCGTCCGCATCCTCGACCCGGGCGAACCCGGGCTTGGGCCGGGCGGGATCCAGACTGGCCAGGGCGCGGGCCAGGGCGGCGAGGCGGTCCCGGTCCTTTTCAAGACGCCGAGGGACGACGGCGTCGAGGCGCGCGGCCAGCCCCTCAAGCCGCGACTGGCGCTGGTCCAGGCGGTGATGCAGGGGCGCTGGCGACAGGCGGCCGGAGACCTGCAGCAGGCGGCGCTCGTGCCGGGCGACGCCGGCCTGAAGTGCGGCGCCCAGCCGGTCGCCGGCGCCGCGTAGCCGGTCCTGGCCCCGTTCCAGCCGCGCGCGCAGCAGGCCGGGCGTCAGCCGGCCGGCGGCGACGGCCAGATGCCGCTCATGCAGGGCGACGTTGCGTTGCAGGCCCGAGCCCAGACGGCTGGCGACGTGGTCCAGCCGTTGCTGCGGCAGGGCCAGCAGATCCTCGGGCCGAGCGGGCAGGCCGCGGGCGGTGGCGCGCAGGCGGGTGCGGCGGTCCTCGATCAAGCGGCCGCCGGCGTGGATTAGCCGCCGATCCAGATCGGACAGGGCGTAGCGCAGGTCGGCCAGCACGGGGGTGGCGATCTCGGCCGCGCCGGTCGGGGTGGGCGCGCGCCGGTCCGAGACGAAGTCGATCAGGGTGGTGTCCGTCTCGTGCCCCACGGCCGAGATGATCGGGATACGGGCTTCGGCCACCACGCGGGCCAGACCCTCGTCGTTGAAACACCACAGGTCCTCGACCGAGCCGCCGCCGCGCGCGACGATCAGCAGGTCGGGGCGCGGGACCGGGCCGCCGGTCGCGGGCAGGGCGTCGAAGCCCCGGATGGCGGTCGAGATCTGGCCGCAGGCGGCGTCGCCTTGCACCACTACGGGCCAGACGATGACATGGCAGGGCCAGCGTTCGGCGATGCGATGCAGGATGTCGCGGATCACCGCGCCGGTCGGGCTGGTGATCACGCCGATCACGGCCGGGAAGGCGGGCAGGGGCTTCTTGCGCGACGGCTCGAACAGGCCCTCGCCGCGCAGCCGCTCCTTGAGCCGCTCCAGCTGGGCCAGCAGGGCGCCGGCGCCGGCGGGCTCCATCGTCTCGATGACGATCTGATAGCTGGAGCGGGCCGGGTAGGAGGTGATCTTGCCGGTGACGATGACCTCAAGTCCCGCCTCGGGCTGGGCGCCCAGGCCGCGGACCTGACCCTTCCAGACCACGCCGTCGATAGCGGCCTTGTCGTCCTTGAGCGTCAGATAGACGTGGCCCGAGGCGTGGCGATTGACCTTGGAAATCTCGCCCCGCAGCCGGACGTGGCCGAACCGGTCCTCGAGCGTGCGTTTCAGCGCGAACGACAGTTCCGAGATCGACAGCGGCGGATTGTTGTCGCGCGCGGCGGCGGGCGCCTCGGCCGGGCCCTCGAACACATAGGAGTCGTCGCTCATGACGTGATCCTAGCGCGGGTTGTCGCAGGCGGGAACGGTGACGAGCCGCGCTCGTTGCCTTTGCATGTCACCCGAGCCGCCGATCATTGATCCTGACGAGCGCAGTCCCGAGGACGAAGCGTTGTCGCGGCGCAGCAACAACCCGACGATCAGCCCCTGGCTGGTGATCGGGGCGCTGATCCTGCTGGGCGTGGTGATCTATGTGGCCTCGGCCGTCCTGACGTGAATCCGTGGAGATTTTGATGAACCGTATCGCCCTTGTCGCCGCCCTGTCGGCCGCCGCCCTGACCGCCGCCGCCTGTTCGGATACGACTGACGATGTGGTGCAGGCGCCGGCCGCAGGCGAGGCCCCGGCCCCGGTCAGCGAGACCCGCGCCGACACCGCCACAACCCGGACCGCCGTCGCCATGGGCATGACACGCCAGCAGTTGGAGGACGCCGATATCCTGTCCTCGACCAACACCAAACTGGGCGAGGTCGACACCCTGGTGCTGGACCCGGCGGGCAAGGCGACGCACATCGTGGTCGAGCTGGAAGGGCCGGGCGATCCCAAGGTCGTCGTGCCGATCGACCAGTTGCGCTCCATCGCCCGGAACAGCGGCGCGGACGTGGACCTGACCACCAATCTGACGGCCGCCCAGTTGCAGGCGTTGCCGGCCTGGACGCCGAACGCAGCGCGCTAACCTTTTCCACGCCTTGACCCCGGGCGTCTGCGCGGTCATTCCGCCCGGATGAACATCCTCCTCGTCGGTTCGGGAGGGCGCGAGCACGCCCTCGCCTGGAAGATCGCCCAGTCACCGCTGGTAAAGCGGCTCGTCATCGCGCCCGGCAACCCCGGCATGGCGCGGCTGGGGGAGTTGCGCACCGATCTGAAGGCGACGGATGCCGAAGGCCTGACGGCGTTGGCGCGGGACATTCGTGCGGACCTGGTCGTGGTCGGCCCCGAAACGGCGCTGGAGCAGGGGCTGGCCGACCGGTTGGCGGCGGCGAACATCCCGTGCTTCGGTCCTACGAAGAAGGCGGCCCAGCTGGAGACCTCCAAGGCCTTCTCCAAGGCTTTTCTGGAGCGGCACGACATTCCGACCGCCGGTTATGGCGTCTATGAGCGGGTCGACGAGGCCAAGGCTGCGCTGGACGTGTTCAAGCCGCCTTATGTGATCAAGGCCGATGGCCTGGCGGCGGGCAAGGGCGTGGCCATCAGCCCCGACCGCGCCGACGCCGAGGCCGAGATCGAGCGGATGCTGGGCGGCCGTTTCGGCTCGGCAGCATCGCGCGTCGTGATCGAGGAGTTCATGGACGGCGAGGAGGGCTCGCTGTTCGCCCTGTGCGACGGGAAACAGGCGCTGCTGTTCGGCGGGGCGCAGGACCACAAGCGCGCCTTCGACGGCGACCTGGGCCCCAATACGGGCGGGATGGGCTCGTACTCGCCTGCGCCGGTGTTCACGCCCGACTTCGTCAAACAAGCCAATGACCGCATCGTCCAGCCGACCATGCGCGGCATGCAGGCCGAGGGCGCGCCCTATCGCGGGGTGCTGTACGTCGGCCTGATGGCGACGAGCGAAGGCCCCAAGGTGGTCGAGTTCAACGCCCGCTTCGGTGACCCGGAATGCCAGGTGCTGATGATGCGCTTCGCCGGGGACATAGTGCCCTATCTGCTGGCCTGCGCGCGCGGGGATGTTTCGCGCTTGCCGCCGCCGGAGTTCAAGCCGGGGACGGTGATCTGCGTGGTCATGGCGGCCAAGGGCTATCCCGACAGTCCGCTGGAAGGCTCGACCATTCGCGGCGCGGAACAGGATTTCGGCCCGCACGTCCAGGTCTTCCACGCCGGGACGAAGCGCCGGGACGACGGCACGCTGATCGCGGCGGGCGGCCGGGTGCTGAACATCTGCGCCGAGGGCGCCGACATCACCGAGGCGCGCGAGCGGGCCTATGCCGCCATCCGCCAGATCGACTGGCCCGGCGGCTTCCACCGCTCCGACATCGGCTGGCGGGCGCTGGAGCCCCGCTAAGGGCGCGTCAGGCCGCGGCGAACAGCAGGCGGCCGTCGCCCATGCGTTCGCGCAGGCCGGGCAGATCGGCGTGGGCGACGGAGAAGCAGCCGTAGCTGCGACCCAGCTTGCCCTCACGGGCCAGGAAGTCCGGGTCGGCGTAGTCCGCGCCGTGGATGATGATGGCGCGATCCCGGGCGCGATCGTTGGAGTATTCCAGACCGTCCAGCAGGACGTTGGGCCCTTGCTGCGAACCCCAGCTGGCCCCGGCGGTGGCGAAGGCGCCGACTGACGACATGTGGGAATCAGGCTGGTTGGAGAAGCTCTGGGCGAAGCCGGAGTGGCGCGGGTCGGAGCCTCGGCCGTGGCAGGTACGGAAGGCCGTGACGTCGCCCCTGATCAGGTCGACCTCGTAGAATCGCTCCTCGCCCGAGAATTTCTGGAAGTCGACCAGGTACATGCGGTCGCGATGGGTGATCTTGGCCTTGTGTGTGTCCAGGGCGGCGCGGGCGCGCTCCATCAGATCCTTGCGCACCTTGCCGGTCGGATCGATGGCGGGCACCGGAATATGCGCCACCGTGACGGGCGGCGCCGAGGGCAGGGGCGGGGGCGGAACGACCAGGGCGGTGGTCACGGGCCGGGCCACCTGCGACGCCGATGCGCAACCGGCGACCAGCGCCGCGCCGCCCAGAATGAACCCCCGTCTCGCCAGTCGCATGCCTACGCCCGTTCTTGTTCACCCGATGTAGCGGTTTGTTTCACACCGGGGCCGCGCGGTTCAACCTGCGCCGTGGCTTCCTGAGCCGAAGCGCGGGAGATTGGCCCGGTGACGCTTGGCCCGATGCCGCCGCCGTGATGGGGGCGAAACGGCCGATTGGTGAAGCCACGCTCTGGTCAGTCGTTGATATTGCTAGTCAAATCGGATGACGGGGTTCGATGAGGTGGGGGGCCGTCGGTTCTCAAGCCGCCCCTGGATCGGGAGGTCACAGTCGCGTTACCGGTGGGAACCTATTTCGTTCGACCAACGACGGTTTGCAGCAGGGCCGCGAAAGCCGCTTCGTCGTCGAAGCGGGCCGTGACCGGCCACGACACGGCGCGGTCGCGCCAGTCGGGCGGCAGACGGACCCAGTCCTTTTCCGTGGTGACCAGACCGGCGTCGAAGACGGCGGCGCGGTCGGCCAGCAGCGCCAGATCGGCGGGGGAATAGGCGGCGTGGTCGGGGAAGGGGACGAAGTCGACCAGGTCGCACCCGGCGGCCTTCAACGCCTGTTCGACCTTCCACGGCTTGGCGATGCCGGCGAAGGCGACCAGCGGGCCGGACGGCGGCGGGCCGTCGGGCAGCAGGCGGGCGATGAAGACGGGCCGGTCGCCGAAGGTCGCGACCAGTTCGGAGTCGGCGTCGGGCAGGTCGGCAGGCAGCAGGATCACCACGGCGTCGGCGCGGGCCAACCCGGCCTTCAACGGCTCGCGCATCGGGCCGGAGGGGAAGACCGAGCCGTCGCCGAAGGGCCATTCGTCGTCGCGCGTCTCGCCGTCCACGATGATCAGGCTGAGCGCCTTCTTCAGCGTCGGGTTTTGATGGGCGTCGTCCAGCACCAGAGCCTGAGCCCCGGCGTCTACGGCGGCGCGGGCGCCGGCCAAGCGGTCGCGGGCGATCCAGGCGGGCGACCCCTTGGCCAGCATCAGCGGTTCGTCGCCCACGGCCTCGGCGTCATGGACAGCCAGGTCGACGCGGACGGGACCTTCCAGCCGCCCGCCGTAGCCGCGCGACAGGGCGTGAGCGTCGATCCCCGCGTCCCGAAGCAGGCGCAGGGTCTCGCGCGCGACCGGCGTCTTGCCCGAGCCGCCGACGGTCAGATTGCCGATGGAGATGACGGGCGCGCCCGGATCGACCGGGGCCGCGCGGGCGATGCGGCGGGCGGTGGCGGCGCTCCAGATCCACGAGACGGGTTTGAGCAGCACCCGCGTCATCGGCGCATGGCGGCGATCGCGGCGATACCACCAGCGGGGGGTGGATAGCTTCATGCGCGCCTCCGTGCGGGCGGGGGCAGCAGCGCCGTCAGGGCCGGGGTCAGGCGATCGAGACCCGAGGCGGCCTCGGCGGCGGCGCGGCGCGCACGCTCGCCCATGTCGCGGGCGGCGGCGGGCGCGGTCAACAAGGCGGCGATCACGGCGGGCAGGTCGGCAGGCGCGGCCACACGCGTCATGCCGCCCGCCTCCTCCAGCAGGGCGGCGACGCCGGCCCAGTTGGTGGCGTCGGGGCCACCGATGACCGGCTTGGACAGGCGGGCGGGCTCCAGCGGATTGTGGCCGCCGACGACGGGCAGGCCCAGGGCCGGGGCGAAGGAGCCGCCCATGACCACCACATCGGCCAGCCGCAGGAACAGGCCCAGTTCGCCCAGGGTGTCGGCCAGATACAGGCGGTCGCGCTCGGTCAGCGGTTCGTTCAGGCTGCGCCGCGCCACGTCGTAGCCCGACTGACGCAAGCGTTCGGCGATCAAGGCGCCGCGTTCCGGGTGGCGTGGGACCAGGATCAGCATGGGCGCGCCGGGCAGGGCAGACAGGGCCGCGGCGATGGCCAGTTCTTCGCCTTCGTGCGTGCTGGCGGCGACGATGACGGGGCGGTCGCCGATGCGCGCCGACAGGGCGGCGAAGACGGCCTTGTCATACGGCAAGGGCTCGCCGGACAGTTTCAGGTTCACATGACCGTCCACGCGGGCGCCCATGGCCGTTAGGCGGTCGGCCGAGACCTGATCCTGCGGATAGACGCGGTCGAAGGCGCCGGTCAGGCGGCGAGCCAGGGCGGGAAAGCGGCGCCAGCCCTCGGCGGTTTTTTCGGTGATGCGGGCGCTGACCAGGGCCAGGGCGACGTCGCGCTTCTTCGCCTCCAGCAGCAGGTTGGGCCACAGCTCGCTCTCGACCAGCACGCCCAGCGTAGGCCGCCAGTGGTCCAGGAAGGCAGCGACGGCGCGGGGGCCGTCCACCGGGGCGAACTGGTGGATGACGCCGGGGGGCAGGCGCTGAGCCAGCACGCGGGCCGAGGTCAGGGTGCCGGTGGTGACCAGCACGCTTACGTCGGGCCGATCGCGGCGCAGGCGCTCGGCCAGCGGCAGGATCGACAGAGCCTCGCCGACGCTGACGCCGTGCAGCCAGATCAACGGGCCGTCGGGGCGTTCGGCGCGGGTCAGGCCCAGACGTTCATCGACGCGCTCGGTGTCTTCCTTGCCCTGACGCGCGCGGGCGTCCAGCAGGCGCGGCGCCAGCGGCTCCAGCAGACGTGTCAGCAGGCGATAGGCGGTCAGGGCAGGGCTGAAACCGGCGACCACGTCAGACACGCTCCAGCCCGGTGATTTCGTCGGCGCGGACCTCGGCGGCGGTCAGGCGGTCGGTCCAGTCGCGCACGACGTCGTCCATTGCGGCGCCCTTGGGAAACCAGGCGGCGTCATAGACGATGGCGCCGCGCCCGAACGGCAGGGGCAGGACGGCGCGGTCCCAGCTGTTCAACCGGATCGCCGGCTTGCACGAGACGCCGATAAGCATGGCCGGCGCACCGGACAGTTTGGCCAGCACGGGCAGGCCCTCGGCCATCTGGCGGGCGGGGCCGCGCGGGCCGTCGGGGGTGATGGCCAGGCCGCCCACCTTGAGCTGGCGCAGACCCTCGCGCAGGGCGTGCGAGCCGCCCTTGGCCCGGTCGGCCTTGTCCTTGTTGGCGGACGAGCCGCGAATGGAAGGGAAACCGCGATGGGCCAGGGCCTTGGCGAAGAATTCTCCGTCGGGGCTCAAGGACACCATGGCCCGCGTCGGCGTGCCGTGGGCGGGCCAGGAGGCGGACCCCAGCGCCACCCGCGAGTGCCAGAAGACCACCAGAACGCCGCCGCCCTGTTTCCAGATCGCCTCGGCCGCGTCGCGTCCTTCGTACGTCCAGCGGATGGTGGCGAAGCAGAACCCCATCCACCAGGCCAACAGCCGGGCCAGGAAGGTCTGAACCACCGGATTGCGCAGGGGCCTCATGCGACGGTCGCTATGGAGGAGGCGTCGCCGTCCAGCGACTGTTGCTTGGCCAGGCGGGCGTAGAGGCCGCCCTTCTTGACCAGGGCGGGGTGGTTGCCCTGTTCGACGACGCGGCCGGCGTCGATGACATAGATGCGGTCGGCGTTCTGGACCGTCGACAGGCGGTGGGCGATCAGCAGGGTGGCGCGGCCGGTCATCAGCCGCTCCAGCGCCGCCTGGACCAGGGCCTCGCTCTCGGTGTCCAGGGCGCTGGTCGCCTCGTCCAGCAGCAGGATGGGCGCGTCCTTCAGGAAGGCGCGGGCGATGGCGATGCGCTGGCGCTGGCCGCCGGACAGGCGCAGGCCCGCCTCGCCGACGCGGGTGGCGTAGCCGTCGGGCAAGACCGCGATGAAGTCGTGGGCGGCGGCGGCGCGGGCGGCTTCGACGATCTGTTCGGCGGTGGCCCCGGCGCGGCCATAGGCGATGTTGGCGGCGATGGTGTCGTCGAACAGGAACGGCTCCTGCGTCACCAGGGCGATGCGGTCGCGCAGGTCGTGCAGGCCCAGCTCGCGGATGTCGCGGCCGTTCACCGTCACGGCCCCCGCCGTCACGTCATAGAAGCGCGGCAGCAGGGACAGGATCGTCGACTTGCCGCCGCCGGACGGGCCGACCAGGGCGACCGTTTCGCCCGGTTTCACCGTGATCGACACATCGGTCAGGGTCGGCGCCTGGGCGTCGGCGGAATAGGCGAAGGAGACGTGGTCCAGGGCGACGGTCAGCGGCCCTTCGGGCAGGGGAGCGGGGGCGGCGACCTCGCGAATCTCGGGCTGGATGTCCAGGGCGCCGAACAGGCGGCGTGCCGCGGTCAGGCCCTCGGCCATGACGTTGGCCAGGTTCGTCACCTGACGCAGCGACTGGCCCGCCGCCAGCAACAGGCCGATGAAGGCGGCGAAACCCCCGACCGTCATCTCGCCCGACTGGGCCCGGAAACCCGCATAGGCCATGACGGCGGCGACCACGCCCATGGCGACCAGATCGCTGGACGGTCCGGCGAAGGCGCGGGCGTCGGCGCCCTTGATGATATGGCGCTGGCGGCGGGAAACGACCTCAGCCACGCGGGCTTCCTCGGCCGCCTCGCGGTTCTCGATCTTGATCAGGCGGACGCCGTCCAGATTCTCCATCAGGGCGGTGGAGAGGTTCTCGGTCTCGTGCATGGCGCCCCGCGCGGCCTTGCGCGTCTTGGCGCCAAAGCGGCGCAGGATCAGGGCCACGGCCGGAATGCCCAGCAGCACCACCAGCGTCAGCCGCCAGTCGATGAAGGCCATCGACACGATGACCGCCAGCAGGGTCAGGGCGTGCTGGGTATAGTTGACCACGCCGGTGGTGAAGGCCTCGCGCACCATGTTGGCGTCGAACAGGACGGACGAGACGAAGGCGCCCGAATGCTGGCTGCGCAGCCGGGCCAGGTCGGCGCGGATCATGCCCGCGAACAGCCGCACCTGAATGTCGCCGACGATGCCGTGCCCCAGCCGGTTGACCAGCGCCGCCTGCCCCAGAGAGGCCAGGGTGCGGAACAGCGCCACCGCCACGATGGCCAGGGGGATGAACAGCAGCGCCTTGCCCGGCGGAATGTCGATGACGCCCCACAGGGTCATCGCCGCGTCCTGCTGGACGAACAGGCCGTTGATCGCCGGTTCCAGCAGCTTCAGCAGCAGGGCCGAAAGCCCGCCCGCCAGACCGGCGCACAGCATGGAGACGAACAGCGCGGTCTTGTGCCGCGAAAGATAGTCGCGCCAGATCCGCGCCAGCAGCGGGCGCAGTCGGTCGTCGGTTCGCGCGGCGGGCGTGGCGTCGGTCATCGGCTCTCGGTCGGACGGTGGAGGCTGCAAGTCAAGCCGGGCGTGGCGCCCGGACGGTGACGGCGGGGGAAATCATCGCTATCTCCCGGTTCATGGCGCGGTTCGATCTGACGACGCCCGGGGGCCGGTTCAAGGCGTACTGGGACTATTTCTGGGGCGATCACGCCTTCCTGCGCACGGCCTTCACCAACGCGCACTGGCTGGGACCGGATCTGGTGCGGACCAACCAGCCGTCGCCGCGGCAACTGGCGTGGTGGAAAAGGCGTGGAATCCGGACGGTGATCAACCTGCGCGGCGCGCGGGACGAGAGCTATTATGCGCTGGAGGCCGACGCCTGCGCGCGATTGGGTTTGACGCTGATCGATGCGCCGCTGGATTCGCGCGATCCTCCTGAGCCTGCAAGGGTGCGGCGGGCGCGCGACCTGTTCCGCACGGTCCAGTATCCGGCGCTGATCCACTGCAAGTCGGGCGCGGACCGGGCGGGGATGATGGCCGTCTTCTATCGCCATTTTCATCTGGGCGAGCCGATCTCGGTCGCGATGGCAGAACTGGGCAAGCGGACGCTGCACAGCCGCGAAGGCCTGACCGGGGTGCTGGACTATACGCTGGAGAAATACGTCGCCGAGGTCGAACCGACCGGCGTCGGCTTCCTGGAGTGGGTCGAGAGCGACGCCTATGACCCCAAGGCCATCAAGGCCGAATTCAAGGCGTCGTGGTGGGGTAGCCTGCTGACGGACCGGCTGCTGAAGCGCGAATAGCGACTCAGCCCCAGGGACCCTTCCCGGGGCGGGTTGCATCGTCGGCTGCGATCTCGGCGTCGCGCCGGGCCTTACGGTCCGCCTCCCACCGGCGGAACCAGCGAATGTGCGCCCGCTCGTTGCGCAGTGCGCCCAGCCACAGCACCAGCGTCGCCAGCAAGCCTGCCAGAGCCGCGATCTGGACGCCGTCGAAAGTCTGGCCGAAAAGGATCATCGTGGTGGACGTTTCTCGTGCGGCGGGGCGGGATGGACAGGGTCGTTCCAGGCCGTGTCCTGATCGCTGTCTATACGCGTGGCGTCGCCGCGTGTCTTGCGGTGGGTCACCCAGGCGATCACGGCGACAGCCACCACCACCAGGGCCAGGGCGATCAGAGTCGGGGTCATCGCGTCTCTCTCCTGCATCAAACGGTACAGAAGAAAGCGTGCGAGCGGCCCCGCTGTTCCTGAACGCCCGGCGGAAGCGGCGATCAGGCGTCCTGGCGCGGGTCGATCAGCTTGTGCGCGTGCAGGATGAAATAGCGCATGTGAGCGTTGTCGACAGTGGCCTGGGCGCGGGATTTCCACGCGGCCTTGGCCTCTTCGTAGCTGCCGTAGGCGCCGACGAATTCGATCTTGGACAGGTCGCGGAAGTCGCTGGTGGTCAGGTGACGCAGCTCGCCGCCGATGACGAGGTGAAGCAGTTGCTTGGGATGGACGTCGTTTTGCGCGGTCATGTCGGGTCCGTAAGGCGGTTTGGGGAGGCCCCCTCCCTTATGAGGCCAGCGGGATAGGCGCACAGCGCCGGACAATCAACGGGTGAAGCCCCGGCGCGGCGCAGATCAGGCTGCTTTGTCGCGGATCGGCCTTGTTGAACCGCCAGGCGCCGCCCTGGTGGTCGGTGACGATCGCTCCGGCCTCGGCCGCGATCAGGGCGCCGGCCGCCACGTCCCAGTCCCAGCGCGGCGTCAGGGCGATGGCTGCGTCAAAGGCGCCGGCCGCCACCAGCGCCATGCGATAGGCGATGGCGTTGCGTTTCTCGAATCGCATGGGGGGCCAGGGCTCAGCCCATTCACGCGCCTCCATCAGTCGCACGTCGGCCAGAACAGCGGCGTCGTCCAGTGTTTCTGCATCCGAGGCGGTGATGACCGCGCCGTTCAGGAAGGCGCCCCCACCCAGCTTCGCCTCATAGGTCTCGTTCAGCATGGGCGCGTGGATGACGGCGGCGACGGGCCGGCCATCCTCGATCACGGCGATTGGCACGCACCACCACGGCTTGCGCTTCATATAGGCGACGGTGCCGTCGATCGGATCGACCACGAAGATGCGCCGTCTGGTCAGACGGTCGGGCGTGTCGACGTCCTCTTCCGACAGCCAGCCATAGTCGGGCCGCGCCTCCAGCAGCATCGCCTTCAACAGGTCATTGACCGCATAGTCGGCGCTGGTCACCGGCGAACCGCCGGGCTTGGCCTGAATGTTCAGGCCTGCCTCGCGCTCGGACAGGGCCAGGTCACCCGCCGCCGATGCCGCGCGTCGGAGCAGGTCCAGATCGTCTGAAAGGTCGGTCATTTCCCGGCGATGGCCACGGCGTCGAACATCAGCGAGGGCACGTTGAAGGCGCCCCGGAACTCCAGGTCCGAACCGCGCTGCAGCCGGGCGTAGAGATCGATCAGCTTGCCCGCGACCGTCACTTCGCTGACCGGATAGGCGATCTGGCCGTTCTCGAACCAGAAACCTGAGACACCCGCCGACCAGTCGCCGGTGTTGGGGTTCAACGACGGGCCGAACATCGAGGTGACCAGCAGGCCCGCGCCCGCATCAGCCATCAGGCCGTTCAGATCGCGCTCGCCGGGCTCCAGATACAGATTGTGGCTGGACACGCCGGGCGGTCCGGCCAGCCCGCGTGAGGCGTGGCCGGTAGTCTGCATCCCCAGCTGGGCGGCGGCGGCGCTGTTCAGCAGCCAGGTCTGGAGCACGCCGTCGGAAACGATCTCGCGCCGTTCGACCGCCACACCCTCGTCATCAAAGGGGGTCGAGCCTAGGCCGCGCAGCCGGAACGGGTCGTCGACCAGGGTCGCGCCGGGCGCCAGCACCGCCTGGCCCAGCCGGTCCTTCAGGAAGGAGACGCCGCGCGCCACGGCGGGGCCGGCGATGGCGCCGATCAGGGGCGACAGCACCTGGGTCGCCAGACGGTTCTCGAAGATGACGGGGGCGGTGGTCGAGGCGATCTTGCGCGGGCCCAGCCGGGCGACGGCGCGGCGACCGGCCAGTTCGCCGATGCCGGGCGCGCCCGGCAGGTCGGACAGGTGGCGGGTGGCGCGGCTTTCGCTGCCGCGTTCCATGGCGCCGTCCTTTTCGGCGATGACGCCGACGCCCAGCGAGAAGACGCTGCCGCGATAGTCACCGTCGAATCCGTGTGAGGTCACCAGCCGCCAGTCGCTGGTGGAAAAGCCCGCATGGCCCCCTTCGGATCGGACGACGCCGGGGGTGGCCAGGGCGACGGCCTCGGCCTCGGCGGCGGCGGCTTCAAGCTCGGCGGCGTTACGCTCGGCCGGATCGAACAGGTCCAGGTCGCGCAGGGCGCCGCGCGCCAGCCGGTCCTGCGGCGCCAGACCGGCATAGGGGTCTTCCGGGGCCAGTTTCGCCATGGCCACGACCCGCTCGACCAGGCGGGCGCGGGTGGCGTCGGACAGGTCGGAGGCCGAGACGCTGGCCTGACGCCGCCCGATGAAGACGCGCAGGCCCAGGTCGCGCGATTCCTCGCTCTCGACATCCTCCAGCTCGCCGTTGCGGACCCCGACCGACAGGGAGCGGCGGCGGGCGACCACGGCCTCGGCGGCGTCGGCGCCGGCCTTTAGCGCGGCAGCGACCAGATCATGAAGCATGGGGGAGGAGGAGGGCGTCGGATCGGACATGCCCCGATATGGCCGACCCCCCGCCCGGCCGCAACCGAAGACGGCCTCAGATCACTGCATAGGCGATCAGGGCGACGCCGCAGACCAACAGCACGATCCAGGTCAGCATCATGCCCAGTACGCGGCCCAGCGACGGCCCTTTCTGGAACAGAAGGCCCAGGGCGTGGATGATACGCCCGGCCAGCATGGCGGCGCCCAGGCCGTGGATCAGGGTCGGCGGTGCGCCGACGGCGGCCAGCAACACCAGGGCGACCAGGGCCGCAGGGATATATTCGCTGGCGTTGCCGAAGGCACGGGTGGCGGTGGTCATCTCGGCATGGCCGCCATCGCCGAAGGCCACCAGATGCTTGCGCCGTCGCCGGACCACCAGACCCGACAGGATCAGCAGCCACAGGATCAGAAGGCCGGCCCACAGGGCGGCGGCATGAAGAGCGACGGCCATGGATTACTTCTCCCGTGCGACCGGATACAGGCGATAGCGCTGATCGTAAAAGGGCGTGCGCTCATAGAACCAGGCCAGACGGGCGTCGCCGTCGGCGGCGAAGGCCGGATCGGCCGCCAGTTTCGCCTCGAACTCGGCCTTCAGCGCCGGATCGGCGGCCAGCATCTGTTCGGCCAGCGGGGCGATGGCGTAGGCCTCGATATATTCGACGCGGTTCAGCACCTCGGGGAACATGCCCCAGGCGAAGAAGCTTTCCGACGACTGCGGCTCCAGCAGCAGGATCGCCACATCGCCCATCGGCTGATCGGTCGGCACGCGGACCGAACCGGTCGGGAAGGTCCAGTCGCGGGTCTCGGTTCGCACCTCGGTCACGCTGATCGGCACATGGCCCTCGTTGGTGCGACCGGACACCTTGGGATCGACCAGGCGCAGCATTTCGACATTGACGGTGCGCGGGGCCTCGACTGTTTCCATCTGGACGCCATGCAGGCGCAGCCGTTCGATCAGATCGGCGCGGTACGACGGCACCCAATAGGCAGCCGGGCGCGTCAGCGTCAGGGTCGGCTTGGAACCATAGAAGGGCACCTGCCACAGCTCGGGATCGGGGCGGCCCAGCCAGCGCAGTTCGGACCGGCCCGAGGCGGCGCTGTCATAGGTTTCGAACAGGATGCCCTTGAAGGCGCGGGTGCGGACCGGGGTCTCGTCGGCAACGAAATTGGCCGGCAGTTCCGCCGGACGCAGCGCGCGGTCCGTGGCGATGGCGGCACGCAGATCGGCCGACTTCTCGCCCAGCAGCTTCAGCGCCGATTCCAGAAAGACATAAGTGCCCAGAACGCGTTGCTCGTGGGGCTTGAGACTATGGTTCTCGATCAGGATGGTCGGCACGTGGGCCGCCGAGCCCCACCCGTTGGAGAACCGCTCGCCCAGGCCGCCGTCGCTCATCCCCTTTTTCGGGTCACGATCGTCGATGGCGAAGACCAGTTCGCCGGGGATGTGTCCCTGACCCTCCAGCGCCGCATAGACGGCTGGCTTGAAGGCGTCGTCCAGCCAGCGGGCGATGGCCGGAGACCGGCTCCAGACGCCGTCCTCGCCGTTGTAGCCGAAGGTGACGTCGTATTGATAATCGATGCCGTCGGTGACGTGGATATCGACGTAGAGGTCGGGCTGGTATTTGTGGATCAGGCCCCTGACCGCCTGCATCTCGGCCTGATCCAGCTTCATGAAGTCGCGGTTCAGGTTCTGGTTCGTCGCCGTATGGCGCCAGCCCTGGATGCGCGGCCCGCGCTGGTTGGGCCGGGAATAGGCGCCCGACCGTTCGTGTCCGTCGACGCTCAGGATCGGGATCAGGATCAGGTTGGCGCGGTCCAGCAGGTCCGACTTTCCATACAGGGCGATGTCGCGCAGCAGCATCATGCCCGCGTCCTTGCCGTCGATCTCGCCCGGGTGGATACCGGCCTGAGCCAGCAACACGGGCTTTTTCGGATCGAAGGTCGCGCCGTCTTTCGAGGCGATGACGGCGTAGATCGGGCGGCCTTCGGGCGAGGTTCCGAACTGCTCGATGCGGATCAGGTCCGAGGCCTGATCCAGTCGGTCGAACCAAGCGCGGGTGTCGGCGTAATTCGGGCTGAAGTCATGCGCCGGATCCCGCTCGAAATCCGTCGCCCAACGGTCGCCGGCGTCGCGCAGCAGGGCGCGGCTAGCCCCGTTCCATTCCGGCGCGGGCGGCAGGAAAGGCTGATCCCACGGGGCGACGTTGGCCAGGGACGGGGGCTGAGTCTGGGACATGGCGGGACTCGCAAGCACGACGGACAGGACGACCGGCAAAAGAAGGCGGCGCATTCGGGCGCTCCGGTGAACAGAACCCCGACCTTAGCCGCATTCGGGCGAGGCGCCAGCCGCGATCAGGCTCGGCTGAAGTCCATGATCCAGTTGATCTCCCAAGTCGCGCCGCCGTCGTAGGAGAAGGACTGGGTCCAGCGCGGGTGGGCGGTGCGGCAGCGGCTCCATTCATAGCGGGCGACGATGGGGCGGCCGGCGTCCACGTCGGGCCCCTCGAACCGGCCGACGCCGTCATGGAAACGTCCACTCACAGGCGGTTGCAGGCGGCCGTCGGCGTCGTTGATCCAGTAGATCGACCATTCGCCGCTCGCCAGATCCAGGGTGCGCAGGGCCATGCCCATCCAGCCGCGCGCGACGCAGACCTGTTCCTCGACATTGGCGACGCCGCCCAGCTGGGGCCGGCAATGGGAGGTGCTGTCGAAGGCGTCCCAGTCGTCGCAGCCGACGCCGCGCGCCTTGAGCCGGCGGTGTGCCACCGTCCAACGGCCGAATTGGAAGTCGAAATCGGCGATCTGGGCCGGGTCGTCCGCGGCGATCAGGGGCTGGGCGGTCATGCGGTCCTCCTCCTCGGAATGTCGATGAGGAGGTTAGGTCGCATAAGATGACATCGGATGTCAGGATTTATCGGCTAAGGTCGAAAAATGCGCGCCAGTCGATTGCTTTCCATCCTGCTGATGCTCCAGACCCGGGGGCGGTTGACGGCCGAGACGCTGGCGGCCGAGTTCGAGGTGTCGGTGCGCACCATCTATCGCGACATCGACCAGCTGTCGGCGGCCGGGGCGCCGGTCTATGCCGACCGGGGACGCAGCGGCGGGTTCCAGCTGCTGGACGGCTATCGCACCCGGCTGACGGGCCTGACCGACGCGGAGGCCGAGACGCTGTTCCTGGGCGGGCTGGCCGGACCGGCGGCTCAGATGGGCTTTTCCGAAGCGGTCGGGGCGATGCAGCTGAAGCTGCTGGCCGCCCTGCCGCCCGAACGGCAGGCGGCGGCCGAGCGGATCGCAGGGCGGTTCCATCTGGATCCCATCGGCTGGTTCCAGACGGCGGAGGAGGCGCACCGTCTGCCCGCCATCGCCCAGGCGGTCTGGACCTGTCGCCGTATCAAGGTGCTCTATGAAAGCTGGAACGGACGACGCGAGCGGATGCTGGAGCCGCTGGGCCTGATCCTGAAGGCCGGGCGCTGGTATCTGGCGGCGATGACGGCAGGCGGTGAGGTAGGCGTTGCGCCGCGCACCTATCGTATCTCGAATGCGCTCGAACTGACGGTTTCAGAAGAGGTTTTTGAGAGGCCGGACAGCTTCGATCTGCCAGCCTGGTGGGCTGAGACGTCGCAGCGGTTTGAGCGCGAGCGGTTCACCCAGCATGCGCGATTGCGACTGAACGCGCGCGGGTTGAAGTATCTGGCCATGTTCGGCGCCGAATACGCCCGGCTGGCGGGCGCGGCGACGCCCGGCGCGGACGGTTGGGTCGAGGTCGATGCGCCGTTCGAGACCGTCGCCTGGGCCGCATCGGAGTTCATGCGCCTGGGCGACGACGCCGAGGTGCTGGCGCCGCCGGAGCTGAGGGAGGCGGTGGTGGAGGCGTGTCGGCGGACGCTGGCGGTTTACCAGCCGATCTCCCTTCCCCTCGAGGGGGAGGGCTTTTAGGTTTCGGACTTCCAGATCGGCGAACCGTCGCCGGGCAGGCCCAGGCGGTCCCAGATGTCGGAGACGCGGTCGATGACGGCCTGATCCATGCGGATCTCCTCGCCCCATTCGCGCTTGGTTTCCGGCTCCCACTTGTCGGTGGCGTCCAGGCCGATCTTGGAGCCCAGGCCGCTTTCGGGGCTGGCGAAGTCCAAATAGTCGATCGGGGTGTTCTCGATCACGGTGATGTCGCGGGCCGGGTCCATCTTGGTCGAGATGGCCCACATGACGTCCTTCCAATCGCGGGCGTCGATGTCGTGGTCCACCACGATGATCCACTTGGTGTACATGAACTGGCGCAGATAGCTCCAGCAGCCCATCATCACCCGCTTGGCGTGGCCGGGATAGGCCTTCTTCATCGACACCACGGCGATGCGATAGCTGCAACCCTCGGGCGGCAGCCAGAAGTCCACGATCTCGGGAAACTGCTGGCGCAGCAGGGGGATGAAGACCTCGTTCAGCGCCTCGCCCAGCACGCTCGGCTCGTCCGGTGGACGGCCTGTGAAGGTGGTCAGATAGATGGGGTCGCGGCGCATGGTGATGGCGCTGACCTGGAACACCGGGAAGGTCTCGACCGAGTTGTAGTAGCCGGTGTGGTCGCCGTAGGGGCCCTCTGGCGCGTGCTCGTCCAGCAGGACGTGGCCTTCCAGCACGATTTCGGCTTGGGCCGGCACCATCAAGGGCACGGTCTTGCAGGGAACCAGTTCGGCCTTGGCGCCCCGCATCAGGCCCGCGAACTGATATTCCGACAGGGTGTCCGGCACGGGCGTCACGGCCGCCAGGATGGTGCCTGGGTCGGCGCCCAGAACGACGGCGCAGGGCAGGGGCTCGCGCTTTCCGGCCTTCTTGTGCCGGGCATAGTGCTGGGCCCCGCCGCGATGGGCCAGCCAGCGCATGATCGCCTTGTCCTTGCCCAGGACCTGCATCCGATAGATGCCCAGGTTGAAGTCGTCCTCGCGGTCGTCGCTCGGCCCCTTGGTCACGACCAGACCCCAGGTGATCAGAGGCGCGGGCTCGCCCGGCCAGCAACCCTGGATGGGCAGGCTGGTCAGGTCGATCTGCTCGCCCTTGAGCACCACCTCCTGAACCGGGGCCTTCTTCACCGTCTTGGGCCGCATGGACATGACGGTCTGGGCCAGCGGCAGCATCTCCATGGCGTCACTGAGCCCGCGCGGCGGCGTTGGATTGCGCAGGAAGGCCAGCAGTTCGCCGACCTCGCGCAGCTCGCCCGCCGTTGTTCGCGTCCTGCCCTCCAGCGTGACGCCCATGGCGACCCGCTTCACCGTGCCGAACAAATTGGCCAGACAGGGAATGGGGCTGATCGATCCGTCCGGCATCACCGGTTTTTCAAACAGCACCGCCGGGCCGCCGTTGCGCAGCAGGCGGGTCTGGATCTCGGTCATCTCCAGCGTGGTCGAAACGGGTTCGGATACCCGCACCAGCTCGCCGTCGGCTTCGAGGGTCTCGATGAAATCGCGCAGGGACTTGTAGGCCATGCGCTGAGGCTTAGGCGGACACGGGCCGTCTGTCACGCCGTGCGAACGTGCGGTCGATCGCCACGACGATCAGCCCCACGATCAGGAAGAAGGCGAGCATCGCCGCCGCCCAAAACCCGGCCTTGGCCAGCCCCAGCGCCGGCACGTTCATGAACCAGTATGGCCACCAGCCCGAGGCGTAGCCGTGGATCAGCGTCCACAGGGTGTAGAGCGCCGGAAACGACAGCCATTTCACCGGATCGATCCAGCGCAGCCGCCCCTTTGGCGTGAACAGCAACCAGTCCAGCACGAAGGCGATGGGCATCACGTAGTGCAGCAGGATGTTGGCGATCAGCGCCCACCCTTGCGGGTCCCAGACGTCGGCCAGCAGGAAATGATAGGTCAGGCCGACCACGGCGATATACATGGCCACGGCCGCCCGCACCCCCTCGCTGCGACTCCATCGCCCCATCCGGCTGTCAGGCGACAGGGCCGGCCCCGTCAGGGCAAGGGCGACCAGAATATTGGTCAGGACCGTGAAATAGCTGACGAAGTTCAGCGTCAGCTCGCCCGCGCCCCGATCCGGATTGCCGGTCAGGGTCAGGCCGTATTGCAACGCCAGCGCCAGCCAGCCCACCAGGGCGAAGACGGCGCGATAGACACGCGTCCCCATTAATAGGCCCGTGTGTCGGACACCAGCGCCCAGACCGGCAGGTGCAGGGCGCGGGTGGCGGCGTCCAGCTGGGCCATGTCCAGATGCTCGCGTCCCGCCTCAACCCGGCGCATGGCCTCGGGCGTCAGGTGCAGGGCGGCGGCCAGATCGGCAGGGGCGACGCCGCGCAGGTCGCGCCATCGGCGGATGCGGGCGCCGATTGCGGCGTCCATCGGGTCAATGCCCGGAAAGCCCAGAACCGAGCCCATGGTCTCGCTCCCTGCCTGCGCTGTTGATCGCGCGTCAGGGCGTATCCTGATCCCATTGGAAGGCATCGTCCAGCCAGTCGCCCAGACGCCCGTCCGGACGAGCCAGGGCGGTGATGCGCGCCATCTCGTCCGGGGTGAGCTGGAAGTCGAAGATGCCGAAATTCTCGCGCGCGCGGCTTTCCTTCGTCGTGCGCGGGATGGCGATGACGCCCTGTTGAATGATCCAGCGCAGGGTGACCTGGCCCGGTGTCTTGCCGTGGGCGGCGGCGATGGCGCCGATCACGGCGTCGTCGGCGATCTGACCCTGGGCCAGCGGCGACCAGGCGGTGATGGACGAACCCAGCTCGGCCGCCGTGGCGATCAGGGTCTTCTGCGACAGATAGGGGTGATATTCGATCTGGTTGGTGATCAGCGGCGCCGCCGACAGGGCAGCCGCCTGACGGAAGACCGTCGACGGGAAGTTGGACACGCCGATGTTGCGAGTGAAGCCGCGGGCGCGGGCGTCGTTCAGCGCCTCTATCGTCTCCTGCAACGACGGTTCCGGCTTGGGCCAGTGCAGCAACAGCAGGTCGGGGATCAGGCCCAGGGCGGCGGCGCTGTCGCGGGCCTGATTCTGCAGGTCGCCGTCGCGGAAATGCTCGACCCAGATCTTGGTGGTGACGAAGACGTCGTCGCGGGCGACGACACCCTCGGCGATGGCGTCGGCGATCCCCTGACCGACCGCCTCCTCGTTCTTGTAGATCCAGGCGGTGTCGATGTGGCGATAACCGATGCGCAGGGCCTCGGCGACCATGCGGCGGGCGTCGGCGGGCTCCAACTGCCAGGTCCCGAAGCCGAGCAGGGGGATGTCCACGCCCGAGGCGGTCGCGGTCGGCTGGTCGGCATAGGGCATGGGGAGGCTCCTCAAGACGTCGGGGAGGCCCGCATATAAGCGGCGTCTGAGACTTCGCCATCGGCCAGCCAGTCGAACATCTCGTCCCACAGGGTCTCCATGCCCCGCCGGAAGGCGCCCTCGTGGCCGATGCGCTTGACGCCGTGGTCGGAGGGGCGACGCACCACCATGCTGCGCGGGGCCGAGGCGTAGAGGTTCAGGATTTTCGGACCGGATGTCGGGGTGGCGATGGGATCGTCGGTGAAAATCCATGACCGGATCGGGGCGGCGACCTGATCGAAGGCTTGCGGTTGCAGCCGGTCCTTCAGTTCATCGACGAAATAGGCGGGTTTCAGGCACCAGCGGCGCCACGTCTCATAGACGCCGCGGGGCAGGTCCGTGCCCTGCCAGAACAGGCCCTTGCTGATATGGCCGTGGCGGGCCAGGTGCAGTGGGCCGAGCCCGAACCAGAAGAACAGCTCCAGCGGATTGTAGGATCGGTGATGCCCGCCCCACCAGCCGCTGCCGACCGAGACGAAGGCATGGCGGGCGATCCGGTCGTGGTTCGGCATAAAGCCCGCGAAATGGCCGCCGACGCTGTGGCCGACATGGGTGACGGGCAGGCCGCGCGCCTCGACGGTCAGGGCGTCCAGCGCGGCCGGCATGTCCAACCGGCCCCAATCCACATAATCCATCTGCATGGCGGCCAGATCCTCGGGGCGCGAGTCGGCGATGCCCCGGAAATCATAGGTCAGCACCATGGCCCCGCGCGCGGCCAGATGTCGGGCGAAACGGTCGTAGAAACCCTTGGGAAAGCCCGTGCCTGAACTGACCAGGACCGCCACCGTCGGGTTCGGAGGGGTCAGCAGGCGTGCGGAAAGCGAATAGCCGTCTGCGGTCGTCACGGTCAGGTCGCGGGCGGCGATGTCGATCATGAGTGATAGGTCCGTCCTGTTTCAGGACGCACTAGCGCGATACGTGCGCCCGGGGTCAAGACTCCTCGTCGAGCCTTCGTCGATGGATCAACCGCTTTGGTTCGCCTGCCACTCGCGCGCCAGCCGCTTGGGGGCGATCTTTATCCAGCGCCGGCGCAGCATGGCCTCCAGCCACTGCGGATCGACCGAGATCAGGCGCGCCAGAACGATGGGGTGGTCGCGATAGTGGGCGGTGAAATGAAAGGTCGCGGGATCCATTTCGATCAGCAATTCACGCTCATCCAGGCTGTCCAGATGCACCACGACGCTGTCGTCCAGCCGGGGGCGAAGCCAGGTGAAGAACTTCCCCGCGACCTTGAATGACGGCTCGCCGTGGGTCACCCCACCTTCCGTCTCGGGAAAGGACAGGATCAGGGCGCGAACCTCGTCGTGGGTCATGCAATCTGCTCCTGCGTTTGTTTTTGTGTTGTGGCCACGACACTGCGTTGCATCCGAAAAACTCCAGACCAAACGCCGTAAATGATCCAGCGGCCAGCAATGGCGTTTCCATCGGCAGACACAGCGCCCATGTAGTCGATGGTGTGGATCTGGCCGCCGCCATGGGGCGTCTTGGTGAAAACAAGCTCGCCGTCGAAATACTGGCCGTCCAGTGTGGCCGAAATCGGCGGCGCATCAGCGCCGGAGAACATGTCGCGCTCTTGGGTCACGCCAGTGATGATCCCGCTGACCTCGGTAAGCTCCGCCATGAAGGGCGTGGCGGGCATTGTATCGTCAGGGTTGAGCTCGGGATCGACCGGATAAAAATAGACGCCCGTCCAGCGGCCGGTCAGGGACGGTGACTGCTCAGCGCCCATTGATGAGAGCCTTTTTTCCATTTCTGCCGGGGCCATCAGGCCATGCCGACGGGCGTCAGGCAAAGAAAAAGGCCGCGTCCCGGAGGATGCGGCCCTGATCTGTCGTACCGAAGCGATGGCTTCAGGTGATGTCTTCGTTCAGCAGGCCGACCTTGTAGAAGCCCTTTTCCTGCAGGGTGTTCATGACTTCCATGAACTGGTTGTAGCGGACCTCGGCCTGGGCGCGGACGAACACGCGCTCTTCCTGGCAGGCGCCGCCGCCCAGGGCCGCGCAGACGTCGGCGGGCAGGGTGGCGATCGAGGTCTTCTTCTCGGCGATGTACAGGTCGCCGCCTTCCTGGATGGTGATGTAGACCGGCTCTTCCTGCTCGTCGTTCACCGACGGGGTGGGAGGCGGCAGGTCCAGCTTGATCGAGACGGTGGCCATGGGCGCGGCGACCATGAAGATGATCATCAGAACCAGCAGGATGTCGATGAACGGCGTGATGTTGATATCCGCCGTTTGTTCGATGGTCTTGCCGCCCTGACCCTCAGGAGAGGAAAGTTTCGAAGCCATACGCCGTCGTCTCCAATACGGCCCGCGAGACAAGCGGCGAGCCCTCTAAAGGTATGTTCCGTCTCTTGGCGTCCCGCGAACGGCTTGTAAAGCGGTCTCGCCGATCCGGTGTGTCGAATTCGAGCAATATCCTTGCAGGATGACGATCCTGTGGCGCCCGAAAGGGCGAGGATCAGCCCGAAATCAACCCTTCGCCAGCTTCAGGAAGCGATCCATCAGCGACGGGTCGGTCTTGAAGGCGCCGGTGAAGCGGGTGGTGATGGTCGAGACATGGCGGTGATGCACGCCGCGGGTCGTCATGCACTGGTGTTCGGCGTCGATCAGGATGGCCACGCCCGCCGGCTGCAGATGCGATTCGATGGCGTTGGCGATTTCCTGGGTCAGGGTCTCCTGCGTCTGCAGGCGCTTGGAGAAGATCTCGACCACCCGCGCCAGCTTGGAGATGCCGACCACCTTGGCCGTCGGCAGATAGGCGACATAGGCCTTGCCCAGGAAGGGCGCCATGTGATGCTCGCAGTGACTCTCCACCTCGATGTCACGCAGGATGACCATGTCGTCATAGCCCTCGACCTCCTCGAAGGTGCGGGACAACTCCTTGGCCACATCGGCGTCATAACCCTGGAACCAGTCGCCATAGGCGTCGACCACGCGGCGCGGCGTATCGATCAGACCCTCGCGGTCCGGATTGTCGCCGGTCCAGGCGATCAGGGTGCGGACGGCCTGCATCGCCTCTTCGCGCGAGGGCTTTTGCGGCTGATCATTATCGCCGACCAGGACGGGTTTGACGGGCGTGACGCTCATGCTCGACTGTAGCGGCTCAGTAGCGCCGGGACGATGGTCCCGGATTGACGCGCGCCGCTCTCCTTATTCTGCATCGCCCCGCTGTTCGCGGACGCGACTGGACGGCTATATGGGCGCCGACCTCGGTCCTGCAAGAAAACTGAAGGCTTCCGCCGCAATATGACGCTGACGATCCACGACACCCTTCACCGCGAGAAGCGCGTTTTCGAACCGCGCGACCCGAACCGGGTGACGCTCTATGTCTGCGGCCCGACGGTCTATGACTACGCCCACATCGGCAATGCGCGGCCGCCGGTGGTGTTCGACGTGCTGGTGCGCCTGCTGCGCCGGACCTATGGGGCGGACAAGGTCATCTACGCCCGCAACGTCACCGACGTGGACGACAAGATCAACCAGAAGGCCGCGAAGGAAGGCGTGCCGATCGGCGAGGTCACGGCGCGGTACGAGGCCGCCTATCTGGCCGATATGGGGCTGCTGAACGTCTCGCCGCCCGACATGGCGCCCCACGTCACCGACCACATCCCCGCCATCGTCGCCCAGATCCAGGCCATCGTCGACGCCGGCTCCGCCTATGCGGCCGAGGGGCATGTGCTGTTCGACGTGTCCTCCTATCCGTCCTACGGCGCGCTGTCGGGGCGGAACCTGGACGACATGATCGCCGGCGCCCGTGTCGAGGTCGCCCCCTACAAGAAGAACCCGCACGACTTCGTCCTGTGGAAGCCGTCCAAGGCGGACGAGCCGTCGTGGCCGTCGCCGTGGGGCGAAGGGCGGCCGGGCTGGCACATCGAGTGCTCGGCCATGATCGAGCAGAACCTGGGCCTGCCTATCGACATCCACGGCGGCGGGATCGATCTGGTCTTCCCGCACCACGAGAACGAGATCGCCCAGGGCGTCTGCGCCCACGGTCACGCGCATGGGGACAAGGCGCACGACGAGTACGCCCGCTACTGGATGCACAACGGCTTCCTGACTGTGGACGCGGAAAAAATGTCCAAGTCGATCGGCAACGTCCTGCTGCTGCACGATCTGGTGAAGGCCATGCCTGGCGAGGTGGTCCGCTGGGCGCTGCTGAGTGCGCATTATCGACAGCCGCTAGACTGGAATCAGGGGCTGCTGGACCAGTCGCGCAAGAACCTGGACCGCCTGTACGGCGCCCTGCGCGACGCCGACACGCGTCTGGGTGACTTCGACGTCTGCACTCTGGATGAGGCTGAGATGGAACTGGCCGAGCAGGCGTTGGACCCGGTGCTCGACGCGCTGGAGGACGACCTCAATACGCCGGGAGCCATTGCCCAGCTGTTCGCCCTGTGCGCCGGGTTACGCGATCTGCTGAACGACCCCGAGGCCGACATCAACGATGTGGCCATGGCCCGCTGGGCGCTGATGGAAGGGGCCGATCTGCTGGGTGTTCTGGCTATGACGCCGGACCAATGGTTCACCGGCGGCGACAGCGATCTGAAGGTCGAGGTCGAGGCCCTGCTGGAGCAACGCGCCGCCGCCCGCGCGGCCAAGGACTGGCCCGAGGCTGACCGCATCCGCGACCGCCTGAACGCCCTGAACATCGTCGTCATGGACGGCGCGCAGGGCGCGACCTGGCGGGTGAAGGGCTAGCGAAATTCTCCCTCCCACGAAGGGGGAGGGTGGCTGAGGCCGTCAGGCCGAAGACGGGTGGGGGCGGCGAGGCGAACAGCCGCCGCGCCCAGCATCGCCTTGCACTCCCCACCCGGTCGCTACGCGACCACCCTCCCCGTCCCGGGGAGGGAGAGGGGCCTACCCCGCCTTGCGGATCAGCTCGTCCGCCAGTTCAGCCGTCAGGTAGCCGTCGGGCGTGCGATTGTTGGCCTGTTGCCAGCGGCGCAGGGCGGCGCGGGTATTGGTTCCGATCACGCCGTCGGCGCCCTGGGTGTCATAGCCCATGGCCGTCAGGGCCTGCTGGGCCCCGATACGCTGGGCGCGGGTGATCGGCCCGTCGGCGGGCCAGGTTCCGACCAGGCCCGGCTTGCCCTGCGCCCCATCGGCGGTCATGCCGATGGCCAGCGCATAACTGACCGAGTTATTGTAGCGCCGGATCACATAGTGGTTGGGCAGGGCCAGGAAGGCCGGCCCCTTGGCCCCCTGCGGCAGCAGGATGGCCGCGCCCTCGGCGGCCTCACCCTCGTGCGGGGCGCCGCCGTGGGCCAGGCGCACGCCGCGCGCGGCCCAGAAGCTCCATGGATGCTTGGGCCCCTCGGCTTCGGAGTAGTCGAAGTTCGCGGGCAGGATGACTTCATACCCCCAGCCTTGGCCGCGTTTCCATCCGGCCTGGGCCAGCAGGTTGGCGGCCGAGGCCAGGGCGTCCGCGTCCGAGCCCCAGATATCGACCTTGCCGTCGCCGTTCTGATCGACGCCCAGCTTCAGATAGTTGTCGGGCATGAACTGGGTCTGGCCCATGGCCCCGGCCCAGCTGCCCTTCAGGCCCGCGCGGTCCCGGCGGCCATCGACGACGATATCGAGTGCGTTCTTCAGCTGGCCTTCGGCCCAGTCGCGACGGCGGCCGTCATAGGCCAGGGTCGCCAGCGAGCGGATCACGTCATAGTCGCCCTGGACCTGGCCGAAGCTGGACTCCTGGGCCCAGATGGCGACCAGGATCTCGGCCGGTACGCCATAGCGTTGGGGGACGTCGGTCGGCACGCTGGCCACCCGGCGGCGAGCCTGGGCGGTGCGGGCGGCGCTGACGGCGTTGGCGATATAGGCGCCGGCGGGGCGCGAGAATTCGGGCTGATTGCCGTCCAGACGGACGACGGACGGGTCAGGCGTCAGGCCGGCCAGCTGACGCTCATATTCGGCGCGCCGGGCGCCGCCGTGGCGATTCAGGAAGCCCTGTTTCCAGCCTTCAAAGCCCGGTTGGTCGGGCAGCATGGGCGCACAGGCGGCGACGCAGCCGATCAGGACAAGACGGTAATCGAAACGCATGATGACAGGCTAAGGCCCCCTGAGCCGGCTTCGCAATCAAAAGCGCGCGAAGTGAGATGGCGTTGCGACGAACCGGGCTAAAGTCGCGTTAACCCTGCCTGATCGTTGAACGCTAACCCGGGTGGGACTATAGGCCGCAGGTCTCTATCGCGGCCTGGTGGCGGAGGGGCGACGCGTCGGGCGTGCATGCCCGAAGACCCTCCGTTCGACTCGGAGGCCAGGCCTCCAGAGGTTTCCGCCGCTTCGCCGTTGACGAGTCGCGGACGGCTCTCTATAGGCACCGCTCCGCCGCAGGTCCGCCCGCGGCTTTTCTGTTTCCGTTCGCCCGTCAGGGCCGCCGCATCTCAGGACGACGACCATGAAGGTCCGCAGCTCGCTCAAGTCGCTCAAGACCCGCCACCGCGATTGCAAAGTCGTGCGCCGCAAGGGCGTGGTCTATGTCATCAACAAGACCGACCCGCGCTTCAAGGCCAAGCAGGGCTGATCGGCTGCGCGCCTGACCGGCGCGCGCCATCGATATCCTTGTGCGATATCCACAGGGCCGCGGACGTTGTCCGTGGCCTTTTTCGCGTCCGCCGTTGAGCGCCCGCATCGGACATGGTTAGCAGCATCCTGAGTAGCCCTACCGGCCTTTGGCCTGCTTGAGGGCGTATCCCAAGTCGCCCCAAAGGCCGTTGCCTGGCTGAGGGCTTGTTTTTCGCCCCGCGTCAGCGGGGTCATCCGGAGTATCCCCCGTGGCCGACGACGCCTCCTTCGACGCCAATCCCGACGTCCTGACCGCCTCGGCCCAGGGCCGTCTGCGCACCATCATCGAGCGCCTGGAGCGCCTCGAAGAGGACAAGCAGGCCGTCATGGTCGACATGAAGGAGGTCTTCGCCGAGGCCAAGGGCGAGGGCTATGACGTCAAGGTGCTGCGCAAGGTCATCCGCCTGCGCAAGCAGGACAAGGCCAAGCGCCAGGAAGAGGAAGCCATCCTGGACCTGTATCTGTCGGCCCTCGGCGAGATCTGAGGCCTGCGGGCTTGAAGCGCACGCCCTTCACGTCTTCGGGCAAGGGCCTGCGCTCAGGCAGCCCGAAGGGCGGCAGCGCACCCAAGAGTCGCTCAGGCGGTGCGACGGGCGGCGGCGTCTCCAAGAAACCCACACCAAGCCCGTGGGAACAGCAACGCGAGGCGGCGAAGCGCGCCGCGCTGAACGCCCTGAAACGCGCCCGCCGCTCGGCAGAGAAGGCGGGCGTTTCGCTGTCCGAATGGGAGGGCGAGTTTCTGGAGTCGGTGTCCGACCGGGTGAAAACCCACGGCCGCGCCTTCGCCGACCCCGAAAAGGGCGCCCCGGGACAAGCCCTGTCCGCCATGCAGGGCCGCAAGCTGAAAGAAATCACCGCCAAGGCCAAGGGCGAAGAGCCAAAGCGGCGCTGGGGGCGTAAGGCGAAGCCGGAGGAGTAGGCGTTGACAGTTTCGCGCGGAGACCGAGAAATCTCAGGCCATGAAATACCTCGTCATCGCGATCGTCGTAATGCTGTCAGGTTGTTCGTCGCAGCAGCACCGCTACGTCGTAGAGACCCGGGGCGCCGCAAGTCCCGTCGTGTCAGCCGAAGTCTTGGTTTGCCGTCAGCCGACATGGGCGCTGAAGCATTCAGGAACCCGCTTCACCGGGGCGAAGAGCGCCAACTGCGAAGGATCCGGCTACATTCGTCTGCACCATCAGGATGGAACGACGACCGACTGCCAGGTCGGGTATGTCACGTTAGTCGATCAAACGCTCGCCTTCGATCTGGCTGGTCGATCTTGCGAGGCTGAGGCCCAAACTCTTTCGCGCGAAGATGGACGAGCAGCACGACGACGTTCGATCCGACCTTGCGCCTCTCAGCCCAACGCGCCCTACTGGGAGCCATCAGCACAGATGTTCGCCAGATCAGCATCCGGCGCGACGGCGCGACGATCACGATGACGGCGGTGTCCGCAAATCCACTCGGCGTGGATGCGACGGAGGCGCTGTCGGTCGCCTGCGCAGAGATCAACGCCGACTTTCCTGACTGCGTGGTTGAGGAGAAATTCGTCGTCGTCAGCGACGCGATACCGTTCCGGTCGCATCATTCCGCAGAGTGTCTGGTCTTTCGGCGACTGGACGATTGCGCAGATGGGCCTGCGCCTACCGACTCATCCACGGCTTCGACTGACCCGACTTGATGCGCGCGGCCTGTTCGCGTTGGAAGCGGCCGCCGCGCGGGGGTTTGGGGCGGGCGTCGATGGCGGCCTGTTTCAGGCGCAGGGCGCGTTGGACGGGCGTCTCGTCCTGGGGGGCGGGCGAGGCGGCGCCGAGGGGCGGCTGGTCGTCGTCAGGCGTGGTCATGGCCGCACCCTAGCACGTCGGCGCCGGGCACGGGTCGTTATCGGCGGGGGTCAGCCCGCCTCTTTCAGCGCGCCTTCCAGGCCCTGTTCGCGGACCTTGCGGTACAGGGTTGAGCGGCCGATGCCCAGGCGGCGGGCGATTTCGGACATGTGGCCGGCATAGACCTCGATCGCGTGCTGGATCAGGTCGCGTTCGATCTCTTCCAGCGTGCGAAGGTGGCCACGGTCGTCCAGCACCCGGATCGGCAGGTCCGGGACGGGCGGCAGCTCGTGCAGGGCAGGGGGCGTGATGCTCACGACCGTCTCTTCCGTGTCGGCGGCCGGAACCGGCGCGCTCAGCGGCGCGGCGAGGCCCGATATGGCCGGGAAGTCGTGCGGCTGCAGGAAGGGCGCGTCGGCCAGGACGATGGCGCGATAGACCGCGTTCTCCAGCTGTCGAACGTTGCCGGGCCAGTCGAAACCGGTCAGCAGGGCGGTGGTCTCCGGCGTGCAGCCGGCGATCCGCTTGCCTTCCTCGACGTTGAAGCGGGCGATGAAATGATCGACCAGGGCGGGGATGTCCTCGCGCCGGTCGCGCAGAGCCGGCGCCTCGATCGGGAAGACGTTCAGGCGATAGAACAGATCCTCGCGGAAGGCGCCGTCCTTGACCTGCTGGGCCGGGTCGCGATTGGTGGCCGAGACGATGCGGACGTCGATCTTGACCGGGCGTTTGGCGCCGACGGGATCGATCTCGGATTCCTGAAGGGCGCGCAGCAGCTTGACCTGCATGTCCAGCGGTAGTTCGCCGATCTCGTCCAGGAACAGGGTGCCGCCGTCCGCCTCGCGGAACTTGCCCAGGGTCTTTTCGACCGCGCCGGTGAAGGCGCCCTTCTCGTGGCCGAACAGGATGGATTCCACCAGATTGACCGGCAGGGCGCCGCAGTTGACGGCGACGAACGGTTTGCCCGCCCGGTCGCTGGCGCCGTGAAGGGCGCGGGCGATGACTTCCTTGCCGACGCCGCTTTCGCCGGTGATCAGCACGGGGATCGAGGATTTGGCCGCGCGACCGCCCAGCGAGCGGATGATCCGCATCGGCGGGCTTTGCCCCACCAGGTCGTCGAAGGTGAAGCGGCCGGTGGCGCGTTTCTTCAGGCGGCCGACTTCGGCGGTCAGCGCCTCCATCCGCAGGGCGTTGCGCACGCCGATCAGCAGGCGTTCGGCCCCGACCGGCTTGACGAAGAAGTCCTGGGCCCCGGCCTGCATGGCCTTGACCACGGTCTCGATACCGCCGTTGGCCGTCAGGACGATGACCGGGGCGTCGACGCCCGCGGTGCGCATTTCGGCCAAGGCCTCCATGCCGGTCATGCCGGGCATGACCAGGTCCAGCAGGACCACGTCAGCGCCCCCGCCCTTGGTCATGCGGTCGATGGCTTCACCGCCGTTTTCGGCATGGACCACGGCATAGCCCTCGCGGTCCAGAACCGCCTGGATCAGTCGCCGCTGCGTCGGATCGTCGTCGACGACCAGAACCGTCTTGGCCATGAAGCCACCCTTCATCATCACCGTGTCCGGCCGTCCTCGTTTCAACCGGGACTGGCTCGTTTCGGGACGGTTTAGCCCCGGTTGGGTGAAGATCGGGTTGTCCGTCAGGGTGAGCGTGGGGTTAACGGGGGCGATCCGGCGACGTCAGGGAACCGCGCATCCTTCGGGCTGGAACCGTGCCACGCCGCGCTCGCCCAGGCTGATCGAGGGCCAGGTCGGCACGACGGCTTTTATCTGACCGGTGCGCATCATTTCGCGGGGGTCGGTGCGGCCGTGGCCAGGGCACAGGTCGTTGGTGAAGGCGCCGACCTGTTTCCAGATGCCGTCGGTTTCCGCGAACAGGGTGAAGCGCCAGTTGTCGGCCAGCAGGATTTCGTTGCGGCCGTCGTTGTTCAGGTCGATCAGCGTCGCCAGGCAGGCTTCCTGAGTGTTGCAGCCATAGCGGGGATCGCCGCCGGGTACGGGCTTCAGGAAATCGGCGGGCAAACTGGTGTTCGCGGGCCAGGTCGCAATGATGGTTACGCGCGGGGGGATGCGCGGGTCGGTGTCCCGGCGCAGATCATAGCTGTTCTCGGCCTTCTGCGCCTCCTTGGCCCGGCGGGCGATCTCGGGGTTGGAGGACGCTGCGAGGCGGGCCAGGGCGGCCTGACCGGCGCGACCGCTTTCAAACTGCAAGAAGGCGTAGTCGAACAGCGCCGGCTTGACAGCGCCGCGTTGCAGGCGGGCGGTCTGATCCGCCACCGAGAGCCGGGCCGGGTCCAGCAGCGGGCTGAACAGGGCCACGATCAGCGTGACTGACAGGACGGCGGCGACCACATTGGTCCGCTCCAGCGGCTGCATCCAGGGCTGGCGGCGCCAGAAGGGGGCCAGGGCAGCAAAGGCGTAGCCGCCGGCATAGATCACACCCACGACGGCGCAGGCGGCGGCGACGATGCGGTCCGGCGTCAGGCCGTGCTGGCCGATCCGTAGGGACAGACCCCAGAAGGCGATGCCGACCAGCGGGACCAGCAGGACAGCGGCGATCCGCGCCGCGATCCGCAACGCCAGCGGCGGCAGGTTGTCGGGGCGTCCGTCCTGATAGGCGGTGTTGATCAGGATGATCAGGGCGGCGGCGGCGGCCAGCACCAGCGCCGTCGCGCTGCCCGTCTCCCACAGGCCGGTCAGGCCGGTGAAGGGCAGGGCGGCCAGGAACCCCGCGACCAGAACGGTGATGACCAGCAGCAGCCACGACAGCAGCACCAGCGCCACCGTCCGCACGCCCCGGATCAGGCCGTCACGCACGTCGGTCAACTGCACCGCCAAGGCGAAGGCCAGGGTGGTCACGGGGATTGAGAACCACGCCTCGCCGATCAGATCCGACAGGAATTCAAGGCCGATCACCTGGAACAGGGCCGAACCCAGGAACAGCAAGATCCAGAAGGCGCCGGTGAAGCCGATGGACAGGGCCAGTTGCACCCCGGCTTTCCATGCGGTGTCGAAATAGTCGGCGAAGTCGGCGATCCAGCGCCGCGCGCGATCCGCCGGGACGATCAGGTGATGCGCGATGAACAGGGCCGCCGCCGCGAAGGGGAAGACCACCGGCCGGATGAAGGGCATGCCCTCGTGCGGCAGCAGATGCCGCGAGGCCACGTCGTGCCAGGCCAGCAGCGCCAGCCCGACCGCGGCGCCCAGCGTCCAGATCGCCAGCGTCCGCAGCCGAAGCCGCCCGACCGCCGCCAGCAGCATCACCGGCAGGAACAGTGCGACCAGCAGCAACGGGGCGAACAGCGCCGGCTGGGTCGCGGGCCAGACCGCCTGGGCCGCTCCGGCCGGATCGGCCGCGCGATAAAGACAATAGAGCGCCACACCCTGCGCCAGGCCTATGGCCAGCCGCGCGGCGGCCAGCCCTTTACGGCTGTCCAGATGGGCGCGTCCGGTCTGGTCTGCGTCGGTCATGCGGTTCTCCTTGCGGTGGAGGTTGGGGCTACTTTCCTCCTCATGCAATGGGGAGGAAAGATTGCGTCGCGCCGTCAGCGCCACCACTGTGAAAGGCATGAACGCGCCCTTCACGCCCCCGCACTCCGACGCCCCTCTGTGGGATCTGACCGACCTCTACGCCGCGCCCAGTGATCCGAAGATTGCGGCCGATCTGGAAAAAGGACGGGCGCTGGTGGGCGAGTTGCAGGCCCTGCAAGGCAAGCTGGTCGGTCAGCGTGGCGATGCGGCGGCGCTGGGCCGGACGCTGGACCGGGCGATCACCCTGTACGAACACGCGTCGGACGTGATGGGGGCGCTGGGCGCCTATGCCTTCCTGGCCGCCTCGACCGCGCGCGACGATGCGGCGGCGCAGGGGTTCGAGGCCGATGTGCGCGAGAAGATGACGGCCATCGTCACCCCGACCGTCTGGCTGGCGCTGGAGATCAATCAGCTGGAGGAGGCCGAGATCGCGGCCGCCCTGACGGCGCATCCGGCCGCCGCACGCTGGTCGCCGTGGCTGCGCCGGGTGCGGGCCAGCAAGCCGCACGAGCTGTCGGCCGAGTTGGAGACCTTCATCGCCGAGCGCATGCCGATCGCCGCCCAATGGCCGCGCCTGTTCGACGAGACGCTGGCCGCGCTGAGGGTCGATCTGGACAAGGAGAGCCTGACCCTGGCCGAGGCGCTGAACCGCCTGTCCGATCCCAAGGGCGCGCGGCGCAAGGCGGCGGGTGAGGGCCTGTCGACCGCGCTGGGCGAGCGGGCGCGGACCATGGCGCTGGTGCTGAACACCGTCGCCGCCGACAAGGCGATGGAGGACCGCTGGCGGGGCTTCAAACGGCCCGCCGACAGCCGGCACCTGGCCAACGAGGTCGACGGCGACAGCGTGGACGCGATGGCGCAGGCGGTGGCCGGGGCCTATCCGCGCCTGTCGCACCGCTATTATGCGCTGAAGGCCAGGGCGATCGGCCAGGCGACGCTGAACCACTGGGACCGCAACGCCCCCATCGAGACGACCGCCCCGCGCGCCTTCGACTGGACCGCCGGGCGCGCGACGGTGCTGGACAGTTTCGCCGACCTGGGCGGCGATTTCGCGGAACGGGCGCAGTGGTTCTTTGACCGGCCATGGATCGACGGGCGGGCGCGGGCGGGGAAACAGTCCGGCGCCTATGCGCACCCGGTGACGGCGGATCGCCACCCCTATGTCTTCATGAACTGGATGGGCGAGCGACGCGACGTGCTGACCCTGGCGCATGAACTGGGCCACGGCGTGCACCAGACGCTGGCGGCGGGGCAGGGCAGCCTGCTGGCCGATACGCCGCTGACCTTGGCCGAGACGGCCTCGATCTTCGCCGAAGGGTTGACGTTCGACCGGCTGCTGGCGACTGCGCCTAAGTCGGAGCAGCGCGGCCTGCTGGCCGGGCGGATCGAGGACGGGCTGAACACGGTGGTGCGCCAGATCGCCTTCCACCGCTTCGAGACCCGTTTCCACGACGAGCGCGCGTCGGGCGAGGTGTCGGCCGAGCGCATCGGCCAGATCTGGATGGAGGAGATGGCGGCCAGCCTGGGGCCGGCGGTGACGCTGAACCCCGGCTATGAGCATTGGTGGGCCTATGTCAGCCACTTCGTCCACTCGCCCTTCTATGTCTACGCCTATGCGTTCGGCGATCTGCTGGTGGCGGCGTTGATGGAGACGCGGGCGCGCGATCCGCAGGGGTTCACGCCGCTGTATCGCGAGCTGTTGGCCGGGGGCGGGGCGCGGACCTATGTCGAGGCGTTGAAGCCGTTCGGCCTGGACCCGCGCGATCCGGCCTTCTGGACCATCGGCACGAAGCGGCTGGAGCGGCTGATCGACCAGTTCGAAGCGCTGTGACGCCGCAGCGGGCGCGCCGAGACTTGAGCCCGCCGCGCCGCCCGCTATAAGGACCGCAAATCCGCGACTCTCTTTTCGGAAGAAGCCATGGCCGCCGACGACCACCACTCCGACTATCAGCACGGCTCGATGGAAATCCGCGAGCAGGCCGAGACCTATGTCCTGTTCATGGCGCTGGCCAAGTGGGGTTCGCTGGCGACGGCGGTGATCCTGCTGTTCCTGACGCTGTGGTTTGCGGCGGGCGCCGGTTTCCTGGGCGCCTTCATTGCGTCCGCGGTGCTGGCCGTGGCGGGCGTCTTCTTCCTGCGCTCCAAGCCGGCGCACTGATCTTTCGACCGCCGCCGGGCGGTTCGTCGTTTCGCAAAGCCCGTCGGACGCCCGTCCGGCGGGCTTTTGCATTTGAGGTTGAGGCTTTGACGCCCGCTTCCGCTTCGGCCTAACGTCCCTTGGACATCGACTGAGGGGAGGGATTCGTTTGGCCGTCACCATCGCCGTGACCCGCGAGCGCCGTGAAGGCGAAACGCGCTGCGCCGTCACCCCGGAAACGGTGAAGAAGCTGATCGCCCTGGGCGCGACCGTGACGGTCGAGGCCGGGACGGGACTGGGCTCGTCTATCCCCGACGCCGACTACGCCGCCGCCGGCGCGACGGTGAAACCGGACACCCGCGCGGTGCTGGACGGCGCCGACGTGGTGCTGAAGGTGCGGGGGCCGACGGCGCAGGAGACCAGCGCCCTGAAACCCGGCGCCGTGGTGATCGCCATGCTGGACGCGTATCGCGACAAGGCGACGATCGAGGCGCTGAAGGGCGCGGGCATCACCGCCTTCGCCATGGAGTTCGTGCCCCGCATCACCCGCGCCCAGGTCATGGACGTGCTGTCGTCCCAGGCCAATCTGGCCGGATACCGCGCGGTGATCGAGGCGGCCCACGCCTTTGGCAGGGGCTTCCCCATGATGATGACGGCGGCGGGCACGGTCGCCCCGGCCAAGGTCTTCGTCATGGGCGTGGGCGTGGCGGGCCTGCAGGCCATCGCCACGGCACGGCGGCTGGGCGCGGTGGTCACCGCCACCGACGTGCGCCCCGCGACCAAGGAACAGGTCGAAAGCCTGGGCGCCAAATTCCTGGCCGTCGAGGACGAGGAATTCAGGAACGCCCAGACGGCCGGCGGCTACGCCAAGCCGATGTCGGCGGAATATCAGGCCAAACAGGCCGCCCTGACCGGGGAACACATCAAGAAGCAGGACATCGTCATCACCACCGCCTTGATCCCCGGCCGCGCGGCGCCGGTGCTGGTCAGCGCCGAACAGGTGACGTCGATGAAGCCGGGTTCAGTCCTGATCGACCTGGCCGTCGAGGCGGGCGGCAACGTCGAGGGCGCCAGGGCGAACGAGGTCGTCGCCACGGCGAACGGCGCCCAGATCGTCGGCTGGACCAACGTGCCCGGCCGCATCGCGGCGGACGCCAGCGCCCTGTACGCCCGCAACCTGACGGCCTTCCTGGGGTTGATGATCAAGGACGGCGCTCTGGCCGTTGATCTGGAAGACGAAATCCTCAAGGCGTCAGTCGTCACCCATGGCGGGGCGGTGGTGCATGAGGGGGTGAAGGGATGATCGCTCTCCTCGTTATCGGCGCTGCGTTTGGCTCATTCATGCTTAGCCGCACGCTCTTTTGGCTGACCAAGAGTTGGCATGGCGGCTACGTCCGTATCTTTGCCGTTCATATGTCCCTGGCCGTAGCGTGTCTGGCGACGCTTCTTGCTGAGCTTGAGTTGGATTGGGCCACAACCCAGCACGCGCTCCTGTACGTCTCGGCACAGCTGCTCTGGCTGACCATTGATCTCTTTGCCCATCGTGGTCGTCTGGAAACCCAACGCGGAGCCACCTGATGGAACACGTCGATCCCACCGTCTTCCGGCTGGCCATCTTCGTGCTGGCGATCTTCGTCGGCTACTATGTGGTGTGGAGCGTGACGCCGGCGTTGCACACGCCGCTGATGGCCGTCACCAACGCCATTTCCAGCGTCATCATCGTGGGCGGCCTGATCGCCGCGGCGGCGATGAGCGCGGACGTCACGGGGCCGAACGCCTGGATCGCCAAGGGCGCGGGCGTGGCGGCGGTGACCCTGGCCAGCGTCAACATCTTCGGCGGTTTCATGGTCACGCGGCGCATGCTGGCCATGTACCGAAAGAAGGAAAGGCCCAAGGAATCGTGAGGCTGGAGGATCACATCTTCACGACGACGATTCTGGTCGTTCTGGCGGTCATGTTCGGGCTGGTGCTGGTCAGCGGCAAGCTGAGCCCGACAGCACGCGGCCGGATCGAAGTCGTCTTAGCCGTCGGCGTTCTAGTGGCAATGACCGTCTTTTGGGGCGGTCAGATCACCTCGAAATGGCTTGGCGGTATCAATATGAGTGTCGCTGGCGAGTCGCTGTGGTTTTGCCTCTGCGTTGCCGGGATAGGAAGCTTTGCATTTCGCGGTTTGGGTAGCCTGCGCACCTTAAGGGCCAGCAAATGACCGCCGATCCCGTCCAGATGGCCAATGTCGCTTCGTGGGTCGCGACGATCGTCGGCCTGCTGATGGTGGTGTGGGGCTGGCTGCGCGAGCAGGACGCCATCCGGCGTCTGCGGCTGCAGGATTGCGGCCTGGTGCTGGTGTTCGCGGCGGTCCTGACCCGGATCGTGGTGCAGGAGCGGCCGATGGGCGTGTTCGACTGGGTTCTGGTTTTTCTGGGGCCGTTGTTCATCGGCGCGGCCCTGTGGCGACTGGCGCGCACGGGCGCCCTTCCCAAGCGTTAGAGTGAAACGAATGCGACCGCTGACCTCAGCCCTGATCCTGACCATCGTCGGTGCGACGCCTGCACTGGCTCAGGGCGCACAGACGACGCCGGACAGCGGCCTGCACTGGTCGGTCGCAGCGCCGCAGGGCGCTAGCTGGAGTCTGGAGTGCCGGTTCGCGCCGGTCACGATCCAGAACAAGATGCTGAACCGTTTCGCCATCACCGGCACGGGGCCGCGGCGCGGTCGCCTGCCGGGCCAGGACGGCCGCTGCACCCTGACCAGAACCGACGGCGCGGGCCCTGTGGGCGTCGCCCTGGTCAAGGACGGCCAGCCGACGGCGGCGGGGACCAACGATCCGGCCAAGCCGGCCTTCATCAACGTATTCTGACGGCCGCGACAGCGGGGGAGGGGACGCCATGAACGCATCGATCGCAGCGCTGGCCTATCTGGCGGCGGGTGTCCTGTTCATCCTGTCGCTGCGGGGGCTGTCCAGTCCGGTGACCAGCCGGCGCGGCAATACGCTGGGCATGATCGGCATGGCGCTGGCGGTTGGGGTCACCCTGCTGACGCTGGGGACCAGCGGGACGCTGGATCCGCTGACGCTGGGGCTGATTGGGGCGGGCGTCGGGGTCGGCGGGGGCGTCGGCGCCCTGATCGCCAACCGGGTGCCGATGACGGCCATGCCGCAGCTGGTCGCGGCCTTCCACTCGCTGGTCGGGCTGGCGGCGTGTCTGGTGGCGGTGGGGGCGGTCTATGCGCCCGACGCCTTTGGTATCACCACGGCCGACGGCGGGATCAAGACCCTGTCGATCATCGAACTGTCGCTGGGCGTGGCCATCGGCGCCGTGACCTTCACCGGCTCGGTCATTGCGTTTGCCAAGCTGGACGGGCGGATGAGCGGGGCGCCGATCCTGTTGCCCGCGCGGCATCTGATCAACATCGCCTTGGCCTTGGGTCTGGTGCTGCTGATCGGCATATTGATCGGGACGGGCGGGACGGCGGTCTGGGCCTTCTGGGGCGTGTTCCTGATCGCGCTGATCCTGGGCGCGACGCTGATCATTCCCATCGGCGGGGCGGACATGCCCGTGGTGGTGTCGATGCTGAACTCCTACTCCGGCTGGGCCGCGGCGGCGCTGGGCTTCACGCTGGAGAATATCGCCCTGATCATCACCGGGGCGCTGGTCGGGTCGTCGGGCGCGATCCTGAGCTACATCATGTGCAAGGGGATGAACCGCAGCTTCATCAGCGTCATCCTGGGCGGATTCGGCGGCGATGCGGCGGCCGCCGGCGCCGGCGGCGTGGTCGAGACGCGCCCGGTCAAGCAGGGCAGCGCAGAGGACGCCGCCTTCATCCTGAAGAACGCGTCCAAGGTGATCATCGTCCCCGGCTACGGCATGGCCGTGGCCCAGGCCCAGCACGCGCTTCGCGAAATGGCCGACACGCTGAAGGAGGAAGGAGTCGAGGTGAAATACGCCATCCACCCCGTCGCCGGGCGCATGCCGGGCCACATGAACGTCCTGTTGGCCGAAGCCAACGTGCCCTATGACGAGGTGTTCGAGCTGGAGGACATCAACAGCGAGTTCAGCAGCGCCGACGTGGCTTTCGTCATCGGCGCCAATGACGTGACCAATCCCGCCGCCAAGACCGACCCCCAATCGCCCATCTATGGCATGCCGGTGCTGGACGTGGAGAAGGCGGGCACCGTGCTGTTCATCAAACGCGGCATGGGATCGGGCTATGCGGGGGTCGAGAATGAACTGTTCTTCCGCGATAACACCATGATGCTGTTCGCCGACGCCAAGAAGATGGTCGAGGGGATCGTGAAGGCGCTCTAGGCCTAGTCTTTCAGCCCCTTCAGCACTGCGTCCGTGTCCTGGCCCAGCCTGGGCGGCGGCGCGTCATACCGGACGGGCGTTTTCGACAGGCGGATCGGCGAGGCGACGGTGCGGACCGGCTCGGCTAAATCCTCGCGCGCCTGTTCGACCACCAGCTGGCGATGCAGGGCCTGGGGCTCGGCGAAGACCTGATCGATGGTGTTGATCGGCCCGTGCGGCACGCCGGCGGCGTCCAGCATGACCATCAGCGCCTTCATGCTGTGCGGGCGCGTCAGGTCGGACAGCAGGGCGGACAGTTCGGCACGATTGCCGACGCGCGCGGCGTTGGTGGCGAACCGCTCGTCGGTCCCAAGCGCCTCCTGGCCCAGAGCGCGGGTCAGGGCGCGGAACTGGCCGTCATTGCCCACGGCGATGATCACCATGCCGTCGGCACAGGGGAAGGGCTGATAGGGCGACAGGTTCGGGTGGGCGTTGCCCAGCCGTGTCGGCGCCTTGCCCGAGACGAAATAGTTGCTGGCCTGATTGGCCAGCACCGCCGCCTGCACATCGAACAGGGCGATGTCGACATGCTGGCCCTCGCCCGTCGCGCGGGCGTGCCACAGGGCGGCCAGAATGGCGTTGGAGGCATAGAGGCCGGTGAACAGATCGACGACAGCGACGCCGACCTTCATCGGCTCGGCGCCCGGCGCGCCGTCCGGCTGGCCGGTAATGGACATCAGCCCGCCCATGGCCTGGATCATATAGTCATAGCCGGCCCGGTGCGCGTCGGGCCCGTCCTGACCGAAGCCGGTGATGGAGCAATAGACGAGGCGCGGATTGATCGCCGACAGGGCGGCGTAGTCGAGCCCGTATTTGCGCAGGCCGCCGGTCTTGAAATTCTCGACCACCACGTCGCAGGTCGCGGCTAGCCGGCGCACCGTCCCGGCGCCCTCGGGCGTGGCGATGTCCAGCTCGACCGACTTCTTGCCCCGGTTGGCGCACAGGAAATAGGCGGCGTCGCCCTTTGATCCGTCGGCGGTGACGGTGAAGGGGGGGCCCCAAGCCCGGGTGTCGTCGCCGACGCCCGGCCGCTCGATCTTGATCACTTCCGCCCCCAGGTCCGCCAGGGTTTGGGTCGCCCAGGGACCGGCCAGCACGCGGCTGAGGTCCAGGACGCGGACGCCGGAAAGCGGGCCGGGAGCGGAAGCGGTCATGAGGGTCTCGAGGTCGTTAGAACGCGGCCTGTCCGGTGATGGCGCGGCCGAGGATGAGGGCGTGGACGTCGTGTGCGCCTTCATAGGTGTTGACGGTCTCCAGGTTCATGGCGTGGCGCATGACGTGGTGTTCGCCGGTGATACCGGCGCCGCCGTGCATGTCGCGGGCGACGCGGGCGACGTCCAGCGCCTTGCCGCAGTTGTTGCGCTTCATCAGGCTGATGGCCTCGGGCACCCAGGCGCCGGTGTCCAGCAGGCGGCCCAGGGCATAGGCGCCCTCGAAGCCCAGGAAGATCTCGGTCTGCATGTCGGCCAGCTTCTTTTGCACCAGCTGGCGCGACGACAGCGGGCGGCCGAACAGCATGCGCTCGGCGACGTAGTCGCGGCTGGCGTGGAAGCAGAACTCGGCAGCGCCCATCGCGCCCCAGGCGATGCCGAAGCGCGCCTTGTTCAAACAGCTGAACGGCCCGCGCAGCCCCTGTACGTCCGGCAGGATGTTGGCCTCGGGCACAAAGACGTCGTTCAGGCCGATGTCGCCGGTGATCGAGGCGCGAAGCGACAGCTTGTCGCCGATCTTGTCGGTGGTGAAGCCGTCGAAGTCGCGCTCGACGATGAAGCCGCGGATGGTGTCGTCCAGCTTGGCCCAGAAGATGGCCAGGTCGCTGATCGGCGAGTTGGTGATCCAGTATTTGGCGCCGTTCAGGCGATAGCCGCCCGGAACCGCCACGGCCCGGGTGCGCATCGAGGCCGGGTCCGACCCGCCGTCCGCCTCGGTCAGGCCGAAACAGCCGATCAGTTCGCCGGCCGCCATCTTGGGCAGGAATTTCTTCTTCTGCTCTTCCGAGCCGAAAGCGTAGATCGGATACATGGCCAGCGAGCTCTGCACCGACATGGCCGAGCGATAGCCGCTGTCGACCGCCTCGACCTCGCGCGCGATCAGGCCATAGGCGACGTGCGACGCTTCAGAGCCGCCGTACTGCTCCGGCAGCATGGCGCCCAGAAAGCCCATCTCGCCCATCTCGGTCATTATCGAACGGTCGAACACCTCGTCCCGGAAGGCGGCGATCACCCGCGGCAGCAGCGCCTCGCGCGCATAGGACCGCGCCGCGTCCTGCACCATCCGCTCATCATCGGTCAGGCGACCGCGAAGGTCGAACGGATCTTCCCAGCGGAAGGTCTGGGCGGAGAGATGTGCGGCGTCGGTCATGGAGACCTTCCTGATCGAAAGGGACGCGCTTGCCAAGCGGGCGTTGCAGATCGGCGAGACGGCCAGAATTCCTAGCGGGACTGGAGCGTCTCGCGGTCCCGTTCGCGCAGATAGTTGTGGGCGCGGGTGGCGGCGACCGCGCCCTGGCCCACAGCCACGCTGATCTGGTCCAGGCCCTCGACAACATCGCCAGCTGCAAAGGCGCCGGGCACGTCGGCGCCAAACGGCGACGTGGCGTCCAAGGTCCCGTGGTCGCCCTCGGCAATGCCCAGGTCCAACGCGATCCCTGCACGAGGAGAGCATCCCAACGCGGGGTACAGGACATCGACTTCGACCGTCTTGCCGGTCTGCAGAATGATGCGCATCCGGTCAGGGCCAGGCTCAAGATGATCGAGCGGACCGTGCTCGACACTTATTCCGGCGGCGGCGAGCTGCGCCTCCTGCTCGTCCGTCAGTTCCGAATGGCTGAGCGGCATCAGGGTGACGTTCGGCGAATAGGTGCGCAGGAACAGCGCCTCGGCCGCGCCGTTGCTGTCGCAGCCGATCACACCGATGACACGGTCAATCGCCTCATAGCCGTCGCAGACCGGGCAGTAACGCAAGACAGCATCGTGGATGGCTTGTTCGTGCATTACATCTGGCAGATCGACCTGATTGAGGTCGATGCCCGTGGCGAAGATGACCGCTCGTGCATGCCAGGCGCCGTCAGCGGTGGTGACGGTGAAGCCGTCTATCTTGCGGCTGACGCCAAAAACCTTTGCTCGCCGAATCTCTGCGCCGTAGCCCACAGCGTGCTGAGACATGCGCGCGATCAGGTCGGGGCCGGGGATCCCCTCGGGAAAGCCCGGCGCATTGTGACAGAACGGCAGGCGCAACGCCCGGCTGTGCCCGTCGTGCAAGACCAGCACCGCGCGGCGGTATCGGGCCAGATAAAGGGCGGCCGTCAAGCCGGCAGGACCCGCGCCGATGATGATCACGTCGGCGGTGCTCGTCTCATCCATGGCGTCCTCCCTTTTCCTGTCCGGCGGGGAATGAACCGGCAGGATCGGGGTTCCTCGTCTAACGCGGCACGCCGACCGTGCCCCGCCGGGAAACGTCTCTTTGGATCCGATCGATCAGCAGCATCTGCATCTGAATGATACAGCGGCGTGGACAGTCTCCCCTCCAGCAAATCCGGTGCAGAGGCCTGCGGGGTAGGGGCGAGAACCTCTCCGGAAACGGCGTGAGCCCGATTTAAAGCTTTGGGCGTTGAGTCATGTCGTCTGAGCGAAGCTGTACGTTGTCTGCTATTGCATGCAAGTGATTGATGACAAAACATCAATCTTGGTCCACACACGGTTGCTTACACTGATGTGAAATCAGGAAACAGGTCGAGGGAACACTAATGACGGCAACGGCGGAAACGGGACGCCGAAGGCTGAGATCGGACGCGACCACCAGCCTGCCCGTCTATCACCAGCTTTACACCATCCTTCGGCAGCAGATTAAGGATCGGGTCTTCGCAACCGACAGGCCCCTGCCGCCCGAGATGCAGTTGGCCAGCACCTATGACGTCTCGCGCGTCACCGTACGCCGCGCGTTGGAGTTGTTGGAGCGCGAGGGGTTGATTATGCGAAGGCAGGGCGTCGGCACCTTCGCCGCGCCGGAGGGGGAGGATGAAACGGCAGGTGGCGGCCGGGTCTCGGGTCTGGTCGAAAATCTCATCACACTGGGGCTGGAGACCACGGCGCGACTGCTGGCCTTTGACGCTGACGCGCCGACGCCGGGAGTGGTGGCCTCGGCTCTGAACCTGCCGGCCGACGCGCGAACTATCCGCATCGAACGTCTGCGCCTGTACAAGGGCAAACCGTTGTCGCTGACTCAGGTGTATCTGCCCCAGCACCTGCGGACGCATATCAGCGAAGCGATGCTGGACGATCGGCCGGTGATGCGGATCCTGGAGGTCGGCGGCATTCGCGCCCAACGCGCCGAACAGACAATGAGCGCGGTGCCCGCCGACGATGACGCGGCCAGCAAGTTGAACGTCAACATCGGCGCCCCGATGATCCGATTGCGCCGGACGGTCTTCGACGAACACGGTTTGCCGTTCGAACACCAGCAGGGCCTCTACAACCCCGACCAGTATGAATATCACATGCTGCTGACCCGGGATAACAGTTCGGCCAGACCGCAGTGGCGGCATATCGGCTGACAGAGAAGGGTCGCCGCCAGGCCGTGCCGTGGGTCGCCGAACTCGCCGAAGATCGATATGGCCGCCGCCGCGTCCGCCATTGATTGAAGAAACGCCATGACCGACACCCCTGCTTCAGCCGCTCCATCTGCGCCGCCGTCCGAACCGGCTCCTGCACCGGCGCCACCGGCGTCGCCGCCCGGGAAGCGCGTGCTGATCTCCGTGCTGCTGGGGCTGACCGCTGTTGTCGGCGTGCTGCTTGTGCTGTGGGCCTGGCGACTGCCTCCTTTCACGTCCGGTGTTCAGCACACTGACAACGCCTATGTGCGCGGTCAGGTGACGGTGATCGCGCCACAGGTGACGGGCTATGTCATGTCTGTCGAAGTGCAGGACTTTCAGACGGTGAAGGCGGGCCAACCGCTGGCGACTATCGACGACCGCATCTATCGCCAGAAGCTGGAGCAGGCCCGGGCCGGCTTGCATGCAGCGCAGGCCGCGCTTGCCAACTCGGCGCAGATCCAGACCTCGGCGCGCGGATCGGTAGCGCAACCCCGGGCTAGCATCGCGGGCGCCCTTGCGGCGGTGGCCAAGGCCTAGGCTGATCATGACCGCGCCCGCACCCTGTTCACCGGCGGCTGGGTCGCCCAAGCCCAGGTCGATATCACGCGCACGGCGTTGCAGGCCGCACAGGCTCAACTGGCTGCGGCCCGCGCGTCCGAAGGTATTGCGGAAACCGGTGTGACCTCGGCCGTCGTCAGCCGTGGCTCGCTGGAGGCGGCGGTCGAGAACGCACGGGCCCAGGTGCACCTGGCGGAAATCGACCTGACCAATACGCGAATTCTCGCCCCGCGCGATGGACGGCTGGGCGAGATCAGCGTGCGGCAGGGCCAGCAGGTCGCGGTGGGAACGCAACTGATGGCGCTGGTCCCGGATCGCATCTGGGTGATCGCCAACTACAAGGAGAACCAGTTGCGCGAAATCCGGGTGGGGCAACCTGCCGAATTGGCCGTCGATGCCCTGGGCGGGCGGACGCTGACCGGCAAGGTCGAGCAGATCGCACCGGCGACGGGCTCCGAGTTCAGCGTCATCCGTCCCGACAACGCCACCGGCAATTTCACCAAGGTCGCCCAGCGCGTGCCGGTCCGGATTGCGCTTGATCCCGGTCAGGACGGATTGGATCGCCTGCGCCCGGGCCTGTCGGTCGTGGCGCGTGTGGATACGACGGGGACAGGGAGCGCCAAATGATCAAGAGCGTGCGCGCTCTGGTCCACGGCAAGGCCCGGCGAGGGCTGGGCTTCTCGCGATCTGCCCTTGCTATCGAGTGTAACCAAACCGCTCGATCCGCGTTACGGCACAGCTAGGAGCAACGAGGGCGATCGCCGATGATGGAAAAGACGCTGAGCCGCGACGCGGCCTTTGGGATCGAAGGCCTTGATGACATCCTTGTCGGCGGGCTGGAGCGCGAGCGGGTCTATCTGCTCGAAGGCAATCCCGGTACCGGCAAGACGACGGCGGCGATGCGCTTTCTCATAGAGGGTGTCAGCCTGGGCGAACCGGGGCTGTATATTACCCTGTCGGAGACTGAGATTGAGCTTCGCGGTACGGCGAAGTCACATGAATGGTCGCTCGAAGGCGTTGAAATCTTCGAGCTCGTACCGCCGGAGAGCCTGCTGGACGAACAGCAGCAGCAAAGCCTGCTCTACTCGTCGGACCTTGAGCTGGGTGAGACGACCCGGATGATCTTCGAGGCTGTTGAGCGGCATAATCCGCTCCGGGTCGTGATCGACAGTCTGTCCGAGATCCGACTGCTGGCGCAGACATCCCTGCGCTACCGCCGTCAGGTTCTGGCGCTCAAACACTATTTCTCGAAGCGCAAGGCGACCGTCTTGCTGCTGGATGATTTGACGACGGACGTCAACGACAAGACCGTGCACAGCGTGGCGCATGGGGTCATCCAGCTTCAGGAACTGGCGCCCGAGTACGGTGCGGAGCGCCGTCGGGTACGGGTCGTCAAATACCGGGGCCGCCGTTTCCGCGGCGGCTATCACGACTTCACCATCAAGACTGGCGGCCTTGAGGTTTACCCCAGGATCGTCGCGTCGGAGCATCACACCGCCTTCGCACGTGACCAGCTCTCCAGTGGCGTGACGGAACTCGACGCCCTGCTTGGCGGAGGCATTGAGCGGGGATCAAGCGCCCTGATCCTGGGACCAGCGGGAACGGGCAAGTCGCTGTTCGCGATTAATTTCGCGATCTCGGCTGTGGCGCGCGGCGAGAAGGCGGCCCTGTTTATCTTCGATGAGGAACTCGGTCTGCTTTATGATCGCATGAAGCAGATGGGAATTGATCTGCGCGCCATGGAAGCGGATGGCTCACTGCTTATCGAGCAGGTCGATGCGGCCGAGCTGTCACCGGGAGAATTCGCGTCCCGGGTTCGCACCTGCGTATCGACTGGAAACATACAGACCGTCGTCGTTGACAGTCTCAACGGCTATCAGGCGGCCATGCCGCAGGAACAGTTCCTCGTCCTGCATATCCACGAATTGCTCCAGTACCTTAACCGGCAAGGGGCCTCGACCTTCCTGACCGTGGCTCAACACGGTCTCGTCGGGGAGATGAAGGCCCCCGTGGACGTCACTTACCTGGCCGACACCGTGGTGCTGCTCCGTTACTTCGAAGCCCTGGGGAATGTCCGGCGTGCCGTTTCGGTCATCAAGAAGCGTGCAGGCCCGCATGAAGCGACCATTCGCGAATACGAGATCGGGGCGCAGGGGCTTTCGCTCGGCGCACCGCTGAGCCAGTTCCAAGGCGTCCTGCGGGGGGTGCCCAACTTCGTCGGCCCGGGATCCGGTCTGATGGGTGACACTTCCGCATGAGCCTGGGCGGCGCCCTTTCTCGCCGAACCCTGGTGCTGGCCCCTGGCGGCAGGGACGGCGCGATTGCGGCCGCCATACTCGGAGAAGCGGACTGCACAGCGGTCCTGTGCGACGATCTGCCGGACCTGTTGTTACATATCGAAGAGGGGGCGGGTCTGGCGCTCGTCGTCGACGACGTTCTCCGTTCCGCGGATATCAGCCGTCTATCGGCCTGGATCGACGGCCAGCCGGCGTGGTCAGACTTTCCCTTCGTCATTCTGACGCAACGGGGGGGCAGTGTGGAGCGCAATCCGCTTGCCCAGCGTCTGTCGACGGCGCTCGGCAACGTCAGTTTCCTGGAACGCCCGTTCCATCCCACCACCCTGGTCAGCGCGGTTCGGACCGCACTGCGGGGACGCCATCGCCAGTATGAGGCGCGGGAGCGGCTGGAAGAGATCCGCAAGGGCGAAGCCTTGCTGGAAAGGCGGGTCGCCCAGCGGACTTCGGAGCTGGAATCCGCCAACCGGCAGCTCGCTTCGGAAATCATTGAGCGGGAGAAGGTCGAAGTCGCCCTGCGTCAGGCGCAGCGCCTGGAAGCGATAGGCCAACTCACCTCGGGCGTGGCTCATGACTTCAACAATCTTCTGACCGTCATCAGCGGCAATGTCGAACAGCTGAAGAAGCGGATCGACGACCCGGCGATCGTGCGAAGGCTCGCGATGATGGACGAGGCGTCGCGTCGGGGAGCGCAGTTGACCGCCCAGATGCTGGCCTTTTCCCGCCGTCAGAAGCTGGTTCCCCGCGCAGTCGACCTGAACGAGACCGTGCGCCGAATGCGCGACCTCCTTCAGAGCACGATCGGCGGAAGCGTCCGGATTCTGGAGCCGGACCTCGCCGACGACCTGTGGTCGGCCATGATCGACCCGACCCAGATCGAGCTGGTCATCCTCAACCTTGCGATCAATGCGCGGGACGCCATGGATGTGGGCGGAACACTGCGGATCGGAACAGCCAATGTCGTGATGCCGACGCCTGACACTCCCGAGCAGCCGCCTGCAGGTGAGCATGTGGTCGTCTCGGTCTCGGACACCGGATCGGGCATGAAAGAAGAGGTCCTGGCGCGGGCGTTCGAGCCCTTCTTCACCACAAAGGCGGTCGGCAAGGGATCGGGTCTGGGGCTAAGTCAGGTGTTTGGACTGGCCAAGCAGTCAGGGGGCGGCGTCACCATCGATACGGTGGTAGGTGAGGGCACGACCATTCGCATCTATCTCCCGCGCACCGAAACGACGCCTGTTTCACTGCCGGACGAGCCCCGTGATCTTCGCATGGCCGCGGAACAGGGAACGGTGGTTCTGGTTGTGGACGATGACGATGCGGTCCGCGAAGTCACGGTCAATATCCTGCTGGATCTGGGCTACGTCGTCGAGGAGGCGGGCAGCGGCGGTCGGGCGCTGGAGCTGATAAACCAGCGTGACGACATCGCCGCCGTGGTGCTGGACTTCGCCATGCCGGGAATGAATGGCAATGATGTCGCACGTGAGATGCGGGGTCGCAGGCCCCAGCTTCCGATCCTGTTCGCAACAGGCTACGCCGATGCGGAGGCGTTAGGGGACGCGTCCGACGACGAAATCGTCCGCAAACCCTTCCAATCCGCCGAACTCGCCGAAAAGCTGGCGCTGGCCTTTGTCGTCGGACGCGGCGGACCTCAGGGCTAGCGTGTGCCCTGAAACTCTATGCGCAGGGCGCGCTGTTCAGTGAGAGTGGGAAGGGACGATGGTGGGTGATGTAGGGTTCGAACCTACGACCCGCTGATTAAGAGTCAGCTGCTCTACCAACTGAGCTAATCACCCGTACCAATCGTCGCCGGCGCGCAGAACCTCGCCGGAGGGCGCTGCAAATAGATCGGACTGGGGTGGGACGCAAGAGCGCATTTCAGAGAAAGCGACAGTCGCGCTAGGGTCGCTGCAAGAATCGGTCGCGGAAAGCGGCTGAACGGGGGAGTGAGATATGGCGTTCTGGAACCGGCGGCGGTCGATCGATGCGATGCACGCGCCGCATGATGGGCACAAGCTGAAGGCGACGCTGAGCTGGCCGCACCTGCTGGCGCTGGGAGTCGGGGCCATCGTGGGGACGGGCATCCTGACCCTGATCGGCGTCGGGGCGGGGCTGGCGGGGCCTGCGGTTCTGATCAGCTTTGGTCTGGCCGGTCTGGTGTGCGCCTGTGCGGCGCTGGCCTATGCCGAACTGTCGACGATGATGCCGGCGGCGGGCAGCGCCTATACCTATTCCTATGCGGTGCTGGGCGAGTTGATCGCCTGGATCGTGGGGTGGAGCCTGATCCTGGAGTATTCGCTGGTGGTGTCGGCCGTGGCCGTGGGCTGGTCGGGATACGCAATCGGCTTCCTGAGCGGACTGGGCATCGACCTGCCGACGGCGTTGACGGTCGGGCCGCACGTCCCGGGCGGGATCGTCAACCTGCCGGCGGTGTTCATCATCGCGGTGGTGACGGGCCTGCTGCTGCTGGGCACGCGTGAGAGTGCGACGCTGAATGCGGTGCTGGTGGTGGTCAAGGTCGTCGCCCTGATCGCCTTTGTCGCCATCGCCCTGCCGCGCTTCGACTCGGCCAACTTCACGCCCTTCATGCCGCATGGCTTCGGCGCGCCCTTTGTCCAGACGGGGGTGATGGCGGCGGCGGCGATCATCTTCTTCGCCTTCTACGGCTTCGACGCCATCTCGACGGCGGCCGAGGAGACCAAGAAGCCCGAGCGCGATCTGGCCATCGGCATCGTCGGCTCCATGCTGATCTGCACGGCCCTGTATGTGGTCGTGGCGGCGACGGCGATTGGCGCGCGGCCGGTCGCGGCGTTCGCCGACAGCCCGGAACCGCTGGCCCTGATCCTGCGCCAGCTGGGGCAGGGGACGGCGGCCCAGTGGATCGCCGCCTCGGCGGTCATCGCCCTGCCGACGGTACTGCTGGCCTTCCTGTTCGGCCAAAGCCGCATCTTCCTGGGCATGGCGCGTGACGGCCTGTTGCCGCGTCGCCTGGCCAAGATCTCGAGCCGGGGCGTGCCGGCGGTGGTGACCATCTTCACCGCCATAGTGGTGGCGGCGCTGGCGGGCGTGATGCGGCTGGACGAGCTGGCCTCGCTGGCCAACGCCGGGACGCTGGCGGCCTTCATGGCCGTGGGGCTCAGCCTGATCGTGCTGCGCCTGCGCGATCCGGGCCGTGAACGGAAGTTCAAGGCCCCGGTATGGTGGCTGGTGGGGGCGATCACCATCGTCGGCTGCATCGTCTTCTTCTTCAGCCTGAAGGCCTCGACCCAGCTGTACTTCCTGTACTGGAACCTGGCCGGGCTGGTGATCTATCTGCTGTGGTCGCGCCGTAACGCGGTGCTGGCCAAGGCCGCCTGATGGCGCGTCATGATCTCTCCGGGGCGGTGGACTTCACCGTCCTGGAGCGGATGACGGGCGGCGACGACGGGGTCACAGAAGAGGTGCTGGGCCTGTTCGTCGAACAGGCCGCGATGTGGTCCACCATGCTGGACCCCCGCGAGGACGGCTGGCGCGACGCGGTCCACACCATCCGTGGCACGGCCCTGGGGGTCGGGGCCGAGGCGCTGGCGGTGGTCTGCGCCGAGGTCGAGATGGCTGATCAGGCGCTGGCCCATGCCGGGCTGGAGCGGGTCAGGACGGCGCTGGACGCGGCGCTGGCCGACGTGGCCGCCTACCGGCACGAGATCATGCTGCGCGGGCTGCGGGCCTGATATCAGCGCGTCCGGTCCCAGGTCGCGAACTCGTGGGCGATGCAGCGGTCGATGAGCAGGCGCCAGACGGGTTCGGCGATGTCGGGGGACAGGCCAGCGGGGCCGGCGGCGGCCAGGACCTTTTGCACCACGTCGTCGATGCGGGCCTGATCGAAGACGGCGTTGCGGTCCGGCTTGATGCGGGCGGCGGCGTCCATGTAGCGCTGACGCTCGGCCAGCAAGGTCACCAGGGCGCGGTCCAGGGCGTCGACGCCCTGACGGACATCGGCCATGGTCACGCAGTCCTGCGGCGCCTTGCGGTCGTCGACAGCGACGATGGTGGGGGCGGTCTTCAGATCAGCCGACAAAGGCGCGCTCCAGCACATAGTCCCCAGGCTCGGCGTTCGAGCCCTCTTTCATCCCATAGGTTTCCAGCAGTTCGCCGGTCTCCTTGATCATGGCCATAGAGCCGCACAGCATGACCCGGTCGCTGTTGGGCGAGAAGCCGATTGGCAGTTGCAGGTCGGCGAACAGGTCGCCGGACTTGATGCGGTCGGTGATGCGGCCGGGCGTTTCAAACCGCTCGCGCGTCACGGTCGGATAATAGGTCAGCTGGGCCTTGGCCTCATCCCCGATCAGGGGATCGTCGTGGATGCCGTGGGCGAAGAAGTCGCGGTAGGCCAGATCGGCCACGTTGCGCACCGTGTGGCAGACGATGACCTGGCCGAAGCGGGAATAGGTGTCCGGATCGCGTGCGACCGACAGCCAGGGCGCCAGGCCGGTGCCCGTGCCGATCAGCCAAAGGCGCTCGCCGCCGGTCAGGGCGTCCAGAACCAGGGTGCCCGTCGGCTTCTTGCCCATCAACACCGTGTCGCCAGGCTGGATCTTTTGCAGGCGCGAGGTCAGGGGGCCGTCGGCGACCTTGATCGAGAAGAATTCAAGTTCTTCGTCCCAGTTCGGGCTGGCGATGGAATAGGCGCGCAGGACGGGTTTGGCGCCATCCTCGCCCGGCAGGCCGATCATCACGAACTCGCCCGAGCGGAAGCGGAAATCCTCGGGCCGGCGGATGCGGAAGCTGAACAGCTGTTCGGTCCAGTGATGGACGGACAGCACCTCCAGCTCATGGAAGGGGCTGGCCTTCGCGGGGGGAGGGGACAGGGCGGCGTCGGTCATGGCGCCTAACTAGGCGGTCGCGCGGCGATGCGAAAGGCCGCGAAGGTCGCGGATCGCGATTGAACGGCGAAGGAAAAAAGAGGGTGCACATAGTGGACATAGTGCACTTTTCGACGAGGTGTTCGGGGCCAGCCCTTCCGATCCGGCGCGCGCCCCGCCCGCATCATGCGAGGCGCGCGCACGATAGGGCAGGCGGCGACCAGGGCGGGCCGGGGACGCTGCTAACCTGTTGTGCGCCTTGTAAATCAATGTCTTAGGGCAGCGCCATATGATGGCCGAACGCTCTCGGCGCGCATTTGGCCGCATCCTTGCGATTCAGACGGAAAGCAGGGTGACGGAATGAAATTACGCCTCTAGCTTGGCTTTCATGCGCACACTTCTTCTCGCCTCCACCATACTGATGGCTGTCGCCGCCCCGGCTTTCGCCCAGGTTTCGCAATCCCCGGCCCAGATGCCTGCCGCCGCCGCCCCGGCCGCCGCGGGCGTGCTGACGCCCGAGCGGGTCTTCGCCAACCCCAGCCTGTCCGGGCCGGTCGCCAAGGGCGTCAGCCTGTCGCCGGACGGCGAGCTGCTGGCCTTCCTGCGGTCGCGGGAAGACGATGTGAACGTGCAGGACCTGTGGGCCGTGCACACCAGCGGCGGCGAGCCGTTCAAGCTGATCGACGCGCGGGCGCTGGTTCCCGATGCGGGCGAACTGTCCGAGGCCGAAAAGGCCCGTCGCGAGCGGATGAGGATCAGCGCCCGGGGCGTGGTCGATTACGCCTGGGACGACAAGGGTCGTTACATTCTGGTCCCGCTGGAAGGGGACGTGTTTCTGGCCAACCGCCCCAAGGCTGGTGAGGACAGCTCGGTGCGTCGCCTGACGGAAACCGCCGCCGACGAGATCGACGCCAAGGTCAGCCCCGAGGGCGCCTATGTCTCGTTCGTGCGCGATCAGGATCTGGTGATCCTGAACCTGGCGGACGGCAGGGAGACTGCGCTCACCAGCGACGGCGACGGCCTGATCACCTGGGCCACCGCCGAGTTCATCGCCCAGGAAGAGATGGACCGCGACACCGGTTATTGGTGGAGCCCGAACGACCGCTACATCGCGCTGCAACGCACGGACGAGGCGCCGGTCGATGTAATTCCGCGCCTGGACATCACCGGCGGCGGCGCGGCGGTGATCGAGCAGCGCTATCCGCGCGCCGGGCGGCCCAACGCCCTGGTGGACCTGTATGTCCACGACGTGACCAGCGGCCAGCGGGTCAAGGTTGATCTGGGGACCAACGCCGATGTCTATCTGGCGCGGGTCAACTGGTCGGCGGACGGCCGCACCCTGTATGTCCAGCGCCAGTCGCGGGACCAGAAGACGGTCGATCTGCTGAGCGTCGATCCGGCGACCGGCGCGTCGCGCGTGATCGTGACCCAGCGCAGCGACGCCTGGGTGCCGCTGAACCACAGCTTCAAGGCGCTGAAGGACGGAAGCTTCATCTGGGCCTCGGAAGAGAGCGGCTGGAACCACCTGTATCTGTATAACCGCGACGGTCGCCGCATCCGCGCGATCACGCGCGGCGAGTGGCCGGTCAAGAGCCTGGACGGTGTGAACCAGGCGACGGGCGAGGTCTTCTTCACCGCCTCGATGCGCGACGGTAAGGAATATCCGATCGAGCAGCAGCTGTTCCGCGCCAGCCTGAAGCGCACCATGACCCCGGTCGAGGTGACGCCGCGCGGCGGATGGTGGAGCGCCTCGGTCAACGGCACGGGCACGGCCTATGTCGGCAACTATTCCGATCCGGCGACGCCGCAGCAGTCGGCCCTGTACCGGGCGGACGGGACGCGGGTGCGCTGGATCGAGGAGAACCGCCTGGACGCCGCCCACCCCTATGCGCCCTATGTCGCGCGGATGCGGACGCCCGAGTTCGGGACCCTGCAAAGCCACGGCGAGACCCTGGTGTGGAAGATGACCACGCCGCCGGACTTTGACCCCACCAAGACCTATCCGGTCGTGATGCAGGTTTACGGCGGGCCGGGCGGCGGCGGCGTGCGACGCGCCTGGCAGCCGGCGACGACCCAGTTGCTGACCGAGGCGGGCTATATCGTCTTCAACATGGACAACCGCGGCGAAGGCGCACGGTCGGCGGCCTTCAAACAGGCGCTGTATCTGAAGATGGGCCAGCCCGAGATCGCCGATCAGGTGCTGGCGGCCGACTATCTGCGGTCGCTGCCCTATGTCGACGACAGCCGGATCGCCATGATGGGCTGGTCGTATGGCGGGTTCATGAGCCTGATGGCGCTGACCGAACCCAAGATGGGCCTGGCGGCCGCGATCGCCGGGGCGCCGCCGACCGAGTGGGGCCTGTACGACACCCACTATACCGAGCGTTTCATGTCGACGCCGCAAGCCAATGTTGACGGTTACGCCGCGTCGGACGTGCTGCCGCGTCTGGATAATCTGACGGGGCGTCTGCTGCTGCTGCACGGCATGGCCGACGACAACGTCATTTTCGAGAACACCACGCGGGTGCTGGACGCGCTTCAGTTCAAGAGCATCCCGTTCGAGACCATGCTCTATCCGGGCCAGCGTCACGGTGTCCGGGGCAACGAAAGGCAGCTGCACCAATGGCGGACCTATCTGGACTTCCTGGACCGGACGATCGGGACGCGGGCGGAGAAGTAAACCGTCTCCCCTTCCTCTCGAGGGGGAAGGGGAGACGGTTTACTTC
>NZ_SDZL01000057.1 GCF_004210735.1 Brevundimonas sp.
GCCTTGCCCGCCATGCCGGGCGAGCGCTGGGCCTCGGCGCCGGGGCAGGCGCGGGCTCGGGAACCGGTGGCGGGGATTGCGACATGGTCGCCCGGCTGCAGCGCGTGCTGCGTCAGGACGCGGGCATCCAGGCCGCCGCCGCCGAGGCCCAGCGCTCGCCCGGCATGGCGGGCAAGGCGATCCTGGTCTGGAACGGCGACTGGGTGCAGACGCCGGGTCAGGCGGGCAAGGGGCTGGCGGGCGTGCGTCAGGCCATCGCGGTCGAGGTCGCCTTCGCCCCCGACGCCTGCCGTCGTCAGGCGATGAGCGGCTATGTCCTGCTGACCCTGGGGGATCACGCCGGCGCGCCCCGGGTGGCCTTGGGGACCGGGCGCTGGCGCTGGTCGGAACTGCTGGGCCGCCGCTGAGGTCGGAACAAGCCGGACCGCCTGCTGTTGCCTAAGGCAGCAATAAGGAGAGCGGCATGCCTGATAAACATCCGAACACCGAGCGTTTCGGCGGACCCGGCGCCAGTCACGAGAACCGCAAGGGTCCGCGCCCGGACCCGCTGGTCAAGGACGCCGATGCCCCGGATCACCTGTCGCCCCGTAGCCAGATCTCGGGTGGCGGCGGCGAGGGCGATATTCACAAGGGCCATACCCCGCAGGCCAAACACGAAAAACAGGCCACCTCGCAGGAAAAAAAGCACGAGCGCGACAACCGCCACTGACGCGCTGTGCCTACGGTGCTGCATGATTTGATATTGACTCTGCGAGTCGTTCGCAGCAATTGCGCCCCAACTTTTCAACCGGGGCTGTTTCATGCGCACCTTCCTCCTCCTGTCCGCCGGCCTGTCGGCCCTGTCTCTGGCCGCGGCTCCCGCCTGGGCCGCGCCGGCCGCGGAGGTCATCGCCACTGAGGATCCGGTCACTCTGCCGGCGGTGTCGGTCCTGGCCAGCCGCGCCGAGGTGGCGGAAGACGAAGTGCCCGCCACCGTCACCGTCTTCACCGCCGAAGAGATCGAGGCGATGCTGGCGACGGACATCAAGGATCTGATCCGTTTCGAGCCGGGCGTCAGCGTCGTCAGCCAGCCCGCCCGCTTCGGCGCGGCGCTGGGCACCACCGGCCGCAGCGGCAACGAGGGTTTCACCATCCGGGGCCTGGGCGGCGACCGGGTGCTGATGGTGGTGGACGGCGTCCGTAGCCCCGACGGCTTCATCTTCGGCGCCCAGAGCGTCGGTCGCGGCGGCTATGCGGATCTCGATCTGATGAAGTCGGTCGAGATCCTGCGGGGCCCGGCCTCGGCCCTGTATGGTTCGGACGGCGTCGCCGGGGCGGTCGCCTTCACCACCAAGGACCCGTCGGACTTCCTGCAAGACGGCCGCGACTTCGGCGCCCGCGCCCGCGTAGGCTATGCCTCGGCGGACGAAGGCTGGACCGAGGGTCTGGCCGTGGCTGGTCGCTCTGGCGCCCTGTCGGGCCTGCTGGCCTATACCCGCCGCGACAGCCAGGAGGCCGAGACCAACGGCGACCGCGACGTGACGGGCTCCAGCCGCACCACCGCCAACCCGCTGGACGCCCGGTCAAACGCCGTGCTGGCCAAGCTGGTGTGGGACGTCAACGCCGACCACCGACTGCGACTGACGCTGGACCACTATGACAGCGAGATGGATTTCGACGTGCTCAGCGGCCGCGTGCCGGCCAACCCGCCGTTCTCGCCCAACGCTGTATTGAAGCTGACGGGCCACGACGAGACGACGCGCGACCGGGTCGGTCTGGACTGGCGCGGCCGCAATGTCCTGGGTCTTGATGAGACCCGCGCCGCTCTCTACTGGCAGCAGTCAGATACCCGCCAATTCACCTTTGAAGACCGCGATCCGGCGGTCGATCGCACCCGCGACAACCAGTTCAACAACGGCCTGGTCGGCGGCTCGATCGAGGGGCGCAAGCTGATCGCCTCGGGCATCGTCGAGCACCGTCTGGTGTTCGGCGGCGACTGGTCGCGCACGACGCAGGAAGGCATTCGCGACGGCACGGTCCCGCCGGCGGGCGAGACCTTCCCCACCAGCCCCTTCCCCAGGACGGACTACACCCTGGCCGGCGCCTTCATCCAGGACGAGATCACCCTGATGGGCGGCGCGCTGAAGATCATCCCGGCCCTGCGCTATGACGCCTACGAGCTGTCGACCGACAATGACCCGCTCTACACCGGGCTGCGCGCCGATCAGGATGACAGCCACCTGTCGCCCAAGGTGGGGGTGGTCTGGTGGGTCAATCCGACCTTCGGCCTGTTCGCCAACTGGGCCGAAGGCTTCAAGGCCCCGACCCCGTCACAGGTGAACAACGGCTATTCCAACCTGGCCTTCGGCTACATCTCGGTCCCGAATCCCGAACTGAAGCCGGAAACCAGCACCAGCGTCGAGATCGGCGCCCGGGTGCGCCAGGCGGCCGTCATGAACGGCGTCTTTTCGGGCCAGATCGTCGGGTTCCAGGCCGACTACAAGGACTTCATCAGCCAGCAGGACGTCGGCGGCGCCGGCACGCCCACTGATCCGCTGATCTTCCAGTTCGTCAACTTCACGGATGTCGAGGTCAAGGGGATCGAGGCCAAGGGGCGCCTGAACTGGGACAATGGCGTCAGCCTGAACATCGCCGCCGCCTGGGCCGAGGGCGACACCACCAGCGACGGCGAGACGGTCAGCCTGCCGACCATCGATCCGTTCAAGTTCGTCTTCGGCGCCGGCTATGACGCGCCGTCGGGCCGCTTTGGAGGTCAGGCGGTGGTGACCTGGTCCGAAGCCAAGGCGAACGCCGACACCGATGGCCTGGGTTGCTACAATGCGGCGCCCGCCTTGGGCTGCGCCACCGGCGACGACTTCGCCCTGGTCGATCTGACCGCATACTGGAACGTCACCGACCGCGTCACCGCCCGCGCGGGCGTCTTCAACGTCTTTGACGAGAAATACAGCTGGTGGAGCGACATCCGCGGCGTGGCCGCGACCTCGGTCGCCCGCGACGCCTACACCCAGCCGGGACGTAACTTCGGTATCTCGCTGGCCTTGCGTCTGTAATCGGAGGGTGAGAAGAGTGCGAATGAGTTTCAATAAGGATCAGGCCATGACCCGCGCCTTCATCATCGCCGCCGCGCTTATGGCGACCTCGCCGGCCCTGGCCGAGGTCGCCGCTCCGGCGCCCTCGCCGGTGCAGGCCCCGGCGTCGCAGTTCGAACGCGACCGCCAGTCGATTCTGGCCCAGGCCGGTCAGTACCGCGTCCGCTTCGACATGCGCGAAAACGTCAGCTTCCGCGAAGGCTATGAGCCGATGGAGGAGAAGCTGTCGGGCGGGAACGAGATCGTCCGCGTCATTCAGGACGACGGCGAACGGATCAGCCTGCAGCACATCCTGGTCATCCGCATGGGTGACGACGGGCCCGTCCACATCATCAAGCATTGGCGTCAGGACTGGGTCTATCAGCCCGAGACGGTCCTGACCTACGCCGGGCCGGACCAGTGGACGCTGAGTCCGGTGGCTGACGGCGAACGTCGCGGCGCCTGGTCCCAGACGGTGTGGCAGACGGACGATTCCCCGCGCTACGGCGGTGTCGGCCGCTGGACCTATGATCACGGCCTGCCGCAGTGGACCAGCGGCCCGACCTGGCGTCCACTGGCCCGCCGCGACGCGGTGCGCAATCCGATCTACGACCGCTATCTGGGGACGAACCGCCACGCCCTGATGCCCGGCGGCTGGGTGCACATCCAGGACAATATGAAGATGGGCGCCGCTCAAGGCGACACCGACGGCGCGCCTTTGGCCATCGTCCAGGAAGACGTGATCAACACCTATCGCGCCAGCACGGCCTATGATCCCAAGCCGGGCGACGACTACTGGGCCGCCACCCGCGACTACTGGGCCGAGGTCCGCAAGACGTGGGACGAGGTCATCGTCCGCACCCAGGGCGTCCACCTGGAAGAGGCCGCCAACGCGGGCGCTGTGACCGGCGAGCCGCTGATGGAGTGGGCCGAGCAGATCACCAAGGGCGAACTGACGACCGCCGACGCCGTGGCCAAGGCCCGCGAACTGATCGTCCGCGCCACGGTCGTACCGGCGGCTTGAAAGGGTCAGGGACGGAGGTCGGTCTTCTCCGGTCTACTTCCGCTGATGGGTGCGTGTCAGAACCGCCCGTGTTTGCCGACGCTCTCGAACCGGGCGTCGGCGGCCTTGTGAACGTACTGCTCACTGACCATCCAGCCCTTGAACGGGCGCAGAACGCCCAGGCACATGGCGATCAGCATGGGGAAGGTCACCACCAGATGCACCCAGACCGGCGGGTGCACACTGAACTCGAAGATCATGAAGCCGATCATCCCGACCAGACCGACCGCCGACATGGCGAAGAAGGCCGGGCCGTCCGCCGGTTCGGCGAAGCCGTAGTCCAGGTGGCACACCGGGCATTCGTCGCGGATCGTCAGATATCCCTTCAGCAGCGGCCCCTCGCCACAGCGCGGGCAGCGGCAGCGCAACCCGGTCGAGAGGGTGCTGAGGCGCGGATATTCGGCTTCGGACACGGCACGGTTCCTTGCGACGGTCACAGGGATGTCGGCCTTTCGCGCGGGCGCCGCAAGGGGCGGAACGTCGCGGCTCGCGGCCCGTTCGATGGCGATGACCGAGACCCTCAGCGCCAGCCTGCCGACCGCGATCGAGCGCCTGATCGATGACGTACTGAGGCTGGCGGACGACTCCGATCTGTCGCTGGCCACGGCCGAAAGCTGCACCGGGGGGCTGCTGGCCTCGATCCTGACCGACGTGGAGGGGCGTTCGCATGTCTTCGAGCGAGGTTTCGTCGTCTATACGGATGGCGCCAAGGTCCAGATGCTGCAGGTCGCTCCTGACCTGCTGGCCACCTACGGCGCCGTGTCCGAACCTGTGGCGCGGGCCATGGCCGAGGGCGCATTGCAGCGTTCGGGCGCAGGCCTGGTGCTGGCGGTCACGGGCTTCGCCGGGCCTGCCGGACCCGATGACGAAACCGGCCTGGTGCATTTCGCCGTGGCGAGCCGGGGCGGGACGACGACCCATGCCGTCCGGCGTTTTGGCGAGATCGGGCGGGGGCCGTGCCGACTGGCCTGTCTGGAGGTCGCCCTGACGATGATGAAGGCGGCGCTGGAGACGCAACAGTCACCTTCCGTTAACCGCGATTAAAGGGCTTTGGCCGCAGGCTGCGGACCAATGTCCGGGGCCATGGCCAGCAAGCGCGTTCTGAAGTCGACCGTGGCCGTCGCCGCGGCGGGCGCCGTCGTGTTCGCGCCGCTGGCCCCGCTGGCCCAGGAAACGGCGGCCGCCAGCGATCCCGTCGCCATCCGCGTGGGCCAGAACGCCGCCTTCACCCGCGTCGAATTCGCCGGCGTCGTCGGGTCGCGCGCGCGGGTCAGCCGCGACGGCCGCACCGTGGTCGTGCGCATCGGCGCCACCGCTGCGCCGGATGTGTCGCGGCTGAAACTGAATCCCCCCGAAGGGGTCGAGAAGGTCGAGACCCGCGCCGTGCGCGGCGCCACCGAACTGGTCCTGACCCTGGCCGAGGGCGGCGACGCCCGCAGCGGCGTGGCCGACGGCGCCGTCTGGCTGAACCTCTATGCGCCGGGCAAGGCGCCGGATGCGCCGTCTGCGCCCGCCGTGCGCGCCAAGCCCGTGCCCGTCGTCGCCCGCGTGGCCGGCGAACGGCTGGACCTGACCTTCGACTGGCCCGACGCTGCGCCGGCCGCCGCCGTCTTTCGCCGGGGCGACGCGGTGTGGATCGTGTTCGACGGCGCCGCGCCGATGGACATGGCCAGGGCCCGCTCGCTGGGCCCTGCGACCGACGCACGCTGGGCTGCCGGTCCCGACTACACCGTCATCCGCTTGGCTGCGCCCGAGACCGTCGCCGTCTCGGCCCAGGCCGAGGGCACGCGCTGGACCGTCACTCTGGCCCCCGATGCGACCGCCGCGCCCGGCGTTCTGGTTGCGCGCGACGACAGCGGCGAACTTGCTTTGGTGGCGCAACTGGCGGGCGCGACGCGCACAGTCTGGCTGACCGATCCCCTGATCGGCGATCGCTTCGCCGCCGTCACCGCGCGCGGCCCGGCCAAGGGCTTTGGCGAGCGTCGCCAGACCGTTGACCTGACCCTGCTGCCCACGGCCCACGGGCTGGCGGTGGAAACCCGGCGTGATGATCTGCGGATCGATGCGGCGGGTGATCTCGTCACCCTGTCGCGGCCGGGCGGGCTGAAGTTATCGACCCCGACCGCCGGTCTGGAACACGCCGTCGCCGCCAACGCCGCGCCACGAAAGGCGCCCTATCCGGCGCTGGTGCTGGCCGAATGGGCCGATGTCGGCCACGCTGGCTTCCCCGCCCGTTATCGCGAGCTTCAGGATGCAGCCGCGGCCGAGGCCGCCCGCGCCGCCGAGGCGCCCCGCGCACCGGTCGAGGCGCGACTGGCTCTGGCGCGTTTCCTGATCGGCTCAAGCCTGTCCTACGAAGGCATCGGCGTGCTGAACGCCCTGGTCGCCCAAACCCCGGCCCTGCAAGGCGAGCCTGAGGTGCGGGGCCTGCGCGGCGCCGCTCGCGCCGCCATCGGCCGCTGGACCGAGGCCGAGGCCGATCTGGCCGCCGGCGCCCTGGCCGGCGATCCGGCGACCCGGGTCTGGCAGGGCTATGTCGCGGCCCAGCGCGGCGACTGGGCCGAGGCGCGCCGCGCCTTCGCCGCCGGCGCCCCGGCCATCGACAAATTTCCCCAAGACTGGCGCGCCCGCTTCGGCGCCGCCCATGCGCTGGCGGCGGTCGAGACCGGCGATCTGGCGGCGGCCCGCGTGCTGCTGGAATACGCCTTCAGCCAGAACGCCCCGGCGACGGACCAGTTGGCTGGCCGTCTGGTGCAGGCCCGGATGTTCGAACTGGGCGGCGAAAGCGCGCGCGCCCTGAACATCTACAAGGCCGTGGCCCGCGCGCCGCTGGACGGCATAGCGACCCCGGCCAAGCTGGGCGTGGTGCGACTGGAGATGGCGCGCGGCGCGCTGAAGCCCGATCAGGCGGCGGCCCAGCTTGAGCAGCTGAAATGGCGCTGGCGCGGCGATGCGACCGAGCTGGCCGTTATCCGCACCCTGGGCGGTCTGTACCTGCAACAGGGCCTCTATCGCGAGGCGCTGACCACCCTGCGCGGCGCGGGCAAGCGGATCGCCAATCTGCCCGGCGGGGTCGAGCTGAACGCCGACCTGTCCGCCGCCTTTCGCGCCCTGTTCCTGGACGGCGGCGCCGATGGCCTGCAACCGATCCAGGCGCTGGGCCTGTTCTATGATTTCCGCGAACTGACCCCCGTCGGCGCCGAAGGTGACGAGATGGTCCGGCGGCTGGCCCGGCGACTGGTCGATGTGGATCTGCTGGATCCGGCCGCCGAGCTGCTGAAATACCAGGTCGACAACCGGCTGGAAGGCGTGGCCAAGGCCCAGGTCGCGACCGATCTGGCCACCGTCTATCTGATGGATCGCCAGCCCGAGGCGGCGCTTCAGGCCCTGTGGTCCAGCCGCACGACCCTGTTGCCCACGGCCATGACCGTCGAGCGCAAGGCGCTGGAGGCGCGGGCCCTGATGGAGCTGGGCCGCTTCGATCATGCGCTGGAGCTGCTGGATCGCGACGCCAGCCCCGCCGCGCGTGCCGTGCGGGCCGAGGTCTTCTGGAAACAGCAGAACTGGGCGGGGGCGGCGACCCTGTACGAACAGAGCCTGGGCGAGCGTTTCCGGACCACGGCCACGCCGCTGACTGCGGACGAGGAAAGCCGGCTGATGCGGGCGGGGATCGGCTATTCGCTGGCGCGAGACGCGGGCGCCCTGGGACGGCTGTCGCGGAACTATGGGCCGTTCGTGGCGGGGGCCCGGTCGGCGCCGGCTCTGCGCATCGCCCTGGCGGGACCGGATGGCGAGGATGCGCCGGACGCCGTCACGGGACTGACGGCCTCGGCCGACACCTTCGCCGGCTGGGTATCGGCGATGAAGACCCAGCTGAGAGAGAAAACGGGCGGGAATCGCGCTGCCGCGACGCCCGCCCGTCCTGCGGCCGCAAACGCGGCCGCTTGATTTAGAGCCCTATCGCCTGACGCGCGGCGTCAGGCTGCTTGAGGGCTTGATCGCGTTCCCCGGAGGGACGTCGATCCTAGCCGTTCACGGCGTCCTTCAGCGGCTTGGAGACGCGGAAGCGGACAGCCTTCGAGGCGGCGATCTTGATGGTCGCGCCCGTCGCCGGGTTGCGGCCTTCGCGAGCGGCGCGAGCAGCGGTGTCGAAGACACCCAGGTTCGAGATGCGAACGTCCGAACCCGAGGTCAGGCTCTTGTGGATGTTCTTGACGATCGCTTCCAGCACGCGGCCGGCGTCGGCCTGCGAGACACCTGCGTCCTTGGCGACGGCGGCGATCAGTTCAGCTTGAGTGGTCATGAGGGTCGTTTCCCAAAGGTGGTCGCCCAGTGATTCCAGGGCGAGGACCGGTGGATCAACACGCGTTTCGGGCGGCTTGGCAAGTCGCTGTCGCCCGCAATCGCCCCAAGGCTGGGGATTTCAGCCCGTTCCGGTCCCGCGCTGGAAGCTCTCGACCAGGCTTCCGGCCACCAGTCGCCACCCGTCCACCAGCACGAAGAAGATCAGTTTGAAGGGCAGCGAAACCACCACCGGGGGCAGCATCATCATACCCATGGACATGAGCACGCTGGCGACCACCAGATCGATCACAAGGAACGGAACGAAAAGAAGAAATCCGATTTCGAAGGCGCGCTTCAGCTCACTGATCATGAAGGCCGGCGTGACCACCCGCAGGGGCAGATCCTGGGCCTCGGTCGGGGCCTCGATCCGGGACAGTCGGGTGAACAGTCCCAGGTCCGACGGACTGACCTGCGACAGCATGAAAGTCTTCACAGGTTCCGACGCCGCATCGAACGCCTGGGGCAGCTCCATCTGCTGATCCATCAGCGGCCGGATGCCCGAATCATAGGCGTCCTGCCATGTCGGGGCCATGACGATGGCGCTCAGGAACAGGGCCAGGGACACCAGAACGACGTTCGGCGGCGACTGTTGCAGGCCCAGCGCGGTCCGCAGCAGCGACAGCACCACGATGATTCGCACGAAACTGGTGGTCATGATGACGATCGACGGCGCCAGCGACAGCACGGTCATCAGCCCGACCAGCTGCACCACTCGCTCGGTCAGGCCGGCGCCGGTGCCCAGGTCGATGTTGATGGCCGATCCGGTCGCCGCCCCCTGGGCCACTTCCTGCGCCAGCGCCGCCAGCGGCCAGATCAGGCACAGGCCGGTGGTCAGCAGGGACAGCAGCGCCGCGCGCTTGAACTCCGCGCGGGTAGGCAGGGCGAATATTTTCGAGGAGTCACGCCCCTTCACTTCACACCCGTCGACTGGCGCGGCTCGATCAGTTCACGACCTTCGCCCAGCAGGATCAGCCGTTCCTCGTCGTCGACGCGGACCAGAACCAGTCGTCGCGCCGGGTCCAGCACCAGGGTCTCGACCACCTTCAGACGGCGTTCTCCGCGCTCGGCCGACTGCAGTTTCGCCAGCAGTTGCGGCGCATAGCGGCGGCCGGCCCAGGTGGCCAGGCCGATCAGGCCCAGGGTGAAGGCCAGGCCGAAGATGGCGCGGGCGAGATCGAGAAGGTTCATGCAGGGGCCCCGCCGGCGCGCGTGCCGGTCGAGGACGCAGCCTTAACGATCCTGGTTAACGGGGCGTTTAGGAAACCGGATGTTAACCATGCACACGGCATTTTCTGCCGGTCGCAACCGGGAAAGGAGCGCGCCGTGTCCGTCACCGACCTGCCGCTTCTCAATCAGATCAAGGGCCGCCTGGGCTGGCTGGACGAGCGCCAGCGGGTGATCGCCCAGAACGTCGCCAACTCCGACACCCCCGGCTATGTCGCGCGCGACCTGAAGACGCCGACCGATTTCGCCGCCGCCATGCGCTCGGGCGGGCCGCTGCAGATGGCGCGCACCAGCGCCGCCCACATCGCCCCGGCCGGGCCGGTCGCCCGCTTTGACGGCATGAGCGCGCCGGATTCCGAGACCACGCTGGACGGCAATTCGGTCGTGGTCGAGGAGCAGATGCTCAAGATGGCCGAGAGCCGCATGGCCTATGACGCCGCCATCGGCTTCTACCAGAAGTCGATGCAGATGCTGCGTCTGGCCGCCAAGAAGCCCGTGGGCTGAGGGACCTGATCCATGCCTGACGTGACCCCGCCCCGAAACAGCGCCATGGCCGTCGCGGCCACCGCCCTGAAGGCCCAGCAGTCGCGCATGCGCGTGATCGCCGAGAACATCGCCAACGCGGAATCCACGGCCCAGGTCGCGGGCGGCCAGCCCTATCGCCGCCAGGTGCCGGTGTTCCAGGCGCGCAACGTCGACGGCGCCACCGGCGTCGCCCTGGCCGAGGTCCGGCCGGACCAGCGCGACTTCCGCAAGGAATACGACCCGGCTCACCCGGCGGCCGACGCCGACGGCTATGTGCTGCGCCCCAACGTCGACACCCTGGTCGAGGCGATGGACATGCGCGAGGCGCAACGCGCCTACGAAGCGAACCTGAACGTGATCGAGACGGCGCGGTCGATGGACAGCCGCACCCTCGACATCCTCAAGAAGTGAGGGACTGAACCATGAATCCCATGATGGCGGCCAAGGCCTATGCGGCGATCCAGGGGGGCGGGACCCCCGGCCCGTCTGCCGTATCGTCACCCCAGGCGGGCGGCTTCGGCGAACTGTTGCAGAACGTCATGCAGGAGGCGACCCAGCAGTCCCGCGCAGCCGAAACCCAGATGGCCCAGAACGTTCAGGGGCAGGGCAGTCTGATCGACGTGGTCACCGCCGTCTCCAGCGCCGAGGCCTCGCTCGAGACCGTGATCGCCGTGCGCGACCAGGTGATCGCCGCCTATCAGGAAATCATGCGGATGCCGATCTGACGGCGCGTCGAGTTTACGACGAACGTGGCATCTGAACGGGCGTCCGGCCGCCTCTTGCCAGCATAGTTCCGTTCTCCGGACACGCTGGGAAGCCCCATGAAACGTCTCGCCCTCTGCCTCGCCGCCGCCGCGGCCGTCCTTTCGCCGGTCCTGATCCCGCAGGTCGCATCGGCCCAGAACCGGAGCGGCCCGGTCACACTGGTGCGCGCCGGGAACCTGTTTGACTCCGAAGCCGGCCGCATGGTCGGCCCCCGCGACCTGCTGATCCAGCGCGGCCGCATCACCGAGGTGGGGCAGGGGTTGACCGCGCCCGAGGGGGCGACGGTGGTCGACCTGTCGCGTTGCTCGGTTCTGCCCGGCCTGATCGACGCCCACACCCATCTGCTGCTGGAGCAGGGCTTCAACGAAGGTCTGGCCGACGTCGCCGCGCGCGACAACGCCATCCTGGGCGACGCCTATCGCAGCCTGCGTTCGGCGCCCCATGCCAAGGCCTATCTGCACGCCGGCTTCACCGCCGTGCGCGATCTGGGCAACGCCGGGCGCTTCCTGGACGTGATCCTGAGCCGGGCCATCCGCGACGGCCATATCGAGGGGCCGCGCATGTATGTGTCGGGCCCGCCCCTGTCGTCGCAGGGTGGCCAGATCGAACATGTGGCGGGCGACCCCCATCATCTGGTGGACAGCGAGTACCGCGTCGTGCGCGGCGTCGAGGACGCCCGTCAGGCGGTGCGCGAGGCCATCGCCGGCGGGGCCAATGTCATCAAGGTCTATGCCGAGGCCACGCCCCAGCGCACCCGCCTGTCGGTCGAGGAGCTGACCGCCGTCGTGACCGAGGCGAAACGCCATGGCCTGACCGTCGCCGCCCACGCCACCAGCGACGCCGGAACCCGCGACGCGGTCATGGCGGGCGTCACCTCGATCGAGCACGGCTACGCCGCCTCGGACGCGACCTTGCGTCTGATGGCGCAAAAGGGGGTGTGGCTGGTGCCCACCGACGCCTCTCTGGCGCTGTTCACCGAATTCGCCGCGCATGATCCCGAGCACGCGCCCCCGCCCGAGGCCATCGCCGCCCAGCTGGAGCGTCAGCGCGATCGCCTGCGCCGGGCCCGCGCCGCCGGGGTGAAGATCGCCGCCGGTTCGGACGGCTACTATCCGGTCAACGGCGGACGCGGCGTCGGCTCTCGCCACCTGCTGGACGCCTATGTCGAAAGCGGCATGACCCCGGCCCAGGCCCTGCAATCGGCCACGGTCGAGGCGGCGGCGGTGATCGGCGACGCCCGCCTGGGTGTGCTCAAGGCCGGGAACCATGCCGACCTGATCGCCATGCCCGGTGATCCCACGGCTGGTCTGGCGGCGCTCAGGGACCTGAAATTCGTCATGCAGAACGGCCGCATCCCCGTTTCAGATAACGGGGCCTGCGGAGGCTGAGGACCCACGGTCCGTTCTATGGGTTGTCGTCCGGTCCGGCGCATCGGGACCGGACGACGACACGGGACGGAGGCCATCATGCTGAAGGACAAATCGTCGTCAGCCATCGTGGCGGTCAGCGATCTGGGCCGCGCGCGGGACTTCTACGAGACGACGCTGGGACTGCCACTGGAGCGGACGGTGTCGGACTGCCTGCTGTGTTTCCGGACGGGTGGGTCGCTGCTGAACGTCTATCAGTCGGAGTTCGCCGGGACGAACAAGGCCAACGCCGTGGTCTGGGACTGCGGCAATGAGGTGGACGCCATCGTCGCCGAACTGAAGGGCAAGGGCGTCACCTTCGACTATTTCGACGGCATCGACCGTGACGGCGACGTGCATGTGTCCGACGGGATGCGGCTGGCCTGGTTCCGCGATCCGGACGGCAATTTCCTGCATCTGACCGGGGACTGACCGGGATGCGGGCGCTGCGGCATGGGGGGTGTCACTGCGGCGCTGTGCGCTTCCAGTGCGAGATCGACCTGGCCCCGCCGGGCGACCGGTCGCCCCCGCCCCGGCCGGGCGTGTGGTGGACCCGCAGCTTCCGCTGCAACTGCCGCTTCTGCATGAAGACCGGCTTCTGGAAGGCCTTCGTCCCGCCGGAGTTCTTTCGCGTACTTCAAGGCTGCGCCGAGCTGATGGACTATCGTCACGACGCGGGCGAGATCCGCAATCGCTTTTGCCGCGTCTGCGGTGTCCACGCCTTCGCCATGGCCAGTTTCGAGCCGATGGGCGGGGATTTCGTGGCCGTCAACATCGCCTGCCTGGACGACGTCCCGCCCGAGGAGCTGGGCCGCGTCCCCATCAGCTATGAGGACGGCCTGAACGACGCCTGGGACCGTACGCCGACGGTGATCCGGTATCTGTGAGCCGTGATCGGGGTCTAAAGGAGCCTACCCCTCCAGTGACACCACCGGCTGCGCCACGGCGATCGGCCTGCGCCGCCGCTTCATCCACGCCCGGATGCGGTTCTGGATCGGATCGTCGATGATCAGATGGAAGGCGAAGGCGAAGGCGACGGCGAACAGCACGCCCGCGCCCCACAGGATCCACTGCACCGGCGTCGCCAGGCCGAAGCGGGCCACCAGCTGGTTGACCACGCCGAACCAGGCGATGCGCACGACCTCATTGCTGATGAACATGGCGAAGGACACGACTGCCGCCCGCTCGACCAATGTGGACGGCCGGGTCACCGGGATCGCGCCCGCCGCCAGTATGATCAGCGAGATCAGCGCCAGCGAGACCAGGGCGTGCTTGTCGAAATGCTGCACCACCGCCAGGCCCAGCGCCGACAGGGCCAGCAGCCAGCGCGCCGCGCGCGGATCGACCCACACCTTCTCGGCGAAGACGGCCAGCGTCATGCCCAGGAAGAACAGCGGCAGGGCGCGGATGAAGCCGTATTTCAGCGGCATCTGATAGACGGGGAAGTCCAGCAGCGCCCACGTCGCCTCATTGACCAGCAGATAGACCGCCACCCCCAGCGCCAGCGCCGTCCACGGCCCGACCTGTCGCAGACCCTTCAGGATCCACGGGAAGGCCAGATAGCAGCCGATCAGGGCCGAGATCGACCAGGTCGGCGCGTTCCAGCCCAGGCCGCCGTGCACGCCGAACGACTGGACCAGCAGCAACTGGGCGGGAAACTGGTCCCAGGCGAACCATTCCGGATTGCGCGGCGGCGCCCCGACCGCCGTGCCCAACAGCACCAGCGCCACCAGCGACAGCAGCATGATCAGATGCGCCGGAACCACCCGCAGCACCCGTTTCAGCACGAATTCGCCGGACGACAGGGCGCCCCGCCCGATCGAGCCGGCATAGACCCGCATCAGCACATAGCCGCTGTCGATCAGGAAGAAATTGGTCAGCAGAAACCCGCCGCGCTCGAACACTGGATGCAGGTGCTCGGCCAGCGGGACCGGCCCGGCGCCCTGGAAGTGGTGCAGGATGATCATGAAGGCCACGATGAAACGCAGCGCGTCCAGCCAGCCGCCGCGCGCGATGGGCGGTGTCTCGTTTCGATACGAAATTGCGGTCCAGGCCATGATCCGGGCCTCCTTCGCCTGCATCGGCGCAAGAAGGGGGCCGCAAGGGACGCGTATCGCGAAAACTGATGACCAGCGGTGGGATATCGCCATTTCCGGCGATCGGTCATCTTATGGCTGCGCTGAACGGGGATGGCGCGTCGTCCACCCTCGCTCTCCCTATCCTCCGGAGCAGGGGCCGCCCCGACAGGAGAACGGCACGGTCACCGCCTGCCTCTGACGCCGGATGCGATGGCCGGTCCCGGACGACGGCAGGTCCTGGCGGGGGGCGTCGCAATCGCCGCGTGGGAGCCTCGGCGTGGGTGCGGGCGTCAGGCGCGCACCAGCCTCAGGAACTCTTCGCGCGTGCGGGGGTCGTCGCGGACCACGCCGATCAGCTGGCTGGTGGTCAGGCTGGCGCCGGGGACGTTGACGCCGCGCAACGTCATGCAGCTGTGCTCGGCCTCGATCACCACGCCGACGCCCTGGGGCCGCAGCACCTCGTGGATGGCGGTGGCGATCTCGGACGTCATCTTTTCCTGGATCTGTAGCCGCCGCGCAAAGCCCTGGACCACGCGCGCCAGTTTCGAAATGCCGACGACGCGGTCGGTCGGCAGATAGCCGACATGCGCCCGGCCCACGACCGGCAGCATGTGATGCTCGCAGAAGCTGACGAAGCGGATGTCCTTCAACACCACCAGTTCGTCATAGCCGCCGACCTCCTCGAACGTTCGCTCCAGATAGGCGCGCGGGTCCTGCTCATAGCCGGCGAACAGCTCCTTGTAGCTGCGAGCCACCCTCCCCGGCGTGTCCAGCAGCCCCTCGCGGTCGGGATTGTCCCCCGCCCATTCGATCAGCGTGCGCACGGCGGCCTCGGCGTCGGCCTGGGAAAGGGGGGGCTTGGGCATGGAGTCGGTCATGGGGCGCTACATACCTCTCCCTCCCCTTCATGGGGAGGGTGGTCGCGAAG
>NZ_SDZL01000106.1 GCF_004210735.1 Brevundimonas sp.
TAGGGGGTCAATCGTGTCCTTTGCGCGCGGATTTCATAGGAGAATCCAATGACTGGCGTTGTCGTTGTCGGAGCCCAATGGGGCGACGAGGGGAAGGGCAAGATCGTCGACTGGCTGTCCAGCCGGGCTGACGTCATCGTCCGTTTCCAGGGCGGCCATAACGCCGGCCACACGCTGGTCATCGACGGCAAGGTCTTCAAGCTGAACCTGCTGCCCTCCGGCGTCGTGCGCGGCGGCAAGCTCTCCATCATCGGCAACGGCGTCGTGGTCGACCCGTGGCACCTGCTCAACGAGATCGCCTCGATCGGCCAGTCCGGCGTCCATCTCGGCCCGGATGACCTGATCGTCGCCGACAACGCCGTCCTCATTCTCCCGTGGCACAAGGACATCGACGCGGCCCGCGAAGAAGCCGCCGCCGGCGCCCAGATCGGCACCACCCGCCGCGGCATCGGTCCGGCCTACGAAGACAAGGTCGGCCGCCGCGCCATCCGCGTCGCCGATCTCGCCGATCCCGCCGCGCTCGACCTCAAACTCGATCGCCTGCTGGCCCACCACCGCCCGCTCCGCGCCGGCCTCAACCTGCCAGAGCCCGACGCCGAACAGCTCAAGCGCGACCTGCTCGCCATCGCGCCGCAGATCCTCGCTTACGCACAGCCCGCATGGGAACGCCTCGACCAAGCCGTCCGCCTCGGCCGCCGCATCCTGTTCGAAGGCGCGCAGGGCGTCATGCTCGACGTCGACCACGGCACCTATCCGTTCGTCACCTCGTCCAACGTGGTGTCAGGGCAGGCGTCTGCGGGTTCGGGCACCGGCCCGAATTCCATCAACTACGTGCTCGGTCTCGCCAAGGCCTACACCACCCGCGTCGGCGGCGGCCCGTTCCCGACGGAGCAGGACAACGAGATCGGCCAGCGCCTCGGCACGGTCGGCCACGAATTCGGCACCAACACCGGCCGCGCCCGCCGCTGCGGCTGGTTCGACAGCGTCATGGTCCGTCAGGCCTGCGCCGTCTCCGGCGTCACCGGCCTCGCGCTCACCAAGCTCGACGTGCTCGACGGTTTCGACGAAATCCAGATCTGCACCCACTACAAGCTGGGCGACAAGATCATCAATCACTTCCCGGCCGGCATGACCGACCAGGCCAACGTCACGCCGATCTACGAAACCGTCAAAGGCTGGAAAGGCTCCACCCGCGGCGCCCGCTCCTGGACCCAACTCCCCGGCGAAGCCGTGAAATACGTCCGCCGCCTCGAAGAACTCGTCGGCAAACCCGTCGCGCTGCTCAGCACGAGCCCGGAACGCGAAGACGTAATCCTGATGCGGGATCCGTTCGAGAAGTAGTCTTCGCTACTGCACGAACTGCGTCAGCGAATAATCCGCCGCCGCAGACAGCGACGCTTGCGTCGCGCCCGCTTGCGTCACGCCACATGCAAACATCCAGGCCGCAGCGCCGAACGTGTTCGGCTTCAGCACCTGGGCGTCCGGGGCCTTTCGCGCGTCGGCGGTGTAAGGCTTGTCGGTCTTCAGATCGGCCAGGCCGATCATGCCGTAGTTGATGAAGGTCGGGTTCACGCAGTCGACATAAAAGCGCGTCCACTGGCCTTTGCTCGGCTTGCCGCCGACGGATTGATCCGCCTTGAACACGTAGAGTTGCCAGCCGCTCACCACCGGTCCCATCCGGTGCAGCGTGTTCATGTCGACGAACATCACATCCGTCTTGCTGCGACCGCCCAACGCCAGCGACATGGTCGTCTTCGGCGGCGTGGTCGTATCCGTCGGCTGCAGGTTCACCGTGTTCCCGCACAGGCTGGTCTGCGCCACCACGGCGCTCGTGACCATTCCGGAGACCTTGTCGCGATGCGCCTTCTGGCGCGCGGCGAACCGGTCGGCGGAATAACCCGCCTGCTCGACCAGCACAGGAATGTTCGCGACATAGCGATTGTCAATCGCATCGAGGTCAGCGTCATTCGCGCGCCGGTCGTTCGGCGCATACAGGCCGAAATTCGCGAGCTCATCGGCGCGCTGCATCACCTCGCCGCAGAACAAAGCGGTCTCCAGCGTCGCAATCGCATTCGCGCTCGGTTGAGCGACGGCCGCTTGCGCGCCGCCGATCAACACCACCAGAGCAAGTCCAAGTCCGGGCCCCAACCCTTGCAACATCAGCTCATCCCTTTTTCGGCCTGAACGCGATCAGCACGTTACCCGGCGGCTCGCCAAAGCGCGCATAGCCCGACTGCACGAACAGCGTGCCATCGCCCGCCACATACGGAGCGCTATCGAGACCGCCGCCATGACCTTCGACGCCGTTCACCGTGCCCGGGAAGTCGCGGTTGGTCATATACTGGAACAGCACCTCGCCCGTGGCCGCATCGAAGATGCGCAGCATGCCCTGCGTCGTGCCCGTCACCAGCGCGCCATCCACCAGAAGCGGGGCAGGCGACATGCCGAGGCGGCACACCTGCGGACGCACAGGCGGCGCAGCAGGAGCCGCCGCTGCAACCGGCGCAGCAGCGCCAGCCGCCGGCGGAGCGCCAGCCGGCGCAGCAGCCGCTGCTGACGGCGGACGCGCCACAACCGGCGCCGGCGTCACGCGCGGCGGCGGCGGCAGAACCGGCGCAGACACGCGCTGGATCTTCCACTCCGCAGACGGCGTGTAAGCCTTCGCCACCGGCGCATCCTGTCCGCAATCAGCCAGCGTATTCTTGTACGACCACTCGATCTCGCCGGTCATGGCGTTGAGCGCATGGATGCCCGGCCCCCACGCCGGATTTTCTCCCGGCGCTACAGGGCGGTTCGGATCATTGTTCGGCACGAACACCCGCGTGCCGTCATACGCCATGCCCCAGTGCACGCCGCCATTGGCCGAGCCGCGGCCAACCTTGTTCGACCACACCAGCGCGCCATTGTCGGGGTTCAGCCCCCACACCACGCCCGACTTCTGCCCCGCAACCACAAGCTCCGAGCCATCATTGCGCTTGATCAGCATCGAGGTCGCGCCGAAGTCGTGGTCAGGGCTGTGATACTCGCCCGGCCAGTCGCAGTTGGCCGACCGCCGCCCGCAGGCATAGTTCCAGATGTCGGCCTTCGTCGCCTGGAACACCCAGCGTTTCTCGCCCGTGTCCATGTCATAGGCGATGATCGCGTCGGACGTATCCGTCGCCGGCCACGACGTATTCTCGCCCGTGCCCGCATAGATCACATTGCGCTTCGCATCGATCGTCGGCGTCGACCAGATGATCGCGCCCGACGGTCCCCATTGCTGCGTCCCCGTCCGCCCCAGTCTCACAGGCTGCGCCGGATCCATCGTGGTCCCGGTCCACAGCTTCTTGCCCGTCGCAAGGTCGAACGTGATGATCGCGCCCTGGCCCTTGCAGCACTCGTAATCGTCCTGCCCGGCATAGTTCACTTCGATCGCCGAGACCGGCGTGAACACCTTGCCATCGTGAACTACGGGCGCGCCGGTAATCCGGTTGAGATCATTCAGCCGCGCTTCCGACTGCCACAGCTTCCGCCCGTTGCGCGCATCAACCGCGTGCACGAAGCCCGC
>NZ_SDZL01000009.1 GCF_004210735.1 Brevundimonas sp.
GGCGTGATCTCGCTGGACGGCAAGGGCGAAACCGCCCCGGCCAAGGCCACCGGCGACGGCGTGCGCGAGCCGCTGAACCGCCGCGCCACCATCGACATCAACTTCTAAGACCCTGCGGGCCAGGGGACCGGATCCGTCCGGTCCCCCAACCTGCGGACCATATAGAAGCGTCGATGACCATGCTTGCCGCCGGCCTCCAAAAGGGGCCGGCGGTATCGCTTTCAGAGACAGTTTGCGGGCCAGTGCTTGTCACCTGCAGCGTGCCCGCACTAGTAACGGTCTGACTTTAATTTCGCTCGGAAAAGTTGTCGCGTTGCTCGCCGCACCGGAACCCGTCATTCGATCCATAGAGGATCACGCCTCTGCCGCCCCAAAGGGTGGGCTGGGAGGCAGGCGATTCCTTATCGTGACGGCGCCATTCGGCCCCTTCGCCCGTGGCCTGGCAGAGGCGATCACCGCGCAAGGCGGGCACGTATCACGAATATTTCTGAACAGCGGCGATGCGCTCACATGGCGGCGACGTGGGGGCATTCCCTTTCGGGATAGTCCTGAATTGTGGCCGACGCGATTGGCGCAACTGGCCGCTGATTTTACCGACATTATCGTGTTCGGAGAGAATGGCCCCTACAATCAGGGTGTTCTTACCCAGGCCGCCACATTGAGCGCCGCGGTGTGGGTTCTGGAGAACGGTTATTTTCGACCCGACTGGGTGACCGTCGAGCGGAATGGCGTGAACGCCAGCAGCGGCCTGCCGCGTCACCGCGATGCCTATGACACCATCGCCATCGCAGCGCGCGCACGACCCATCGGCAGCATCTTGCCGCACCACGTGCTGAACATCACTCTTTACCATCTGTTGCAGGGCTTGGGAGCGGCCTTCTATCCCCGCTACGTCAACCCCTATACCCAGTCGCCATGGCTCCAGGCCGTCGGACATATCCGCCGCTACATCTCGCTTCGCTTCCGGCCCCAGCGAGAGTGCGACGCGATCCGTATCGCGCGCCGGGGATCCTTCTTCATCGCCTGCCTTCAGCGGGAAGGGGACGCGCAGTTGCTGCGTTACTCCTCCTATGCCGATAACACCGCCTTCCTGGCCGAGGTGCTGACCAGCTTTGCCGAACATGCTCCGTCCGAGGCGCGTCTGGTGATCAAGAACCATCCCCTCGATCCCGGCCTGACGGACCTCGCCAGGATAACCCGGCTTCTGGCGGTCGAACGTGGAGTGGAAGGGCGAGTGGATTTTATAGACGGTGGAAGTCTGGCGCAGTTGTGCCGGGCGTCCCGCGGGATGATCGTGAATAATTCCTCGGCCGCCTTGTCCGCTCTTGGTTTCCATACGCCGGTCAAGGTTCTCGGCTCGGCCTTCTTCGACTTCGGGGGATTGACCGACCAGCAACCTCTCGACGCCTTCTGGAAGGACCCGCAGGAGCCGGACGCAGACCTGTTTATGCGTTTCCGTAGTCATGTGATCGCCCGCAGCCAGATCAACGGCAACTACCACGAACCCCGGGCGCGCCGTTCGACCGCGGCCCGGCTTGCGCATTTCTTCGTACGGGCCGAACGATAGCCCGCGCGACCTCAGGTGTGGCGTTCCGGCCACCCCTGATCGTCGTCATGCATCTGTCACATTAGTGTCGCCTATGCGTTCAGTTCGCGGCCTAGAGGGGGCCGGACTCGGTCACTCTCGCCTTGAAAAAGTCCAGCATCCGGCTGCGACGGCGATGTGACCGGCAGGGGATGCATCGTCGATGTTTATGAAGAAGCTCAGCTACGGCGCCTCGGCCGTGGCGATCCTGATGGCCACCGCCTCGGCGGTCCACGCCCAGGAAACCACTGGCTCGATCCGTGGCCGCGTGACGGACATGAACGGTGTGCCGGCGGCCAACGCCAACATCACCCTGCGCCACGAGCCCACGGGCACATCGGCGACGACCGTCGCCGATGGCAACGGCTTCTTCAGCGCGCGCGGCCTGCGCGTCGGTGGTCCGTACACCGTTTCGGCCTCGAGCGCCGCCGGTCAGGGCGCTGCCCAACTGTCGGCTATCGGCGTGGGCGATGCGGTGAACGCGGATGTCGTGGTCTATTCCGACGCCACGACGCTTGACGAAGTCGTCGTCTCGGGACGTCGGTTCGCCAACGATTTCGGCGCCGGTTCGGCCTCCAACTACGGCGCTGACACCATCCAGTCCTTGCCGTCGATCAGCCGCGACCTGAAGGACACGGCTCGCCTCGACCCCTTCGCCACCATTGATCCCTCGAACGAAGACGCCCTGTCGTTCACCGGCGTCAACACCCGCCTGAACCAGCTGACCGTCGACGGCATTCGCCAGAACGACGAGTTCGGCCTGAACGGCAACGGCTATCCGACCCAGCGCTCCCCGATCTCGCTGGACGCGGTTGAGGCTGTGAATGTCTCGGCGGCGCCGTTCAGCGTCATCAACAACGGCTTCATCGGCGGTTCGATCAACGCCGTGACCAAGTCCGGCACCAACGCCTTCAGCGGCTCGGCCTTCATCGAGAAGAGCGATGACAGCATGCTGGGCGACAAATACTGGGGTTACAGCGGGGGCGACGGCGTCCGTCGTTACCGCGACTATCAGCGCGTCTTTGACGAAACCGTGTGGGGCGTGACCCTGGGCGGCCCGATCATCCGCGACAAACTGTTCTTCTTCGCCTCATACGAGAGCTTCGAATCCGAGTTCTCGCTGAACAACGGCCCGGCCGACGCCGGCTTCAGTGAGCCGATTCCGCTGATCACCTCGGCCGCTGTGGAGACCTTCCGCGCCGCGACCCAGGCTCGGTATGACTATGATCCGGGCTCGTATGTGAACCTTGCTCCGCCCGTTCAGGACGAGAAGTATCTCGCCAAGATCGACTGGAACATCACCGACAACCATCGTCTGGCCGTCACCTTCCAGGAAACCCAGGGTACCTCGTTCAACGGTTCGACCAGCTCGGCCTTCGTCAACGGTGGTTCGACCAGCCCGACGTCGCCCCGCCAGGCGCTGGAGTCCTCGCAGTATCTGAAGGACGAGCGTCTCACGACCTGGAACGCCCAACTGAACTCGCAGTGGACGGACGCCTTCTCGACCGAGCTGCGCGTCGGTTACAAGGAAACCGAAACCACGCAGCTGCCGGCTGGCGGCATGAGCGTCGGCCAGGTGACCGTCGGCGTCGCCGATCTGCTGGGCACCGCTCCTGGGCTGCGTCCGCAAATCCAGTTCGGCGCCGACAACTTCCGCCACGACAACTATCTGTACAGCGAGAACCAGAACGCCGAGCTGATCGCGCGTTATAACCTGGGTTCGCATGACTTCCTGGCCGGGCTGCGCACCGAGACACGTGAATTCCTGAACGTCTTCGTGCAGCAGTCGCTGGGTCAGTGGACCTTCGACACCTTCGCCGACTTCCAGGCGGGTCGCGCCTCGCAACTGCTGATCCGCGGCGTGGTCGACCCCGCAGGCGGCGCCGTCCCCGCCACCTTCGGCACGGCCCGTAACGCCGCGACCGAGTTCGGTTACGACCTGAACTCGGCGTACCTGGAAGACACCTGGCAGGCGACCGACGATCTGCGCCTGTCGTTCGGCCTGCGCTACGACTGGTTCGGCATGGACGACCGTCCCGTGCGCAACGCCAACTTCGCCACGCGCAACGGCTTCGACAACACCGCTAATCTGGACGGCCGCGATCTGTTCATGCCGCGCTTCGGCTTCAACTGGACGCCGGGTGTCTGGACCGTGTCCGGGGGCATCGGTCGCTTCTCGGCGATCGGCACCAACGTTCAGGTCGGCAACCCGTTCGGCAACGACGGCATGCGCATCGTCAGCGCCGCGTGTAACCCGGCTCTCCTGACCGGCATCACCGACCTGTCGCAAGTGCCGACCGGCGCCTGCACCTTCACGCCTGGCAACAGCAGCGTGGTGGCGATGGATCCTGATTTCGAGATCCCGAGCGCCTGGAAGTACAACCTGACTGTCGGCCGGGACTTCAGCCTGCCGGTGATCGAGGACTTCCGCCTGCAAGCGGACTTCCTGTACAACCAGTTCGAGAACGCGCTCTACTACACTGATCTGCTGTCGGACGAGATCGGTCGCGCGCCTGACGGCCGCCCGGTGTACGCCCAGCGTCCGGTCCTGTCGGTCAACCCGCTGAACTTCGACCTGCTGCTGTCCAACGTGGACGAAAGCGGCTTCTCCGGCTCGGTCGCCTTCACGGCCCAGAAGGACTGGAAAGACGGCTTCTTCGAAGGCCTCGATGTCCGCGCGGTGTACACCTACACCGAAGCTGAAGACGCCAACCCGATGACCAGCTCGCAGCCGGACTCGTCGTATATGCGCTTCGCCTCGGCGGACCATAACAACCCGGTTCTGGCGACCTCGGACTACGAGATCCGTCACCGCTTCTCGGTCAACGCTCACTGGGCGCGCAAGCTGTTCGGCGACAACGAGACGTCGATCAACGTCTTCGGCCAGCGTCGCTCGGGCCTGCCGTTCTCGTACGTCTTCCACAACAGCCGGGACACCTCGCGGAACCAGGACAACGACTTCGGCAACGCAGTTCCGCAGTCCTATTCGGGCGCTCTGGGCACCTCGAACCAGCTGTTCTACGTGCCGCAAGTGGACTCAGCCTCGGGTCTGGTGACCGCCACCAGCGACCCGAACGTGGTCTACTCGGGTAACCTGGGCAACGCCGACGGTCTGGCGAACTTCAACGCCTTCCTGCAGAACACCGGTCTGATCAAGTACGCCGGGGCTATTGCGCCGCGTAACGCCTTCCGCACCGGGGCGGTCACCACGTTCGACCTGCGCCTGTCGCAGGAGATCTCGGTTCCCTACATGCCGACCGGCAAGGTCAAGCTGTACATGGACATCGAGAACTTCGGTAACATGATCAACTCGCGTTGGGGTGTCCTGGAGCAGTATCCCTTCTATCGGGGTGTCGGCACCGTGGTGCTGAACTGCCAATCGGCATCGGCGACCAACAAGTGCGGTCAATCGGATACGGTTTATGATTACTCGCAACTGCAGAATGCCGGTGCGGGCGATCTGGCCGGCCAGCCTCGCCGTCCGAACGCTCAGCTGCCGACGTCGACCTGGCAGATGAAGGTCGGCGCTCGCTTCGCCTTCTAAGGAAGCGACGTCACCAAAACTGTGAGAGGGGCGGTCCGGCGACGGGCCGCCCTTTTTCTTTGCGCCCCGTCCGGCCGCAAGCTGTTGAAACGGGGGGCGGCGCCGCCTATCTGGCGCGGTTCGCCCGATATCTGGCGATGACAGGAGACCACAGCGCATGACCGATCGTCCGATCCCCGCCGAATGGGCGCCGCACCGCGCCATGTGGGTCGGCTGGCCGAGCCATGCCGAGCTGTGGGAAGACAACCTGGAGCCCGCCCAGGCCGAGGTCGAGGCCCTGGTCCGCGCCCTGGCCGGGCCGGGCCGCGAGCAGGTCCGGCTGATGGTCGGCAATGACGCGGCGCTGGACGAGGCGCGCGCCCGCTTCGCCGGTGTCGACGGCGTCACGGTCGTGCCCGGCCTGTTCGGCGACATCTGGCTGCGCGACACCGGCCCGATCTTCGGCGAGGGCTCCACCACCGCCCATGCCTTCACCTTCAACGGCTGGGGCGGAAAATACGACCTGCCGCACGACAATGAGGTCGCGGACCAGATCGGCGCGGCGTCGCGTGTCGCCCTGACCCGCCACGATTTCATCCTCGAAGGCGGCGCCCTGGATCATGACGGGTCGGGCACGGTCCTGACCACGCGCCAGTGCCTGCTGAACCCCAACCGCAACCCCGGCTGGACCGAGGCGACGGCGACCCGGGCGCTGACCGACGCCATCCACGCGCAAAAGGTTCTGTGGCTGGGCGACGGCCTGCTGAACGATCACACCGACGGACACGTCGATAACCTGGCCCGCTTCGTCGCGCCGGGCGTCGTCGCCGCCCCGGTCGGCTATGGGCCGAAAGATCCGAACCACGAGGTCTATGACGAAACCGCCCGCGCCCTGTCGGCCATGACCGATGCGGCGGGCCGTCCGATCCGCGTCCTGCGTATCCCGTCGCCGGGCCTGGTGCTGGACGAGGACGAGCGACCGGTCCCGGCCAGCCATATGAATTTCCTGATCGCCAACGGCGCCGTCATCGTCCCGACCTATGGCGACCAGACCGCCGCGCGCCTCGCCTGTGAGGCGCTGGAGACCGTCTTCACCGACCGCCAGGTCATCGCCCTGCCGTCCGTCGCCATCCTGTCGGGCGGCGGCTCGTTCCACTGCATCTCGCAGCAGGAACCGGCGTAGGGTGGGGTGAAAAGTGCTAGTGAGCAAGGAGTGAGCAACGAACTTCCCCGCAGTCACCGCGACCTGAAAGTTTGGCAGATATCGCTGGACGTGACGGAAACGCTCTATCGACTGACGGCCGCATGGCCGAAGCACGAGCAGTATGGGCTCGTCAGCCAGGTAAGACGTGCAGCGGTGTCCGTCCCCGCGAACATCGCCGAGGGGGCGGGGCGTCGCACGCCGGGAGAGTTCATGCACTTCGTCGGGATCGCCCGCGGCTCTCTGGCGGAACTGGAAACCTTGCTGATCGTGGCGCGCAGGCTCGAATATGTGGACGAACCCACCTATCGGGCCATCTTCAACGACCTGCTTGAACTGGGCAGGATGGCGACCGGGTTGCTTCGGTCCCTTGAGGAGCGGCGATGATCGCTCACATCTTGCTCACTAGCACTCTTCACCAAAGGGCCGCCCAATGACCCGCACCATCTCCGTCGCCGCCATCCAGACCTCCTATGGGGCCGAGGACATGCAGGCGAACATCGACAAGACCGTCAGCTTCATCCGCGAGGCAGCGGCCAGGGGCGCGCAGGTCATCCTGCCGTCCGAGCTGTTCCAGGGGCCGTACTTCTGCGTCTCGCAGGAAGAGAAGTGGTTCGGAACCGCCTATGAATGGCGCACCCATCCGGCCGTGGTCCAGCTGCAGCCGGTGGCCAGGGAACTGGGCGTGGTCATCCCCGTTTCGATCTTCGAGCGCGAGGGGCCGCACTATTTCAACAGCCTGGTGATGATCGACGCCGACGGTTCGCTGATGGGCGTCTATCGCAAGAGCCACATCCCCGACGGCCCCGGCTATCAGGAGAAATATTACTTCCGGCCCGGCGACACCGGCTTCAAGGTCTGGGACACGCGCTTCGGCCGCATCGGCGTCGGCATCTGCTGGGACCAGTGGTACCCCGAAACCGCTCGCGCGATGATGCTGCAGGGCGCCGAGATCCTGATGTACCCGACCGCCATCGGCACCGAGCCGCATGACGATACGCTCGACACCGCCGCACCCTGGCGCCGGGCGATGCAGGGGCACGCCGTGTCCAACGTCGTGCCGGTCGTCGGCGCCAACCGCATCGGCCATGAACAGGTGACCGGGGCGGGCCAGACCTTCTACGGCCACTCCTTCATCGCCGACCATCGCGGCGATCTGGTCGAGAGTCTCGAAGGGGAAGAGGGCGTGCTGGTCCACACCTTCGACCTGGACTTCCTGGACCGCCACCGCGCCGCCTGGGGCTTCTTCCGCGACCGGCGGGTGGACCTGTACGGCGCTCTGGCCAACGGCCGCCCGGCCTGATCGCCAGATCCTCCCCTGCGTAGCGGGGGAGGGGGACCATCCGAAGGATGGTGGAGGGGGCGACTTCAGCGCGGTGGACGGGCTCGCCCCCACCACCGCCTGCGGCGGTCCCCCTCCCCCATTGTATGGGGGAGGATGGGCTCAGCGCCCCATCTCGTTCGGCGCGACGACATTCCCCGTCGCGCCGTCGCCGTCGTCGGCGCTGCTGCCGAACGGCCAACCCTTGTCCTGGCCGCAATAGGCGCGTCGCCCCTCGCGGGATCCGACCACCACGGTCTGCGGTCGCCAGCGCGCCGCGCCGGTGAAGACATTGTCCGTGATCTGATTGTCCGACGGCGTCTGATGCCGGATCACGCCCCGCTCGCCGCAGTTGCGATACAGGAAGACGCCGCCTTGCCCGTTCAGGACGAACCGGTTGCCGGTGACGGTGTTGCGGGCCGAGCCGTCCACTGCGATCTGCTCGCGCCGTGTCCGCACGGCGAAGGCGTTGTCCACGATCCGGTTGTCCGCGCTCTCGGCGTCCAGATAGATCGCTGTGGCGTCGCTGCGCCCCGTCAATCGCGAGCCGGTCAGGCTCAGCCGCGTCACGCCGGGCCCGGCGTACAGCGGAATGGACCCCACGCCGGTCAGCTCCAGCCCCTCCAGCGTCACATGCGACGGCGCCGCCGCTTGCGTCCGCGCCACATGGTCAGTTGTCCGGGATGACGCGCGCAGGTCGTCGTAGCTTCCGTCCGCCCCCATGCCCCAGACGCGGATCGACCCGGTGATGCGGCAATCGCGCAGGACCACGTCGGTCGGCCGGCTCCAGTGTTCGGCCGTCACGCGGCGGGACCAGATGGCGATGGTCGGGGTGCGGGTGGTGGGGACCGGTCCCGCGACCGTCACCGCGCCACCCCGGCAATCCAGACCCGCGCCCGACGCCTCGGCGCCCTCGATCAGGATACGGCGACGCACGGTCTGGCCCGGCTCCAGCACCGCGCGGCACAGCAAGCGATAGGGTTCGGTCGACGGTGTGGTCAGCTCGGCCAGTTCCGCCGCCGCACACGGACGCGCCGCCGGCAGGCTCCAGTCCGGGGCGATCAGGGCGAACAGCAGCGCCAGCATGACGGCCTAGGGCAGGGGCGTGGCCAGCGCCGCCCGTTCGGCCGCGCAGCCGGGGTTGGTCAGGCCCGCCGTCCGCGTCCGGTCCAGCTCGACTCTTGCGGCGGCCAGATCGGCGTCAAAGGCGGGAACCGAAGAGGCGATCCGGGCGAAGACGGCGAAGCCCACGGTCTCGCCCTCGGCCACGTCGCTGGGCCAGTGCATGGCGCACACCAGCCGGCTTTCGCCGATCGACCGGGCGACCGAGCGCACGGCGGCGCCCCGATCCGGCGCCATCACGGCGAAGGTCTCGCCATAGGCCGTCGCCAGCGCCGAGGTCCCGGACGGATAGCTGGACGAGGCGCGGCTGGCGTCGCTGACCGTCTGACAGGCCCGGCGCGCCGGATCGGCGGCCACCGGCCGGGGCCGCTTGTGCAGCGCCTTGACCGCCTCGGCCACGGTGTCGACGTCGTGGAACAGTCGTCCCATCATCCGGTTCAGCACGGGCGTCTCGGCGCTGCCCAGACGAACGCCCAGGGCGCAGTCGAAATGCTGCAGGGCCAGCGGCGGGCGGATTTCGGCATGGGCTGTGGCCAGCAGCCAGCGGTCGCTGTCCTCCAGCGCGCGGAACCGGTCGGAGCGCTCGATGTCTTCCAGCGCGCGCATCGATCCCGGCGCTGGCGGGGCCGGGATGGTGGCGACCAGGGCCTGAAGTTCGGCGTCCGACAGATAGCCTTGCCGCGCGGGCTCACCATCGACATCAGTCAGGGCCGCCGGTGTGCCCGCGCAGCCTGTTGTCACGATCAACACAGACAGGGCCGCCCACGACAGGGCTGCCCGAATGGTCGGCTTCACTGGCCGGCGCTCCAGCTCAGCTGGACATTGGCCCCGCCCTCGGGCGCAGGCGAGGCGACGACCTGCAGGCTGGGGCCGTCCGCCTGGGGCGAGGCGGCGCCGTACGCCTGGGCGTCGCCCTGATTCATCGCCATCACCGACGACAGGCCCTCGGCCTCGGCGCGCTGGCGATAGAAGGCCACCACCTCTTCCGGCGAGGCCTCGGTGACAAAAGTGGTCAGACCGCCGGGGCCGGACGGGCCGTCGGCCAGCGTCGGTTCGGCCGTAGGCGCAGCGTCGGGATACAGGACCGCGAAGGCGGGGGCGCCCGGCGCGGCGGGCGGTGCGGCGACTTTTGCGGCGACCGGGGCAGGTGATGGGGCGGGCGCCGCCGCGCCGGCAGCGGCGACCGGCGGCTGTCGCAGCGCCGCTTCAGCCGCATCGGACCCGTCGTCGCATCCCGCCATGCCTGCCGTCGCAATGACGGCGACAATCGCCATGCCGCGCTTCATTCCAGCTTCCCAGATTCGCGTGTTCTTCGCGGGCGCACCGTGGCGCATGGATGCGGCGGCAGCAAGGCGGCTTAGCCGGTGGGCGCGTCCACGTCGTCGCCGGGCTGGTCTACATCCTTGCCCGCGCCGGGCGGTTTGGGATCGATGTCGGCGGCCTTCATGCCCTCGGTCGCCAGGGTCTCGTTGATAATGTCCTGATCCGGATCGTCGTCCGAGCCCGTCGCCGCTCCGCCCTGAAGCGACCCGGCGCGGGTGTCCGACCCGGAATCCGTGCCGGTCAGCGCCGCCTTCAGCGCGTCAGCCGTATGGCCCAGGTCCGGCTTCTCGCCCACCTCTCTGGCCTCGCGGGCGTCCTCGGGTTCGTCACGGGGGTCTGTCATGGGGCGTCTCCTTCCGCGAACTAGCGGACGATAGGCCCTTGCGGTTCCCTGCGGCTGACTCAGCGCTGCTTGCGGGCCTTGTCGGCGGCGTCCAGCATCCGGATGCCGGAGATCTCGGCCGCATCGGCGGTCAGGTTCATCGCCGCTTCCGGCGGATCCTTGACCACCACGACTCCCTCCATCGGTTCCGGGGTCAGGGGATCAGTGATGATGTCTTCGGGGGGGATGGGCGTCCTGGTCATCCAGCCGCAACGGCAAGCCCCCCGCCCCCGTTCCAAAAGAAAAAGGCCGGGATCGCTCCCGGCCTTTCCATTCCTGCTGACCGTGGTCGTCGATCCTTGGGGATCTCCCGACCCGATGCGGCCTATTTGCCGAACAGCTTGGCCCAGCGGCGCTTGTCGCGGTTCTTCCAGGCGCCGCGGTGATAGGCGTCCGAACCGATCAGCGGCACGACGGTGGTGGCCTCGGCGAAGACCATCTGCTCGTGCGTGGTCTGCACCTTGCCCCACGAGGCGGCTTCCTTCAGCGTCGAGGACGAGCAGGCGCCGTCGCGCACGTCGGCGACCGTGATCTGGACCGCATAGCGGTGCATCTCGGCCTCGATGCCCAGGATCTCGGCGCAGACGACGGTGTCCTGCGCGAAATTCTTGGGCACGCCGCCGCCGACCATAAACAGGCCGGTCACGCCGGCGGCGATCTTGATGTCGGTCAGTTCGCGGAAATCGGCGACCGCGTCGATCATCAGATAGGGCTTGCCCTCGGCCATCCGCTCCTTCTGGTGCTTGACCAGACCGAAACCGGCCGAGGAGTCGACGAAGGCCGGGCAGAAGATCGGCACGCCTTCTTCATAGGCGGTCTGGATCAGGCTGCCGGGCTTCTTGGCGTTGCCTTCCGACAGCCACTTGCCCATCTCCCAGATGAACTCACGGCTGGAATAGCCGCGCGGCTCCAGACGGTTGCAGATCTCCAGGATGGTGTGGTCGCAGGCCTGGAGTTCTTCCTCGTCGATGTAGGTGTCGTAGATCCGGTCGATGTAGTTGTCGCGCAGGACGTTGTCGTCCACCTCGCCGGCCGCCTGGTAGTGCTTGAAGCCCAGGGCCTCGAAGAAATCCATGTCCACGATCGAGGCGCCGGTGGCGACCACCGCGTCGATCATGCCGAACTTCACCATGTCGCGGTACACGTGCATGCAGCCGCCGGCCGAGGTCGAACCCGCCAGGATCAGCCACGGCGAGCAGTCCTTGTCCTCGATGGCCATCGAGAAGATGTCGGCCGCGCGGGCCGTGTCGCGGCTCGAGAACGACATCTTGCGCATGCTGTCGATGATCGGACGGGCGTCGAAGGACGTGATGTCCACGTGCTCGACGACGTTCTGCAGCAGCTCGGCCTTGGTGTTTTTGTTCACGGGAGCGTTCATCGCTTGGGTTTCCCTTCGGTTTGAGCGCCCGTCGTAAAAGAGATGCAGCGGCCCGGACGGAGCGACGGGCCGCTGCTTGTATCAACGCATGAGTGACAGTTTTAGCGCTTGCGACGCTTCTGACCGGCCTTGCCCTTGGGGCGGGACAGGCGAACGACCTTGCGGGCGGTCTCCTCGGCCGTGGTGCGCACGGTCGGGATGGAGCGCGGCGCCAGGCCGTACAGCGAGGCCATCGGGGCGTCCTCGACCACGGCCAGCTCGTGCTCGCCATAGCCGTTGAAGCCGGTCGACATGGCCACGCCATAGGCGCCCAGCATGCCGATCTCGATGAAGTCGCCTTCCTGCACATCGGCCGGCAGCCAGAACGGGCCCGGCATATGGTCGATGCTGTCGCAGGTCGGGCCATAGAAGCGGAACGGCTTCAGGTCCGACGAGGCTTCGCTGTCCCGGACCAGCTTGGTCGGGAAGGGCCAGCGCGAGTGGGTGGCGTCGAACAGCGAGCCGTACGACCCGTCGTTCAGATACAGGGCGTCGCCCTTGCGCAGGTCCACGCGGCACAGCACCGACGACGACTCGGCCACCAGGGCGCGGCCCGGCTCGCACCACAGTTCGGTGGTGTGGGTGACCGGCATCTCGGCGAAGCCGCGGTGGATGGCGTCGGCGTATTCGCTCATGTCCGGCGGGACCATGCCCGGATAGACCGAGGGGAAGCCGCCGCCCACGTCGACGATATCGACAATGACGCCCGCCTTCTTGATCGACCGACCGACCTGCGCCATCGCGGCCTCATAGGCCGAGGGGCGCATGCACTGCGAACCGACGTGGAAGCTGACGCCCATCAGTCCGTCCTGGACCGCCTGGCGCGTGGCCAGCAGCAGGGCGGGGGCCTGGTCCGGCGTGACGCCGAACTTGCCCGATAGCGAATAGGCCGCGCCGTCCGCCGACACGCCCATGCGCACCACCAGATTCAGGTCGCCCGCGCCGCCGGTGGCGTCGAGGATCTTGGCCAGCTCGTCATGGCTGTCCAGAACGAAGGTGCGGACGCCGTGATCGAAATAGGCGCGGGTGATCGCGCCCCGGCTCTTGACCGGGTGCATGAAGGCCAGACGCGCGTCGGGGCTGACCGAACGAACCAGCTCGATCTCGGCCAGAGACGCCACGTCAAACGCGTTGACGCCCTGCTCGACCAGGGTCTCGATGACCCAGCGCGACGGGTTCGCCTTCACCGCATAGAAGACGTCGGCTTTTAAATTATCCTGGAACCAGCGCGCCGCTACGGAAACCGAACGCGGCCGCACGAGGGCGACGGGACGTTCAGGGGACCGCTCACGGACCAGGTCCAGGGGAAGCTGGTACGTGCGCAATTCACGTAACCCCCTGCTAATTGTTAACCCAGACCGGCGTTAGCAGCGCTTAACGGTTAGACCACGGGGTCCGCCGGAACGCGCGATTTAGGGACCGCGGACTGTCATGTAAAGCGGTATTTTCATGGTCAAACCTGTCGCCTGTCGCGCGTATGTCCTGCGCAGGGTGGACGAAATCGACGCAGACGTGTCATTAAGACTTGCCGAACCGCCTCTGGCGCGTCATGCGGCGCCCCTTCTCGCAACCGCATCCACGGGTCCATGAGTTCTTCAACAGCCGCCGTCGCGTCCGTACGCGACGTCTCGAAGACCTACGGAGCCAGAAAGGCGCTCGACGGCGTGTCCGTCGATGTGGCCGCCGGCGAAATGGTCGCCCTGATCGGTCCGTCCGGTTCGGGCAAGTCCACGCTTCTGCGCTCCATCACCGGTCTTCACCCGATCGACCCCGGCAAGGGCGAGATCCAGGTGTTCGGCCAGACGGTCCAGAAGAACGGCCGGGTCACCGGCGCCGTGCGCCAGGCGCGTGGCAAGCTGGGCATGATCTTCCAGCAGTTCAATCTGGTCGGTCGCCTGTCACTCTTTTCCAACGTCATGCTGGGCGCGCTCGGGCGTTTGCCCGGCTGGCGCGGCGCCTTCGGCGTCTGGCCAAAGGGTGACAAGGACCGGGCCATGGCCGCCCTGCATCGCGTCGGCGTGTCCGACTATGCGGCCCAGCGCGCCAACACCCTGTCCGGCGGCCAGCAGCAGCGCGGCGCCATCGCCCGCGCCATCGTCCAGGGCGCCCAGGCGATCCTGGCGGACGAGCCCGTGGCCTCCCTCGACCCCGTCTCCGCCCGCAAGGTGATGGAACTGCTGGTCGAACTGAACAAGCGCGACGGTCTGGGGGTGATCGTCACCCTGCACCAGGTCGATTACGCCATCCGCTATTGTGACCGGGTCATCGCCCTGCAGCAGGGCAAGGTGGTCTATGACGGCCCCTCGACCGGTCTCGACACCAAGCGTCTGATCGACATCTACGGTCCCGAGTTCGAGGACGCGTTCTGGGAAGCCAAGGCATGACCCGCATTTCCTTCACCCGCCGTCTGGTCGCCGTCGCCGGCGTCGCGGCCCTGGCCGTCGGCCTGGGCTCGTGCGGCCAGAGCGAACAAAAGACCGGCGGCGCGCCGACCGAGATCGTCTTCTCCATCCTGTCGGCCGAGGGGCAGGCCTCGTCGGGCCCGCTGTGGCAACCGCTGCTGGACGACATGGCCAAGGCCACGGGCGTCAAGGTGAAGCCCTATTTCGGCTCGAACTACACCGTGCTGGTCGAGGCCATGCGCGGCGACCAGACCCAGGTGGGCTGGTTCTCGGCCAAGCCGATGCTGGAAGCCATCGACCGCGCCGACGCCGAGGTCATCGCCCGTATCGTCGATCCGGAAGGCCGTGACAGCTATCAATCGACCCTGATCGCCAAGAAGGGCTCCGGCGTCACGCTGGATCAGGTCCTGGCCTGCGGCAAGACGCTGGACTTCGGTATCGGCGACGCCCAGTCGACCTCGGGCACGCTGGCCCCGATGACCTTCCTGTTCAATCCCAAGAACATCGCTCCGGCCCAGTGCTTCAAGACGGTGCGCGCGGCCAACCACCAGGCCAACGCCTTCGCGGTCGCCACCGGCGTGGTCGACGTGGCCACTTCGAACACGGTCAACACCGTCTTTATGACCCGCGAGAACCCCCAGATCGCCGCCCAGCTTGAGGACATCTGGACATCGCCGCCGATCCCCGAGTCGGGCATCGTCGTGCGCGAGGATCTGGACCCGGCGCTGAAGGAAAAGATCCGCAGCTTCTTCCTGACCTACGGCCAGGGCGAAGGCGCCGAGGCCGAGCGCCAGCGTCAGGTGCTGGCCGGTCTGAACTATTCGATGTTCCGCGCCGCCGACGACAGCTACCTGAACCCGATCCGCGAAATGGTCGCCGACCAGAAGCGGGGCGAAGCCCGCGCCAAGGGCGACAAGACCGCCGAGGCCGCCGCCGAGCGCGAACTGCAACGCCTTCGCGCCCTGCGTGAGGTCCAGCCTTGAACCCGACCGCTTCCACCGCTGCGTCTGTAGCCGCGACCCCGGTTCCGAAGGCGCCGTCCAAATCGATGGGCGCCTGGGCGCTGGACCTGCTGATCTGGGGCGGCGTCGCGGCCCTGCTGATCTTCAGCTTCGGCCCTGTGGACCTGGGCAATTTCCCGCGCCTGTTCAACAACGCCGAACACACCCAGGTCTTCGCCCGCGAACTGCTGCGTCCAGACTTCACCGACTGGCGCCTGTTCGTCGAAAAGATGTGGGAGACGGTCCAGATCGCCCTGTGGGGCACCTTCATCGCCGTCTTCCTGGGCGTGCCCATGGGTCTGGCCGCCGCCCGCAATATCGCCCCGGTGTGGGTGGTGACGCCGGTCCGCTGGGTCATGAACCTGCTGCGCTCGATCCCGGATCTGGTCATCGGCCTGCTGTTCGTGGTCGCCGTGGGCCTGGGCCCCTTGCCCGGCGTCCTGGCCATCGCCCTGAACACCGCCGGCGTGCTGGCCAAGCTGTTCTCCGAAGCGGTCGAGTCGATCGACAAGGGCCCGGTCGAGGGCGTCCGCGCCACCGGCGCCTCCAAGCTGCACGAGATCGTCTGGGGCGTGATCCCCCAGGTCGCGCCGCTGTGGACCTCGTTCGCCCTCTATCGCTTCGAATCCAACAGCCGCTCAGCCACTGTGCTGGGCCTGATCGGCGCCGGCGGCATCGGCCAGGTGCTGTTCGACCGGATGAACGCCTTCGACTTCAACGCCGTCTCGGCCATCGTCATCATCATCGTCATCGCCGTCACGGCCATCGACATGCTGTCCCAGGCGATGCGCAAGCGCCTGCTGTAATACCGGATCGCGGACGGAGCCTCGGCTCCGTCCGCCGCTCCACCCGCGCGCCGATGTCGTCCGGAACGCGCGCCCTCTCTGAAATCGCTAAGGTTTTCGGCCTTTCCTCGCCTGAGGTGGCGGCGGGCCCATACTGCGCGCCATGCGCCGCCCCGCTGCTCGCCGTGACCGCTTTCATTCCCGACCGACAATGCGCGCATTGCACTGTTGCACTGCATGCACTGATTTTTTCGGCGGGGCGCCGTGCAACGCCGGACGCTGCGTGAAAGCGTCACAAACCTTCAGCGGCCGCGTCACAAAGCTCTGGTCTAAGCGCTTCGTCATGACACGGAGATCGCACATGATCCGTCCCCTGAAGATCACCGCCCTGGTCGGCGTCTGCGCTGTGGCGCTCGCGGCCTGCGGCGACACCGGCGGCCAGGCCCGCAACGGCGTCTGGGCCGCGGGCTCGTCGACCCTCTTCCCCTTCGCCACCCGCGTGGCCGAGAATTTCGCCCGCACCTCGGGCGGCGCTGCGCCGCGCGTGGAATCGCTGGGCACCGGCGGCGGCATCCAGGCCTTCTGCCAGGGCGTCGGCCCCTCGACCCCGGACATCGCCAACGCCTCGCGCCAGATGAAGGCCAGCGAGTTCGAGCTGTGCCAGAAGAACGGCGTCACCGACATCGTCGAGATCAAGATCGGCTTCGACGGCATCGTCATCGCCACGGCCCGCACCGGCAACAGCTTCAACTTCGAACTGAACGACGTGTTCGAGGGCCTGGCCAAGGACGTTCCGGGCGCTGACGGCCAGTTCGTCGCCAACCCGACCAAGGTCTGGAGCGACGTCAACAAGGCCCTGCCGAACCAGCGCATCCAGGTCTATGGCCCGCCGCCCACCTCGGGCACCCGCGACGCGTTCCTGGAGCTGGGCATGACGCCGGGCGCCAAGCTGATCCCGGCCGTCGCCGCGGTCGAGGCCCAGGACAAGACCCGCTTCGAGACCCTGTCGCACACCCTGCGTGAAGACGGCGCCTGGATCGACTCGGGTGAAAACGACAACGCCATCGTCCAGACCCTGACCCGCACGCCGGGTTCGCTGGGCGTGTTCGGCTTCTCCTTCCTTGAGCAGAACCTCGACACGGTGAAGGCTGAGACCATCGACGGCGTCGTCCCCTCGGCCGACACCATCGCCGACGGCTCCTATCCGCTGGCCCGCAGCCTCTACATCTATGTGAAGAAGGCCCACGTCGGCGTGACGCCGGGGCTGGAGCAGTTTGTCCAGGAGTTCATCTCCGAAGGGTCCGCCGGTCGCGGCGGCTACCTTCAGGACCGCGGTCTGGTGCCGCTGCCCGCCGACCAGCTGGCCGCCGAACGCGCCCGGGCCACGGCCATGACGCCGATGACCCGTCCGGCCAAATAGGCCCCGGTCTCACAAACGAAAAAGGCCCCGGACGCAGCGTCCGGGGCCTTTCTTTTTGATCAGGCCGCCGCCTTGCGGCGCAGCCGGGCGATGCGCCTCAGCCGCCGCCAGAAGCGGCCGCGTTCCGGGTCCGGATAGGGCTGCAGGTTCTCGACGAACTGCTCGGCCGAGGCGCGCCAGCTGAACTTCTCCGCATAGGCGCGCACATCCTTGCGATCCAGCTCCAGGCATTTCAGGCAGGCGGTCCTCAGGTCCTTGTCGATCGCCCCGGCGTTCGAGCCGGGGATGATGTCGATCGGCCCGTGCGCCGGATAGGCCGCCACCGGCGTGCCTGTGCCCATGGCCTCCAGGATCACCAGGCCGAAGGTGTCGGTCCAGCTGGGGAAGACAAAGACGTCGGCGTCGGCGAAACAGCGCGCCAGCTCCTCGCCGAACCGGGCGCCCAGGAATTTCGCCTCGGGGTATTTCTCCTGCAACTCGGCCTTGGCCGGGCCGTCACCGACGATGATCTTGGTGCCCGGCAGGTCCTGTTCCAGAAACGATTCGATGTTCTTCTCGACCGCCACCCGGCCCACGTTCAGGAAGAAGGGCCTCGGCCAGTCCTTGCCGCCCATCTCGTGGTAGATCGGCTCCAGATCCGGCCGGAACAGCTCGGTGTCCACGCCCCGCGACCACGGCGAGACGTTGCGGAACCCATGCTCGACCAGCTCGTCCCGCAGCGTCGGCGTGGCGACCATCAGCCGTCCCGACGGCTTGTGGAACCACTTCATATAGGCGTAACCGACCTGCACCGGGATCGGGAACCGGGCCGAGACATACTCGGGGAATTTCGTGTGATAGCTGGTCGTGAAGGGCAGCTTCCATTCCACGCAGATACGCCGCGTGGCGATGCCGATAGGGCCTTCGGTGGCGATGTGAACCGCCTCGGGCTCAAACGCGCGCAGCCGTTCCCGGATCTCTTCCTCCGCCCCCAGCGCCAGCCGGATCTCCGGATAGGTGGGGCAGGGGATGGTCTTGAATTGGCTCGGCTCGATGACCTCGACCTCATGTCCCATCGCGCGGCATTCGGCCACGGTTCGGGTCAGGGTGCGGACGACGCCATTGACCTGGGGCTCCCAGGCGTCGGTGGCCAGAACGATACGCATGTGGGGCGAATGGCTCCCGCCGTTGCAAGGGCGGGAATCTCTAGCGGTTAACCGCGACGAACGCGAGACAGTAGCTCAGATCGGCAGCACCGTCGTCGACTTGACCTCTTCCAGCACGGCGTAGGTGCGGGTTTCGCGCACGCCCGGCATCTTCACCAGCACATCACCCAGGAAGACGCGGTAGGCGTCCATGTCACCGACGCGGGCCTTGATCAGATAGTCGAAGCCGCCGGCCACCATGTGGCACTCCAGCACCTCGGGCTGGCGGCGCACCGCCTCGGCGAAGGCGTCGAAGACATCGCCCGTGGTCCGGTCCAGCAGCACCTCGACGAAGATCAGCAGGCCCCGTCCCGCGCTGGCCGGATCGATCAGCGCCGCATAGCCGGTGATGACCTTGCGGTCCCGCAGCCGCTTGACCCGCTCGAAACACGCGGCGGGCGACAGATTGCACCGCCGGGCCAGCTCCGCGTTGGAGATACGGCCGTCCGTCTGCAGCACCCGCAGCAGGCGACGGTCGGTGTCGTCAAGAATTTGCATGGCGTGGCGGCTCTGGGGTCGAATGATCTTCGGGAAACTCGCCTATCATAAAATGCACATTCGGTCGCTTGCGCCATATATGCCGCAAATCGCAAGGTGGAGCCCCCCGATGCCTTCAGACGTTCGAACTGATCTGACCCCCGGCCTGGCGCCCGCCCTGAAACAGTGGGACGTGCTGGACCACCACAAATTCCGCGATGAGCGCGAGGCCGTGGCCGAACTGCTGGCGCATTCGCCGCTGAACGCGGACAAGCGCGCCGCCGTCGTCGCCGACGCCGTCGAACTGGTCGAGCGCGCCCGGGCCAGCCAGAAGAAGCAGGGCGTGGTCGAAAGCTTCCTGCAGGAGTTTTCGCTTGGCACGCGCGAAGGCCTGGCCCTGATGTGCCTGGCCGAGGCCCTGTTGCGCACACCCGACAGCGAGACGCGCGACCGACTGATCGCGGAAAAGATCGGCTCGGCCGACTGGGCCAGCCATCTGGGCCAGTCCGACAGTCTGTTCGTCAACGCCTCGACTTGGGGCCTCATGCTGACAGGCAAGCTGGTGGACGTGGACGACGAGGCGCGCTCGGACCTGCCCGGCTTCCTGAAGCGGGTGGCCGGCCGCCTGGGCGAGCCGGTGATCCGTCAGGCCGTCGCCACGGCGGTCAAGATCATGGGCGAGCAGTTCGTGGTCGGCCGCACCATCCAGGGCGCGTTGAAACGCTCGGACCGCGAAGGCTGGCTGTGCAGCTTCGACATGCTGGGCGAGGGCGCCCGCACCGTCGCCGACGCCGAGCGCTATGAAAAGATCTACGCCGACGCCATCGAAGCCGTGGGCAAGACCGCCAACGGCCAAGGACCCGAGGCCGGCCATGGCGTCTCGGTCAAGCTGTCGGCCCTGTCGCCGCGTTACGAGGCGACGCAGGAGGATCGGGTCTGGGACGAGCTGTATCCCCGTATCCTGCGTCTGGCCCTGATCGCCGCCCGCTACGACATCAACTACACTATCGACGCCGAGGAAGCCGACCGTCTGGCCCTGTCGCTGAAGCTGCTGGACCGGCTGGCGCGCGAACCGGCGCTGGGCGACTGGCAGGGGCTGGGCCTGGCGGTCCAGGCCTATCAGAAGCGCACACCCGAGACGGTCGCCCGCCTGATCGACCTGGCCAAATCCTCACGTCGTCGCCTGATGGTGCGGCTGGTCAAGGGCGCCTATTGGGACACGGAGATCAAGCGCGCCCAGGTCATGGGCCGCACCGATTATCCGGTCTTCACGACCAAGGCCGCGACCGATCTTAACTACCTCGTCTGCGCGCGCCAGATGATCGACGCCTCGCCCCACATCTATTCGCAATTCGCCACCCACAACGCCCATTCGCTGGCCGCCGTCCGGCGCATGGCGCGCGAGCGCGGCGTGGTCATCGAGCACCAGCGCCTGCACGGTATGGGCGAGGCCCTGTACGACGCCGCCTTCGACGTCTGGAAGGATGAAAAGGTCATCGTTCGCGCCTATGCCCCGGTGGGCGGGCACGAGGAACTGCTACCCTATCTGGTGCGCCGCCTGCTGGAGAACGGCGCCAACTCCTCCTTCGTCCACGCCCTGCTGGACGAGCGCGTGTCGTCCTCGGCCGTTGCGGCCGATCCCATCGCCCTGGTCGAGGCGCAGCCTGACCGTCACCCCAGGATTCCGGTTCCCATGAACATCTACGGCGATCGTCAGAACTCCCGCGGCCGCGACTATTCGCAGGCGGCCGACCGCGACCGTCATGCTCTGGCGCTGGAGCGGGTGGACAGTGAAAAACTGACCGCCGGCCCGATTATCGGCGGCAAGCTGAAGGCCGGGATCAATCCGCAGGATGTGACCAATCCGGTCGACCGTTCACAGGTGCTGGGCCACGTGTCCGAGGCCTCGATCGCCGACGTGGACGCCGCCGTGACCGCCGCCGCGAGCGCGCAACTGACCTGGGACCGTCTGGGCGGTGCGGGCCGCGCGCCGGTGCTGCGCGCCATGGCCGACGCGCTGGAACACGACATGGACCGGCTGGTCGCCCTGTTGTCGCGCGAGGCGGGCAAGACGCTGAACGATGGCGTCGCCGAGGTGCGCGAGGCCGCCGACTTCTGTCGCTATTACGCCCTGCTGGCCGAGCGTGACTTTGGCGGGCCGCAAACCCTGAAGGGCCCAACCGGCGAGACGAACCAGTTGATCCTTCACGGCCGGGGCGTCTTCGCCTGCATCAGCCCGTGGAACTTCCCGCTGGCCATCTTCACCGGCCAGATCGCCGCCGCCCTGGCCGCCGGCAACGCCGTGGTCGCCAAGCCGGCCGAACAGACCCCGCTGATCGCCGCCGAAGCCGTGCGCCTGTATCACAAGGCCGGTCTGAACCCGGATCTGCTGGCCCTGGTCCCCGGTCGGGGCGAGACGGTTGGCGCGGCCCTGACCAGCCACCCCGGCGTCGACGGCGTCGCCTTCACCGGCGGCACCGACACCGCCAACGCCATTAACCGCAGTCTGGCCGCGCGCCCGGGCGCCATCATACCCTTCATCGCCGAGACAGGCGGCCTGAACGGCATGTTCGTGGACACGACCGCGCTGAAGGAACAGGTCATCGACGACGTCATCCTGTCGGCCTTCGGCTCGGCCGGCCAGCGCTGCTCGGCCCTGCGCATCCTCTATGCGCCCAGGGACTCGGCGGACGGCCTGATCGAGGGTCTGAAGGGCGCCCTGGCGACCCAGGTGCTGGGCGACCCGTCCGACCCGCGCACCGACATCGGTCCGGTCATCGACGCCGAAAGCCGCCAAGCGTTGGAAGCGCATGTCGAACGTCTGGCCAGGGAGGCGAAGATCGTCGCCCGCGCCGATCTGCCCGCCGGCGCCGAAAAGGGCGACCTGTTCGCCCCGACCATCGCCGAGATCCCCACGCCCGACTTCCTGGAACGCGAGGTCTTCGGCCCGATCCTCCACGTCTATCGCTACGATCCCAAGGACCTGTCCACGGTCGCTGGCAAGCTGGCCGCGCGTGGTTACGGCCTGACGCTGGGCGTCCACAGCCGGATCGAGGCCTTCGCCGAAGAGGTCACGCGCCTGGTCCCGGCGGGCAACGTCTATGTGAACCGCTCGATCACCGGCGCTGTCGTCGGCGTCCAGCCCTTCGGCGGCGAAGGCCTGTCTGGCACCGGCCCCAAGGCCGGCGGCCCCAACAGCCTGATCCGCTACGCGGCGGAGAAGGCCATCAGCGTCAACATCGCCGCCCAGGGCGGTGATCCGGCGCTGCTGAACCTTTAACGAAGCGTCTTCCTTGGAACGGTGATGTTCTAGTTTGGCCATCCCCCGGCGCGGCTCAGCGCGCTGGGGCGGGGCTTGCCGATCTGGTCGCCGATCCAGCGAGCGGTGGCGATCAGCTGGTCCAGGTCGTAGCCGGTCGAGAAACCGGCCCGTTCCAGCATATAGACCAGATCCTCGGTGGCGATATTGCCCGTGGCCCCCGGCGCGAAGGGGCAGCCGCCGATGCCGCCGACCGAGGCGTCCAGCACATCGATCCCGGCCTCGACCCCGGCATAGGCGTTGGCCAGGCCGGTGTTGCGGGTGTCGTGGAAATGCAGGCGCAGGGTGGCGTCGGGGGCGACCTTGCGGGCGGCCTCGACCTTTTTCGTCACGCTCCACGGGTCGCCGACGCCGATAGTGTCGGCCAGGGCGATCTCCTCCACCCCTAGGCCGGCGACGCGGGCGACCAGGTCGGCGACCTGATCCACCGAAACCTCACCGTCGAAGGGGCAGCCCCAGACGCAGGACAGGGTCGCCGACAGCCTGGGTGTCGCGCCGGGCGCGCCCGCGGCATTAGCGCGGCCCGCGACGATATCCGACAGCATCCGGACCTGCTGATCGACATCCAGTCCCTGATTTTTCAGGCCAAAGCCGTTGGTGGCGGACATGGCGACATTGACCTCGTCCACCGCTGTTCCCAGTGCGCGGTCGTAACCCTTGCCGTTCAGGACCAGGCCGATACGGCTGTGGTTCGCGGCGGGGGACAGGGCCGCCATGACCTCTTCGGCGCCCGCCATCTGGGGCACGTATTTGGGATGGACGAAGCTGACGGCCTCGATCCGCCTGGCGCCTGCGGCTTCCAGCCGCTGGACGAAGTCGGCGCGGACGGCGGGCTCCAGCACTGCCTTCTCGTTCTGCAGGCCGTCGCGTGGGCCGACCTCGACGATCTGGATAAAGCGGCTCATCGCGCAGCGGCCCGGATCGCGGCGCCGGGGGGCGCATACAGGGTCAGTTCCACATCGTCGCCGCTGGAATAATTGTGACCACGCACCACGTCGGCGGGCCGGGCGGACAGACCCAGTTCCGCCACCCGCCTCAGGAAGGCGTCGGTGTCCCGCGCCTCGACGATGGCGGGACGTCCCTCGGCCAGCGCGCGCGCCGCGCCGTCGGCGTCGGTCAGTTCGGTGTCCCGCCCCGTCAGGAAGACGAAGCTGGGCTCATGGAAGCTGGTGATGGCGACCGGCCCGGGGGTGCGGCCCTGACGTGGATGCAGATCCGCCTGCTCCAGTGCGCGCTCCAGTCGCGGAGCGATGGACAGGGGGCGCAACTGACGGATTGTCCCCGCCAGCCCGGCATGGGCGATGACGCCGAAGACCATGGCCGCCAGCACGGCGCTGACCGCCACCCGGTTCAGCAGCAGGAAGCCGCCGACCGCGCCGGCCATGACCGCGCTGACGATGGTCAGGGTGGCCCAGGTCTGGGCCGTCGAGGTGCCGAACTCGGTCAGGCCATAGACGGTGATCAGGCTGATCACCCCCGCCGCGAACAGGCCCAGCAGGGCGCCGATCCGGCGCGAAGCCGTGCCGATCGGCTGGGTCAGGGCGGCGGCCGCCAGCAGGGCGATCGCGCCGAAGGTCGGCAGAGTGTAGTGAAACAGCTTGGTCGGCGCGATCTCGAACATCAGCCAGGCCGGGACCAGCCAGCAGACAAGGAAGCGGATCGCCGGCTCGGCGCGGCGGCTCCAGCCGGTCGACAGGGCGGCGGGCAGCATCAGCGTCATCGGGAACAGCAGCAGCGGCGACAGGGCCACATACATGCCGGGGAAGCCACCGTGGCTTTCGTGGGCGCCCGCGATCTTGGGCGCCAGGTCGCCGCCGATGGCCTCGCGCCAGAAACCGCCGTCGGTGGCGATGGTGATGGCGATCGCCCACGGCCCGACCAGCAACGCGACCAGCGGCAGACCCCAGCCCCAGCCCAGCCGGCCCAGCCATTTCAAGTCCCGGTCCCAGATCGACAGGGCGATGATCGACAAGGCGATGACCAGCAGGCCGATCGGCCCCTTGATCAGGATCGACAGCCCCAACCCCAGCCAGAACAGCAGCTTGTGCAATCGCACCGGCTGCTCGCCCGCCCGCGCGGCCATATAGATCCGCGCCAGCGCCGCCATGGCCAGGGTGGTCAGGCCGCACAGCATGGCGTCGGTCTTGGCGATGCCCGCCTCGGACGACAGCAGGAAGGTCGCCCCCATCATGGCGCCGGCCAGGAAACCGGCCCTCTGGCCGAACAGGGCCGCGCCCGCCCAGGCCACGGCCCAGGCCGCCAGCATGGCGCCCGCCAGCGACGGCAGGCGATAGGGGCGGATATCCCGCGCCTCGACCTTCGAGGTCACCGCCACGGCGGCGGCCTGCAGCCAGTAGATGCCGACCGGTTTTTTCCAGCGCGGCTCGTCCTGGAAGCGGATGTCGACATAGTCGCCGCTCTCCAGCATCTGGGCCGTGGCCTGGGCGAACCGGCTTTCGTCCCGGTCCAGCGGCGGCAACAACATCAACGACGGCAGGCCGATGAACAGGGTCAGCAGGGCGGCCACCACGGGGCCGCGCCAGCCGGCGATATAACGATCCAGATCGGGACGCTTCATGGGCGCAGTCCTAACACGGCGCTTCGCGGCGCGTCAGCCGTCTCCCGCTGTCGGCATTTCTCGGCTAGACAGCAGCCATGACCTCGACAGACGCCCCCGACATCTCTGTCGTCGTGCCCGTGCATGACGAAGCCGGCGCCGCCGGCGCCCTGGCGCGCGAGATCGCGGCCGCCTTCGCCGGGCGGTCTTACGAGATGATTTTCGTCGATGACGCCAGCAGGGACACGACCCTGGCCGAGTTGAAGGCCCTGATGGCCGAGCTGCCGACCCTGCGGGTGCTGGCCCATGCGACCAATGCGGGGCAGAGCCGCGCCGTGCGTACGGGCGTGCTGGCTGCGCGTGCGCCGGTCGTGGTGACGCTGGATGGCGACGGCCAGAACCCGCCCGCCGACGCGCCGAAACTGGCCGACGCCCTGATCGCCGCGCCCGCCAATGTCGCCCTGGTGGGCGGTCGCCGGGCCAAACGTCAGGATTCCGAGGCCAAGCGCTGGGCCTCGCGCTGGGCCAACCGCATCCGCAAGAAACTGCTGCGCGATGACGCCGACGACACCGGCTGCGGACTCAAGGCGTTTCGCCGCGACGTCTTCCTGCGGCTTCCCTATTTCGATCACATCCACCGCTACCTGCCGGCCCTGGTGATCCGTGAGGGGTATGAGAACCGCTACCTCGACGTCGATCATCGCCACCGCGAGACGGGCCGGTCGAAATACACCAACTGGGGGCGGCTGAAGGCGTCTCTGGCCGACCTGCTGGGGGTGATGTGGCTCAAGACGCGCTCGCGTCGTCCGGGCGCCATCAGCGAACTCTAGGCCCTGAATTCGCCTGATGCGCGAACCGTCGTGGCGCTTCGGATCGAACGCGGGTATTTATCGTTAACAGGCTTGGCCGTTCGTGGCCGGGAACAGAGGATTCAGCCCATGCTGGTCGCCCTGCCGCTGCTGGTCATTCCGGTTCTGATCTACAATATCGTCATCCTGTTCGGCGGGGGCGGCGACGGCGGGATGGCCCAGGCCGACGCCATCCTGCGCGACCCGCTGTTCTCGGTGCCGATGACCTCGGGCGCCAGCTGGAACGTCGGCGTCGGCGACATGATCCTGTTTTTGTCGCTGGCCCTGCTGTTCGTCGAACTTCTGAAATCGACCTCCAGCCGCAAGGTCGCGATCATCAATCACGCCCTGTCGATGATCCTGTTCGTCGGCTGCCTGGTCGAGTTCCTGCTGATCCGGGGCTTCGCCACGTCGACCTTCTTCCTGATCTCGACCATGGTCATGCTGGACGTGCTGGCGGGCTTCATCGTCACCATCATCGCCGCCCGCAAGGACTTCGATTTCGGCGGCGGAGCGGCCTAGACCAGGCTCAGCTGAAGGCGGTGAAGATCAGGGCCACGACCGTCACGTCAAAGGCGCGGACGGCGAGGGCGAGGATCGAAGACATGGCGGGACATCCAGACGGGCTTGCACCCGTGGCCTAGCAAGCAACGGGCCAGCCGGGATTTCCCGCTCCGGGGATGTCAGATTTCGGTCCGGCTCTTTTGCCCGATCGGGGGGCGGCGGTCCCGCTCGCCCGAATGTTCCGTTTCCAGATAGGCGGTTCGGGCGGCTTCCAGTACCGGCTGGCCGCCCTTGAGGCCGCGCTTCTGGTCCGACTGCCCCATCATCTGGGCCGCGAAGGCCGGGTCGGGTTGAGCCGGGTCCGGGGCAGGACTTGCCGGGTCGCCGGCCTCGACCGTCTCGACCAGGGTCACCGGGACCAGATCGCGTCCGACTTCGGCGCGCCCTGCGACGCGCCGATCCGTCCTGCGACGCTCGCGCGGCGGGTCCTGGCTCAAGCGCCGCCCTTGCCGCCGCCCGCCAGTCGGTCGATCTGGGCCCGCATCTCGTCCATCTGGCGACGCATCTCGGCCAGCGGGTCGGTCGAGGATGCGGGGCGCGCCTCGTCCGACGCCGGCTCAGCCGTCCGGGCTGCGGGGGCCGAAAAGCCCGGCCACATGCGCACGGCGTTCTCGAACATCGCCATGTTGCGCCGCACCGCGTCCTCCATCAGCCCGGCGCCTGCCGCCCCGCCGAACGCGCGGCTGAACTGGTCGCGAAGCTGCTCCTGCTGGCGGGTGAAATTGTCCAGCGACATCTCCAGATAGCTGGGCAGCACGCCCTGCATCTGACCGCCGTAGAAGCCGATCAGCTGGCGCAGGAACTGCACCGGCAACAGGGCCTCGCCCCGGCTCTCTTCCTCGAAGATGATCTGGGTCAGAATCTGCCGCGTCAGGTCGTCATTGGTCTTGGCGTCATAGACCAGAAAGTCGACGCCCTCGCGCACCATGGCCGCCAGGTCCTCCAGCGTCACATAGGCGCTGGTGGCGGTGTTATAGAGCCGCCGGTTGGCGTATTTCTTGATGATGACGGGCTGGCCGTCCTTGGTCTTTCCGCCCTGGGATGTCTTGTTCGCCACGCTTGTTCTCGCGTTGTTGAAGCGGCCACTATTGTGCAGGTGCGGTGATTAAGCCAGCCCGCGTCGCGATCAGCCCGCCGTGGGCGCCAGCACCACGCCGATCAGCACCGCCGCCCAATGGACGCCTGCGCCCGCCACGACAAAGCCATGCCAGATGGCGCGCCGAAATTTCACTGTCGGGCGGATAAAGACGAATACCCCGGCCGTATAGATCAATCCGCCCAGCACCAGCAGGCCCAGCGCGATGGGGTGGACGGTGTCCATCATCGGCTTCAGCGCGATCACCGCAATCCAGCCGAACAGGATGTACACGCCGCTCCAGAAGGCGTCGGAAATCCGCGGCGCCAGCAGTTTGGCGCCCACCCCGGCAAAGGCCATGGTCCAGACCAGAGCCGTGAAGCCGATGGCCCACCAGCCCTCGAACCGCACCGTCGTAAAAGGGGTGTAGCTGCCGGCGATCATCAGGAAGATCGCCGCTTCATCCAGCCGCCGCAGCACCGGCCGCGCCGCGCACGGATGGGTCAGGTTATAGACGGTCGAGGCTGTCAGCATGGCGGTCAGGCACAGCGCATAGATCGCCGTGGCCACCGCCGCACCGACCCCCGCATAGATCGCCGCCAGCACGGCCAGCACCAGCCCGCCGATCGCCGCCAGCGTCAGGCCCGAGACGTGAACCCAGAGGTCAGCCAGCCGTTCGCCGCGCGTCTGGTAGTGCTCGACCATATCCAGTTCGTCCGGCGTGCAGACGTGGCGGGCGAGGCGTTTCAGCGTGCTCAGCATGGCCTTCTCAAGCCTCCGGAACCGGCTTCGTTCCCTAACATGATGCACAGTCTTGATCACCAGACGTTGAATCGCGCCGCTACAGGTGACGAAGCCCGCCGAATGCGGCAAAAGCGCCGCACAGATATTCGTCAGAGAGTGAAATTCATGTCCGACGCCCGCACCGAAGTGGTCATCGTCTCCGCCGCCCGCACCCCCGTCGGATCATTCCTGGGCGCCCTGTCGACCCTGTCGGCGTCCAAGCTGGGCGAGGTCGCCATCAAGGCGGCGCTGGACCGCGCAGGCGTCGCCCCGTCAGACGTGGACGAGGTCATCCTGGGCCAGGTGCTGCAGGCGGGCGCGGGCCAGGGCCCGGCGCGTCAGGCGTCGCTGGGCGCCGGCGTACCGATCGAGGCGGCTGCCTGGAGCCTGAACCAGCTGTGCGGCTCGGGCCTGCGCGCGGTCGCCCTGGCCTATCAGCAGATCGTGCAGGGCGACGCCCGGATCGTCGTCGCCGGCGGTCAGGAAAGCATGAGCCAAGCGCCGCACGCCCAACAGTTGCGCGCCGGTCAGAAGATGGGCGATCTGGCCCTGGTCGACACCATGATCAAGGACGGCCTGACCGACGCCTTCCACGGCTATCACATGGGTCAGACGGCCGAGAACATCGCCGCCAAATGGTCGATTGATCGCGCCGCCCAGGACGCCTTCGCCGTCGCCAGCCAGAACAAGGCCGAGGCCGCCCAGAAGGCCGGCAAATTTGTCGATGAGATCGCCGCGGTGACGATCTCGACCCGCAAGGGGGACGTGGTCGTGGATCAGGACGAATACATCCGTCACGGCGCGACCATCGAGGCCATGGAGAAGCTGCGCCCCGCCTTCCTCAAGGACGGCTCGGTGACCGCCGCCAACGCCTCTGGTCTGAACGACGGCGCCGCCGCCCTGGTGCTCATGTCCGCCGACGAAGCCAAGGCGCGCGGGCTGGAGCCGCTGGCCCGCATCGCGTCCTGGGCCACGGCGGGCGTCGATCCGTCGATCATGGGAACCGGACCGATCCCGGCCTCGAAGAAGGCTTTGGAGAAGGCCGGCTGGACTGTCGCCGATCTGGATCTGATCGAATCCAACGAAGCCTTCGCCGCCCAGTCGCTGTGCGTGGTCAAGGAATTGGGCCTCGACACGGCCAGGGTGAACGTCAACGGCGGCGCCATCGCCATCGGCCACCCGATCGGCGCCTCGGGCGCCCGTATCCTGACGACCTTGCTTCACGAGATGAAGCGCTCGGGCGCCAGGAAGGGTCTGGCCACCCTGTGCATCGGCGGCGGCATGGGCGTCGCCATGTGCGTCGAGCGATAGGCCGCCAACAGCAGGTTGAAAGCAAAAGGCCGGCGGATCGCTCCGCCGGCTTTTTTCATGGTCGGTTCAGCGCGCGCTGAGCGGATCAGTGAGCGCCCAGCTTGTGCCAAGGGGCCAGAATGGCTTAGCAACCTCCCACCTTTGTCTACCCCGACGTCAATTGGAAACCAGATGGATTCTCAATCTCCCGCCCTGTCGGATCTGCTCTCGCTCAAGGGGCGTCGCGCCCTCGTTGTCGGTGGGGCGGGGCTGCTGGGATCCCAGATCAGCGAAGTCCTGGCCGAACTGGGCGCGACGGTCGTCGTGGCCAGCCGCGACGTGCAGAAATGCCAGACTTTCGTCGACGGATTGAAGGCGCGCTATCCGGCTGAGCACGGGGCTCTGCAGATCAACATGCTGGACGCCGATTCCGTAAAGGCCTGCATCCAGTCGTTCGCCGACGAAGGGCCGATGAATATTCTGGTGAACTGCGCTTGGTCGGGCGCAAAGAACAGTCTGGAGACCATCGACGAGGCGGACTGGACCTACGACATCGACATGTCGCTGAACGGCGTGTTCCGGGTCGTCAAGGCGTCCATTCCCGCGCTGAAGGAAAGCAAGGGTGTCATCCTCAATATCGCCTCGATGTACGGACACGTGGCTCCGGATTATCGCCTCTATGACGGCAAAACCTACGCCAATCCGCCCAGCTATGGCGCGGCCAAGGCGGGCGTGCTGCAGTTCACCCGCTATCTGGCCAGCTTCCTGTCGGCTGACGGCATTCGCGCCAACTGCCTCAGCCCTGGACCCTTCCCCTATCCCTCGACCATCGCTGCGGCGCCGGAATTCATCGGCCGCCTGGCCGCCAAGAATCCGCTGAACCGCATCGGCACGCCGCATGAAATCAAGGGCGCCGCCGCTCTGCTGTGCTCGGATGCCTCCAGCTACATGACGGGGCAGAACATCTGCGTCGACGGTGGATGGGCCGCCTGGTGACGGAAATGAGTGCGAAGCGCTGCACGATCATCGCCGAGGCGGGGGTCAACCACAATGGTGACCTGGATCTCGCTGTAGCCCTGGTCGAAGCGGCGGCCGACGCCGGCGCCGACATCGTCAAGTTCCAGACCTTTGATGCGACCAAGCTGGTTACGCGTCGGGCGCCGACGGCCGCCTATCAAAAGCGTAATTTCGACGCCGGCGACACCCAGTTGAAGATGCTGCAGGCGCTGGAGCTGTCGGAGGCTGATCACCGCGTCCTGTCCGACCGCTGCGACGCTCGGGGCATCGAATTCCTGTCGACGCCGTTCGACATCGAATCCGCGCGCTTTCTGGTGAACAGCCTGGGCGTCAAGCGAATCAAGGTCGGCTCGGGCGAACTGACCAACGCTCCCATGTTGCTGGCCCTGACGCGGCTGGGCCTGCCCATGATCCTGTCGACCGGCATGGCCCGTTTGGCGGAGGTTGAGGAAGCCCTGTCGGTAGTCGCCTTCGGCATGATCGCGGAACCGACCGCGCGTCCGTCGGTCGCGGCCTTCGCCGAGGCCTATGCGTCGGTCCAGGCACGTGCCGCCCTCAGTCGCGTCACCGTCATGCAGTGCACGACCGAATACCCGGCGCCGTATGACGAGGTGAACCTCAAGGTCATGGACGTCTATGCCCGCGCCTTCGGCGTGTTACCGGCCTATTCGGACCACACGCCGGGTATCGACATCTCCTTGGCCGCAGCCGCCTTGGGTGCGACGGCGATCGAGAAACACTTCACCCTGTCCCGGGACATGGAGGGGCCCGATCACAAGGCTTCTCTGGAGCCGTCCGAACTGCGCGCGCTGGTGCAGGGGGTGGACCGTATCGGTCGAGCCATGGGCGACGGCGTCAAGCGTCCGCAGCCGTCCGAAATTCCCAATATCGCCGTCGCGCGCAAATGCCTGGTCGCTGCTTGCGATATTGCGGTGGGCGAGGTGCTGACCGAGACGAACCTGACTGTAAAACGCGCTGGCGGAGGCATGGCTCCGATCGCCATGTTCGACCTGCTGGGCCGACCGGCCGCGCGCGCCTATGCCGTTGATGAAGTGATCCTGCCATGAACCGGTCTGTCCTGTTGATCGGTGGCGGCGGGCATGCACGCGTCGTGCTCGACGGCCTTCTGGCCATGGGCCGCTTCTGCCTCGGCGTAACCGCGCGTGAGGCGCCGGATCTAACCGACCTGGCCTATATCGGCGACGACGAGGCGGCCTTCCGGCGCTTTCCTCATGGAACCGAGGCGGCACTGGGTCTGGGCGGCACGCCGCGTCAGGGCGCTTCGGGGACGGCGCTGCGTCGGCGGGTCTATGACCAGTATGTCGAGCGTGGATTTCACTTTCCCCCGGTGGTCGGGCGCGGCGTCATCATGGCGCCCGATGTTGTGCTGGAAGACGGCGCTCAGGTGATCGCCGGCGCGATCCTGCAGCCCAACGTGCGCATTGGACGCAACGCCATGATCAATACCGGCGCGCGCGTGGATCACGATACGGTGGTGGGCAGCCACGCCATGGTCGCGCCGGGCGCGATCCTCTGCGGCGGCGTGGAGATCGGCGTCGGGGCCTATATCGGCGCGGGCGCAACCGTTTTGCAGGGAGTTCGCATCGGCGCTGACGCCGTCGTGGCGGCCGGAGCGGTCGCCACCGCCGACCTGCCGGACGGTGGATATGTGAGCCGGCGATGAGCGGACGCAAGATCCGTATCGGTGTGTTTACCGCCACGCGGGCCGAGTATGGGTTGCTGTATCCAGTTCTCTCGGCGATGCGTGAGTCTGAACGGTTGGAGGCGGTTCTGATCGTCAGCGGGACCCATCTGTCGCCTGATCATGGCATGACGATTGCCGAGATTGAAAACGACGGACAGACCATCGCTGCGCGCATTCCTATCCAGCAACCAGGCGACGACGGCCTCTCCGTTGGGCTGGCGATGGCTGCAGCGCTCAAGGGCTGCGCCGAGGCGTTCGACACTCTGGATCTCGACGCCGTCCTGCTATTGGGCGACCGGACCGAACTATTGAGCGCGGCCGCTGCGGCTACGGCCCTGCAGTTGCCGATCCTGCACCTTGAGGGTGGTCATGTGACCGAGGGGGCGGTGGACGACGCCGTTCGCCACGCGATCACCAAGCTGGCGGCCCTGCATTTCACAGCGGCCGAGCCCTACCGTCAGCGGATCATTCAAATGGGCGAGGATCCCGAGCGGGTGTTCACCGTCGGCTCCACCGGGCTTGACAATCTGATGGCCGAAGGCGTGCGTTCGGTCGACGAAATCGGCGCCGAGATCGGCCTGGACCTGTCGCCGGCCTTCCTGTTGGTCACCTTTCATCCTGAGACCCTGGGGACCCAAGCGCCCGAGGTTCAGATGGCGGCCCTGCGGCAGGCGCTGGACAGCTTGTCCGACTTCAAGGTGCTGTACACCCTGCCGAACGCGGATGAGGGCAACAAGGCGATCCGTCGGGCGATCGCACACCATGTCGCTGCCGCGTCTGACCGCGTCTTCGCTGTCGAATCCTTGGGCCGGCGGCGGTACGCATGGGCCCTTTCCGCAGCGGCCGCGGTGGTCGGAAATTCCTCCAGCGGCGTTATCGAGGCCCCGGCGCATCGCGTGGCGACGATCAACATCGGCGATCGTCAGCGGGGGCGATTGCGCGCGACCAGCGTCCTGGATGTGCCTGCCGAGGCCGACGCCATCAGCGAGGCTATACGCCAGGGGGTCAGCCCTGAGTTTCGCCACCTGATCCGCAATCAGATCAATCCCATGGGGGATGGCGTGGCGGGCCGTCGGATCGTCGAGATCCTGGAGACCGCGACCTTTGAAACGCTGGGCCGAAAGCGCTTCCGCGACCTCTAGGCGGCAGGCGGCTTGCCCGCCATAGGCCCATAGATGGCGCGCGTTCGCGACAGATGGTCGTGAATGTCGGGCAGATCGGCCGCATCTTCGCCGGTGAGGAAGGCGCGAGTCATGCGCAGCAGGCCGGGCTTGTGGCCGTCTGTGGCGTCAGCGCTCTCTGGGAACTCCATGGCGAAGGACCCGCGCTGCTGGACCGCCAGCCGCTCCATCGGTTTCAGAATGAAGCGGCGCGTTCTGCTGGCGATTTCAACCGCCCATCCGCCTGGTGCGTCCCAGTCGGCGGAATAGGAGAACATTACCCCGTCGCGCGTCATGCCGCCGCCCTGAAACCGCGCTGCGCTGGGGTGCCAGGAAAGCGAACCGTAGACGCGCGGCGTCCATTCGCGGGGCTCTCCGGCGAGGTGAAAGGCGGTGTCGATGACGTGCGTGGAGTTGGCCAGAAGCCAGTTGTCCAGCACTTCCTGTGGATAGCCGATCTTGACGATGGCGTCGGCGGACTCGGTGAAGCTGAAGGTCATCGACACTGCGCCGCCATCTTCCTGCAGGCCAGCGCGGGCCTGGCGGACGGATTCGTAGAAACGGCGATTGTAGGCCACCCGGATGTCCGTGCCGGTCTCCAGGGCCATGGCGGAGATTCTGGCGAGGGTCGCCTCGTCAGTCCCGCCCGGCTTTTCCAGAAGTATATGACGGCAGTTGGCGTGCATTAGTTGTTCAGCGACAGCTTCCAGCTCGGGAATATCAATTGCGACGATGGCGCTGGACGGCGCATCGGCAGCTTTCAAGGCGGCAGCGACGCCGCCGGGGCGGCACTCGACCCCGGTTTCCTGTTTAAACGCGCGAGCGGAAGCATCGCCACGACCGATGACGATAAAGGGCGTGCCCAGGGTCGTCAGGACTTTCGCATATGACAGACCCATGCGTCCGGCGCCGACCAGCCAAACCCGTTCCCGCATGTTCATCCCTCCATCAGTCGCTTGCCATCACGCGCCGCGTAAGCCCTCGTCGTCCGGATGGACCCAGGCCGTTGGCTGACGTCCTAGCCAGCGAGAGGCGAAGAAGACAGTAAAACCAGCGTTTGGGCGACTGTGAAGCGTAGGTCATCGGTTCATTGACGTTCAGACTCGAAGAATGAACCGCCCCTCTTGAACGCCCATTTCAGCCATGGCACGGCAAGGTCACATTTAGCGCGGTGGCCGCTGGACAGTTTCCCCGGAAACGCCGACAGTTCGCCGTCTACCGCAGCAGGGATGGCGCGATGAGATTTTCGAAGATGGCGCTGGTCGCCTCTTCGGGCAGCCTGTTGTTTGCAACGGCCTGTGCGAATGTTCCCGCCGATGGACCGTCCACCGGCGCAATAGCCTCGGCAGCGAACGAAGGCTCGGTTCGGATCGAGCCGTTGACCATGGCGGCGGCGGCGACATGGACGCACCCCTTTGCGCGGCCAGAAATCGGCGCGGGCGGCGTCAGCTCTCGTCCCTTGGCCAATCGCATTGAGGTCGGGGACCGTCTGAACGTCGCCGTCTACGAAGCGCTCGACGAGGGCGTGTTCGCCACATCGGGCCAGAGAGGCTCTCAATTCACTGACGTTCTTGTCGAGCCCGACGGCGCGATCCGCCTGCCTTACGCCGGCGCCATTCCCGCCGCGGGGCGGTCCGCAGATGAGGTTCGGCAGGCCATCATCAACAACGTCCGCCGCTTCACCGTTCGGCCTGATGCGACTGTGATGGTGGCCAGCCGCAACATGGGCAGCGTGTCGGTGGGCGGTGCGGTGCGCACCCCCGGCCGCTGGATCGTCGGTCAGGACGTTGTCACGGTCCTGGATGCCATTTCTATGGCCGGAGCCCCGTTGGAGGCCCCACACGGCTCGACTGTTATCGTCAGGACGGCGAACGGAACGACGACTACCAGCCTGGCCCAGATCGCGTTCGGCCCTTCCACGCGCCTGACCGGCGACACGGAAATTGTCGTAGCTGCGACCCCGGCGCGCTTCCAAGCCCTGGGCTCCGTGCGTATGCCCGGTTCGAAGGACATAACGACGGCGGGCTTGAATCTTCTGGACGCGCTAAGCTCCGTAGGAGGTCTCGACGGTGCGCGGGCCAACCCCCGGGGCGTCTTCGTGTTCCGCAAAGCTGCGCCGGATGATGCTGACCAACGTCCTTTGGTCTATCAGCTCAATATGGGCGACGCGGGGGCCTTCGCCATCGCGACGGCCTTCCCCGTGCTGCCGAACGACACGATCTACGTAACCGAGGCGCCGGTCGCTCAGTGGACCAAGATTCTGGCTGCTATCCAGGGGACAATCAGTGTCGGGGCGTCAGCGGCCACGGTCGACAGGCTGGTTCGCAATTGATGACCATCTGCGACTGCGGGCTTTTGCGATGCTGATCCTAGACAATGTCGAGGTGTGGGACGGCGAAACCCGAGAACCCGTCTTCGAGAACCTATCCTTCAAACTGGGTCGACGACGCGCTTTGGTCTTCTCCGAGGACGAGAGGCTGACGGCGGCCTTCCTCCGACTGGTCATCGGACATCGTCCGGCTGGTGGGTCCGTGGTTCTTGACGGTCGTCCGTCGTGGCCGATCGGCCAGAGCGGCATAGTCCGCGGCTTGGTCACAGGCCGCGAGTTCATCCGTTTCCTGGCGTCGATCTACAATCTGGACAGTTCGGCCTGCCTGGCGGATGCCGAGCGCTGGTTCAGCGCGGACCTGCTGGCGACCACCACCAATCTTTGGTCCTCCAAAGAGCGAGCACGGCTGGAACGTCTCTGTGTTCTGTGGCCGGACTTCGACGTCTACCTGACCTACGGCGCAGGCGGCACCGGAGATCCGGTTTTCGATCAGGAATGGACGGAACGTTTCGACGCTCGCCTCCAGGGGCGCGGCATGATCGCCATCGCGCCTCCGTTTGAGCCTTGGGCTAACTGGTGCGATATCGTCGTCCTGTTAAGGAGCGACGAGGTTGTATGCTACGAGACAGTCGCGGATGCTCTGACGGCGGCGACAGCGGTTGAGACCGGTGATCTCCTGGACAGAGCGCCTAGCCGACGCGAGGAACAGGCTGAAGATGACATTCTCCTCTAGTTTCGATTTCGCCTCGCGTTTCCAGAAAACCCGGGACGGCAGGGTCTGGTTTATCCTCTTGGGCGCAGGGGCGGCCGGGGCGGTAGTCGGTCTGCTTTATGCGATCATTCTCGCCCTGCCGCTCTTTACCTCGCAGGCGACGGTTGTCGTGCGGGGCGGCGCGACGGAATCGCAGGGCGGTGGGTCAGGCTTCAACCCGCTTCGACGCGGAGCTGGGGCTGCGGATGCATTGGGAATGCTGGACGGCACTCTGGTGCAAGACTATCTGCGTACGCCGGATGCCATGGAGGCGCTCGACAAGCGGGTAGGTCTCTTCCGTGCGTTCCCGAACGGCAGCCTGGACCCGGCTCATCCCTTGCCGAGAAATCCTTCGAATGAGGCCAGGCTGAAATTCTATCGCTCGGTCGTATCCGCGCGCTTCAGTCTGACCCGCCAAGTGGTGGACATCGAGGCGTCCGGAAGGACCCCGGCCCAGGCTCAGCGCCTGGCGCGAGGGGTCGTGCAGGTCTCGGAAGAGTTCATCAACCGATACAATGCCCGCGTCCGGCAGGACTTCGTTACGACGGCCGAACAGGAACTCGCGGCGGCGGCTCAGAAGCTGGCGGCTGCGCAGGCCAATATGGCGACCCTGCGCAACGCCACCGGTCGACTGGACCCAGCAGCCGAAGCCACGATGATCGGGTCGATCATTCAGCAGTTGGAGATTCAGAGGGTTGGCGTCGCGGCCGAGGTGCAGGCCATGCAGAACCTGGGTGGCCCCGACAGCCCCCGCCTGCAGCGATTGAGCGCCGAACTTAGTCAACTGGATCGATCGATCGAGGCGCAGCGCGCGCGTCTGGTCGGTAGCGCAGGCGCCGTGTCGGGGGCTTTGGCCTCCTTCGAGACGGCGTCCGCTGAGCATGAGTTCGCGGCGCAGAGCGTCGAAGAGGCGCGCAAAGAAGTCTCGTCGGCCAAGGCGAACTACGCACGCCAGCACAAATATCTTTTGACCGTTGCTTCGCCCAGCGAGCCCACCCGTCGAAGCTGGCCGCGCCTGCCGTCCGCTATCCTGGTCGGCGCTCTGGTCGGATTGTTCCTGGGCGCGATCAGCATGCTGCTGTTGCGGGCCTTCCCGGTTCGATAAGGCTGGCGGGGCCGCCACGGAATGTGGACGGAACCCTGTGCGGTTCCATCCACCAGCCGTCCTTATTCCTGCGGCGATATCAGGCGATGGCGGTCGACGTCATCAAGGATGGGCTGGACGGGATGTTGAGCAAGCGGTTCTCGATGTCACGTGCGACGGTCAGATCGCCGTACCGCAGAGAGTCCTTCAGGTAGGGCAGGTCGACCATCAGGGTCCAGCACGGACGCGCTTCGATCCCCTCGGCATGAAGGGCTTCCAGGGCATCGTTACGGGCGGTCAGGTCCGGCAGCATGATCGCCTGAAGCCAGTAGTTAGAACGGATGCCGGCGGCCTCCTTGACGAATTGCGCGTCAGCGCAGCCTTGGAACAGAGCCTCGTACCGGTCGGCCAACTCGCGTTTGGCGCGAATGAAACCGTCCAACTGCTCCATCTGCGCCAACCCTAGGGCGGCGTTCAGATTGGGCATTCGGTAGTTGAAGCCCATTTCGTCATGGAAGAAGGTCCAGCCACGCTTGGCCCGAGCTGTAGTTGTCAGGTGCTTCAATCGGACGGCCAGAGCCTCGTCATTGGTGACGATCGCGCCGCCGCCGCCGGTGGTGACCACCTTGTTGCCGTTGAAGCTGAGCGCCGCGGCGACGGATAGCGAGCCCGCTTGGCGTCCGTCGCGGGACGCGCCGAGGCTCTCGGCCGCGTCCTCGACCACGACGACGCCGTACGCTGCGCAGATTTCGGACAGTCGAACGACATCTATGACCTGCCCGAAAATGTGCACGGGCAAGGCCGCCCGAACGCGCTGTCCTTCGTACCAGACCCCGTCGACCCGTCTCTCGCAAGCCTGAAGAAAGCGTTCGACCTCGGCCAGGGATAGCCCCAGGGTATCCAGATCCGAATCCAGGAACACTGGTTGCGCGCCCGTGTAGAGGACCGCGTTCACGGTGGCGACGAAGGTGAGCGCCGGGCAAATCACCAGGTCGCCGTGTCCGACGCCCAGCGTGTGAAGCAGGGCGTGGATCGCAGCTGTGCCGTTCATCGTCGCCACGCCGAAGGCGCAGCCCGACCGGCGAGCCACTTCGTTTTCGAACTGCACGACATAATCGCCGACCGAAGAGACGTAGGTGCTGTCGATGCAGTCGGCGACATAGTCTTTTTCCCGTCCCCCGAAAGTCGGGGCGTGGAGAGGGACGCGACCTTGTTGGCCAAGATCTTCGCGCAGGAAGGAGGCGAGCCGCTTGACGGCGGAGGACGAGTAAGCGGTCATGTCAGACGTTGTAGCGCCCCGTCTTGTACAGTTTGAGGTTCTCCGGGTTGGTGAACCATTCGATGGTCTCCGACAGACCGCGGCGCAGCCCTTCAACGCCGCCGTAGCCGGGGGTCCAGTCGAGCAGTTCCCGAGCGCGGGAATTGTCAGCCCACAGACGTTCGACCTCGCTGGCGCTGGGTCGGACGCGGGCAGGGTCGAGTTGAACATCGGGCTCGACTCCGACCAGCTTGCAGATCTCGGTCGCCAGATCGCCGATCGAAATTTCGAAATCCGATCCCAGGTTGATGGTCGATCCGGCGGGCGCGCGCTCGATGCCGGCGATCATGCCGGCGACGGTGTCCTTCACGAAGTTGAAGTCCCGCGTTGGGGTCAGGGCGCCCAACTGGATGTGGCCATTGTTGGCGATGGCCTGGCTGATGATGGTGGGGATGACGGCGCGGGCCGACTGGCGCGGGCCATAGGTGTTGAACGGCCGGCAGACGAACAAGTCCATGTCGAAAGACCGATGGAAGGAAAGCGCCATCTGGTCCGCACCGATCTTGGACGCCGCATACGGCGATTGGGCTTCCAACGGGTGGCTCTCGTGGATCGGAACGGACTGGGCTGTGCCGTAAACCTCGGATGTCGAGGTGTGGAGCATGCGCGAACCATTGGCGCGTGCAGCTTCAAGCACGTTCAGGGTGCCGATGACGTTAGTCTCCACGTAAGAGCGCGGCGCTGCGTAGGAGTAGGGAATGGCGATCAAGGCGGCCAAGTGGAAGACCATGTCGCAGCCCTTGATCGCCTGCATGCAAGTCGACAGGTCACGCACGTCACCGGAAATCGTCTCGAACTGGCCGGCGACGTCGGGTGCGCAATTGTCCAGCCAGCCGTCGGAGTTGAACGAGTTGTAAAGGGTCATGGCGCGCACTTCGTGTCCGGCGCGGACAAGCGCCTCCGTCAAATGCGAACCGATGAAGCCGTCACCACCGGTAACGGCGATTTTCTTACCCATTAAGATCTCCAGGAATTTGCCGGCTGTGACGCCGACCTTCATAGCTCGATGTCATTTAACATTCGCGTCGCAAAATCCCATCCACATTAGATTGAAAACTGCGTTGCGTTCGGGAGACCAAAAACTTAGTTGCCTAGTATCTTTTTCCAGTAGGCCTTTGAATGCAAAACAAGTTCAAACCGGCGGTGCTTCTGATCGGCCTGGGCAATATCGGATTCAGACATCTGCAGGGACTGGAGCCGTTGTCGAAGCAGATCGCCTTGGATGGTATGGACCCGTCGGGCGCCGCGCTGGATAGGGCCAGGAGCCAATGGGCCAGTTATGCAGGCTCGACGGGGCGCTTCGCTGAGAATTTGTCCGGATTGGACGGTGACGCCCAGGTCGTGATCTTGGCCACGCCGGCGGACGGGCGTGAAAGCTTGATCGAGACGATCCTAACTGACCGTAAGGTTGGGACGATGGTTATTGAGAAGGTCGCCTTCAACGCGCGCGGGTCCTTTACCCGCATGGCTTCCCGTCTGGAAGCGGATGGGGTGCTGGGGGTGGTCAACTGTCCTCGGCGGTTGTGGCCACGTTACCGTGCGCTGGCCGAAAGGATTCGATTGACCGGCACACCGGTGCGGATGACCGTTCGTGGCAGCAACATCGGGCTGGCTTGCAATGGGGTTCACTTCATCGATCTGCTTCAGATGCTGGCTGGCGAGGCAGAGGTCCGGCCAACGGATTCACGTATTTCCGATCCGTTCCCGGCCAAGCGCGAAGGATACTATGAGGTTTTTGGATCCTCGTCATACGGCACGCCGTCCGGTTCGAGCCTAACTCTTGTCGTGGAGGCGGATGCGCCCAAACAAACCGAAATTCAGCTCGAATTCGGCGACACGACTCTGACAATCGTCGAGGCAACCGGGGTCATGTCGGATGAACGCGACGAGATTATCGACGTGGTTCGGGCGGTCTATCAGAGCGAGTTGACAGCCGAGGTGGTTGCAAAGCTGTTGTCGGGTCAGGATTGCGGCTTGCCGGATCTGACTGTCAGCGCCATCGCCCACAATGCGCTGTTCGTCGCCTTGGAACCGGCCTTTGATCGCGCCGGCCTGATGGCGCAGGGCAGGCTGCCTATCACGTGACAGGCTCAGACCTTGCGGCGATTGGCGGCGTAGAGGATTAGGCCCAGGGTCAACATGGCCATGCTGCTGACGGTCGCGTAGGCCAGGGAAACATCGTGGCTCTCATAGGTCGTGAAATAGGCCGAGCGGAGATGCTGCAGGGCGTTTAGGAGCGGATTCAGCAACAGGGGTTTGGCGATAAAATCGGGCAGCTGTTCGGTGACGAACAGGACGCCGGATGAGTAGATCAGAAGGCGGGCTGTCCAAGGCACGCCGCGTTGTAGCACAGGAACATAGGCGCACAGGGTGCGCAGGATGATCCCGAGCGAGAACGCCATTACCAGGATGACGCACCACGTGAGCAGCACGTCCACGGGCCGCTCGACGGGGGCGCCCAGGCCAAACAGGCCCAGGAACATCAGGACTGCAATGCCGGCCAGGGTGTAGATCACTCCATAGGCGAGGGCGCGGCACGCCAGAATATCGACGGCTCGGATGCGCGGTATCAGGATCAGCGACTCGTCGACAGGGCCGACGGCGCAGCGGATATAAGTCATGCGGAACATGAACCATGCCGAGGTTCCGACGACGGCGAACGGCAGGGGGTCCATGTCGACGATGTTGGTGTACCCAAGCGCGAGATAGATGGCCAAGATGATGCCGATCTGCATCAGAGGCTCGATCACGATCCACACGGATGCGGCGGGGCCTGCGCGGCGTAGCAGCAAAAGCGTCCGTAGCGTCAGGGGCGCCAGGGTCTGCAGTCGACTCAGCGGGGGCGCGGGCGGAGCGGCCACCATCACCGTGTCGAGCGAGGGGTCGATCTGCGCCGCGGGAAGGTCTTCGGACCAATCGCGGACCCTGCCCCCTACAAGATCCAGCTCATAGGAACGGATCGCGGCATTGAGGCTGCGGACCGTGTTCTTGGCGCCGGCGGCAACGCGAGACGGCAGCTTGCGTAAGCTGTCGCGTCGCTGCGCCCGCAGGCTTTGATAGATGGCGGCGCGTTCCTTGCCGGTTTTGGCAAGCGACGCCTCAACGGCGCGCCGAACGGTGTCGTACTCGCTCATGCCGACACGCCCATCCAGACCCGCGTTTCGTTCCGCGACACCTGTTCGAGCGCCTTTCCGCGCCAATAGGGGTCCTCCGGAGCCATGGCGGTGATGATCCGATCCGCCGCCCCATGGTCCAGCAAATGGGGATTCTGCTGGAAATAGACCTCTCGGGTCATCTCCAGACTCTGCCGTTCAGGCCCGCATACGAAAAAGTCGCTAAGAATTCTCTTGGCGTCTTCCGCCGTTTCGGCTGTGAGCGCGACGCCCAAGCGGGTAAAATCGACCGGTACATCGACCCCCGGATTTATGATCAGGACCGGCATCCCGTGCTGGGCCGCCCGCATGGCGACGTTGCTGACGACTGTGCACAGCACCGCATGATCCATCAATGCCGAATGCGTGCCGCCGGCAGGAAGAATCTTGCTGGCGACACCTGGCCAACGCTCGAGGATCGCACGAGACCGTGCAATGTCGGAGGCCGTTTCGTCAGGATGAGGCGACACTGACAGAACGACATCACCGAGGGCGCTGCAGGCGGCGGCCACCATATCGAGGGCGGCGGCCGAGACGTCATCTAACGGCTGCGAGGCGAATATTACGCTGCGGGGGGGCGTTGCATGGTGGTCGCGGTCATTGTTCTGACCGATATCGACGTGACCGGCGAAGATGAATTGCTCGGACGCAACGCCGAAGCGCGTCTGGAAGATGTCGCGCTGCGAATCGTCCAGAACGCCGACACGTTCGGCCACGGGCATAGGGTCGCGGTCCGAGGTGCCGATCATCAGGGTTTGCAACTCGACGGTGGGCGCCTCGGCCGCGCGTGCGGCCGATACGATCAGTCCTCCGAAAGGGGAGCCAAGGGGCACGGAGGCGACGAAGCGGGGACGTTGCCGCGCAAACTGGCGACTGATTTCTGAGGCCAGGACCAGGCTCGGTCCCAGGCTCGACACTATGAACGCGCCGCACCCCTCAAGGATCGCGGCCCGTTGGCCAGTCGTGAACCTGAATTCCAGGGCTTGATCGATTTGCTTCAGCAAGAGTGTGCGGACCCCGGCTAGCGGGGTGCGGGACTGCGAGGATTGCGGTTGCCGGACAAGGAGCGTCTTGGCGCCCAGCGCGGCGGCCGCGCCGGTCGCCCGGACGACGTTGCTGGTGCGCCGGGTGAAGGGTTGGATCAGAACTGATCCTTGAGAGGTAGCGGCCGCCAGTAGCGCCCGCACCGTCTGACTGTGTCGGAATTCAATCTTCCGGCGCAGGTCGCCCACGATCACAGCCTTGTCCTCGACATCGAGCCGCCCGGGTTTCCACTTTTCCGCCGCCGTGGCAAATGCGGCCCATGCGTCCTCGGCGCGAACATCAGCCGAACTGTCTCTTCGGGCGACGAAACGGGCGGCCCCCCGCCGACCAGTCGGGCCTAGATCGTGCGTGACCGCAATCCCGGCAGCGCGGAAGTGCGCCTCTAGGTCATCCACGGGATCGTCGCCTTCGATCAGATGAACGACGCGTGCGCCCATGGTCCGAGCGGCGTCATCCGCGATCTCCAGTCGGCGCAGTCTCAGAGCGAGTTCAGGCTTTAGCCTGAGCATCAGGGCGTTGCGGTGAGTGCGGATCAGAGCGTTCCACGGTGGCGGCGCTGCTGTCTGCATGACGTCCAGCGCCAGTTCGGCGCCGGCCTTGGCGGTTGTGTACCAGGTCTCATTGAGCGACCGGCGGCGCGGGTCCCGACACATGCCCAGGCCAAGGCCCGAGAAATCAAGCAGATCGCTCGCCTGGTCATCTGAAAACCAGTCCGCCACGTCAGCATCGACGTTCGGGCCGATCACGCAAAGGCGCGGGCCGGCGGCTGCGAGGAAGGTATCAACCGCTTGGCGGGCCGATCGGAGCTTTCGCGAACCGGACGGCAGTCGCGAGGCGAACAGGACATCGGACAGTCGACGGCGTCGGGCCCGCAGAGTGGAAGCGACGGGACAATCTATGATCCGTCTTATACAGGCGTCAGCGCCTTCCTCACTGCCGGCGGAAGCTTCCGCTTGCGTCATGCGAGGGCCTTGGCGATGGCGGTCCCGGTTGAGACAGTCTCGACCTCCTCAGGCTGGCTGGCTGTGATCGGCGTGGTTTCCAGGGCCCAGATGGCTGTGTTCGTGGCGTTGTTACCCTCAGTCCCGCCGAAGAATCTCGGCAGGTTGGCGCGCGCGCGCTCAAGCGCTGCCGCGTACTGATCGGGACTGTCCAGCAATGCGCCAATTCGCTGCTCCATTTCGCGGGCAGATCGAACCGGCTCCGAAATTTCCGAATAATGATCAAACCGAGCCGTTTCGTAGATGAGGCTGATTTCAGGTGACCATAGGTTGACGGCGACGCAGTTCGATAGGACCGCCTCGGCGAACATCGACGATACGCCAGAAACCAGGATGTCCGAAACCGCCAGGAGTTCGACGTTGGGTGTGCCCTGACGCCCCGCCGAGAAGACTGCCCGGCCCTTCCCGTGTCGTTTGATCTGGTCGGTGATGAAAGCCATGTCGTCGACGGGGTGCGGGCGCACCACGATCTGGGCGTCTCGGCGTACAGCGAGCTTAATCAAGGCCTTGAAGGCCGTCTCCCATGAGTCCGGAGACAGCACCGCGCTGCCGGCGGTCTGATTGGGCCACAGGCCCCATCGTGTTCTGCAGGTCGCCGCCCAGACGATCACGGGACCGCTCGGCGCCAGGCCCAGTTTCTCGCGAATGCGCGCCTGATCCAGAGCGTTCGCCGCCCGAACGAAGGTGTCGGACCGGGTCCGGCCCAAGGCCTTGATGACGCCGCCATAGGCCGGCGCCCGCCGGCGAAGGTGTTCGACCTGATGCTCGCCCCATACAGCCAAGGCGTCGGGCTGGGATTCCGTTTCGTGCGATCCGTCAGGGCGGCGCGCCAATATGGATGGCGTCATCTCGTCCCCGATGCCCAGCTTGATCGAGACCGTCCGAGCCCCAGTTCGCGACGCAGCCACATTGATCCAGGGTTTCGCCTCCAAACGTCCGCCGAGCACCAGGTTCGGCTTGAGGATCCCGAATGTCTTCTCCCAAGTTTCCGATTGCGTGGTCATAAGCACCGACAGATTCAGAATGGAACGCGCCAGGTAGTCAGAAAACTGATCGAACATATCGACGCCGTCAAAGACGAACGCTTTGCGGAAAGCGCGATCAGCGACAAGTCGGGCGACCGCCGGTTCATATTGTTCACGGGCCGGGACGCGAAGTTGAGCGGCCAATCCGCTAAAGGTCGGCCCCGCAAGCTCGGAAATGAACGACGGATAGGTCTCAGCCAGAGAGCGATAGCCAACCGCGATGGGCTTGGGTCCCTCGTAAATGATCGTCAACCGCCAACGGCGATCCCGGCAGGCTCGGGCCAGGGCCTCGGGCATGCCTTCGCTGTATTCGTCGAGGAAGGCGAGGCGTCCCGTTTGAGGGCTGACCATCCATTCGACGCCCTTGGCGCCTCGCATGATCAGGACGGCGTGGCCCTTGAAGCCGTCGAGGCCGAGGCTGCGCGTCTTCCTGTCGTGGGCCTCCAAGGCCGCGATGACCCGCAGGTATGAGGCGCGGCGGCGGACGGGGCGATAATCTATCTTGGGGGTGCGAAGCCGCGGCCAAGGCAATATGCGGGCCGGGCGGACAGGCGGCTGTCCCCAGAAACGGGGCTCGACGCTCGCCCGCCCGAAGACCTTGACGGCTAGTGGAGCGAGCCAGGCTAAGTCGCCCGAAACGCCCAAGCAGTCGAACGCCGCCGGCTTCTCCTGATCTGCAATCGCGGAAAACAGCCGCACAGCCCTCATCGTGACCTGCACATAGGGGGCAAGGGTGGCGATCCACGCCCACAGAGACGCGGGGTGACTGTCGCCGGCGCTCCAGTCCGCAAGACGTGCGCCGGACGCTAATCGAACGGACGGCAGCTTCTCCTGCCAGGCCAAGACCTCCTCGTGAAGTGCGTCGCAGGCCTCCGGCGAGAGATAGTCCATGGGCTGGCGGACAGTCACGCCAGCCAGTTTGGCGGGCATGTGGACTTCGTAGCTGGTTCTGACCAGAATTCCGGTTAGCCCTTCAGCCGCGCACCGGTCGAGGAAGGACTTGGCGGCTGCCTCGTCTGCCGAGAAAAGCAATCCCAAAGCTATAGATTTTCTTGAGGAAATCGAAGCGTTGACCCGCAATTTTTTATCCGGCCCGTGCTTGTTGTCGCCCATGTGAAGTCACTTACATGGCGCCCGCAAAATGGTCTAGAGATTGTCGTCAGTGGCGGTGCGAGACCGAATGAAAGCTTCGTTGTTCTTTTGGGTTGGGCCGAACATTGATTTTCGTCGGCTGATTGATTCGCTGACAGACGATCAGATGCGGAGGGCTCGCTTCTACGTCGTCAACACATTGGAGCGCGGCGAATTCCTGGACATCGCCAAGGAGCGTTGTCCGGATGTGGAGGTCACCAATTATACCAGCCTGGATTCCGTCAACGATCCGCCCATCTATGACGAGACGCGTCGGCTAGCGGCCAAAATGGTGGACACCTTTGCCGGGAAGATGACCGCCCTTGTCGGAGACGACCGATCAGTCTGGCGGCCGCATCTGCAGAAGGCGATCGCCATCAACGTCGGCGATCACCTGTACTCGGCTTGTCGGGCCCTGACCTATTCCGACCATTTCATCGATGACTCGGTAGAAGAGATTTTCATCGCCGAGCGGTCGCCGCGCCGAGCATGGGTGATTCGCGCGGGCTTTCTGGCACGAGGTCTATCGGCCACGATTGCGACCGGTCACCTTGAGGACCACAAGGTCGCCGAGACCGAAGTGATCGCGGCCATGGAGAAACTGGTGCGCGTGCCTCGACTGGCGGGGCGCTATCCTTCCAGTCAGATTCAGGCCCATAAGGACCTCTGGATCGGGGAGCAGACGATCTTCATCTCAAGCCGACTGCGTGACGACATGTTCGTTTCGGCGGTTATGCCCGTCGTGCGCGAACTGACAAAAGATTTCAGCGTCTTCCTCTACGATCAACAGATTTACGTCGATGATCCCTGGTGGAGCTTCGAGAGTTACGGCATCGACGATGCAAACTCCAAGATCTTCTGGGCCTGGAGAAAGATCAATCGTGGTATCACCAAGTTCCGTCTTCCGCCAGATCACGATTTGGTTCAGGCGTACGAACACACGATGGCGTACACTGAAGAATTGTTTAGTACGGATTTGACGCCGCTGAAGGTGGCATCTCGAGAAGCCGTTCTCGAGATGATGATGAATAGCTTCATTCTTACATATATGTCGGCATTCGAAATGAGCGCTTTCATCGAAGAGAATGGGGACTATTTCGCCGGCGGGATATTCTGCCCAGGGCGCATTCTGGAATCCCTCGTCGCCTGCGAAACTTTGAAGATGTTGGGGCGTCCGACATTCGATCTTCAGTCAGGCACTATAAGTCCGACCAAGAAGTTCTTTGCGCCCACCGCCGACAATCTGATCGCGATCGACGAGTTCAGCGCCGAGGTCCTGAACGGGTATCACGGCTATCCGCCCGAGCAGACCTATGTGGTCGGCTCGCCGCGACTGGACCACCATCTCGCGCCGTTGAAGGTCAAGTCGGAAAAGCTGATGCGCAAGGAGATGGACTTGCCGGCGGACCGCAAGATCGTCTCCTTCATGTCCCAGCCGATCGCCCTGGCAATGCTGGAGCCCATCATTCGCACGTTGGTGCAAGCCGCCAAGATAATGGGAGGAGACGCGCTGTGGCTGATCAAGCCTCACCCGCGTGAACATCAGGCTTTCTACGATCTCTACCAGAGCGTCATCGACGAAATGGATGCGCCAAACGTTCGGATCGATAGGTCGTCGAACACCTATCCCCTGCTCAAGGTTTCGGACGCCGTCGTGACCTATTGCAGCACTGCGGGCCTGGAAGGGTTTGCGCTTGGCAAGCCGGTTTTCGCCATCAATCCCCTGACCGAGCCGCTGCCCTACGACCTTGTCAAGCTGGGCGTCGCCATCGAATGCCGGGATGCCGAGACCTTGGCCCGCGAGGTGGCCATCGGGTTGGTGGAACCGCACAACAACGAGAAATACTACCTGCAAGACGGCAAATCCGCCGAGCGCGCGGCTGAGGTCGTGAGGCGAGCGATTGTGAACCCTGAGGTTCGGGGCAATGGTGGCGAGCCGGAAAATATCGCTTGGGTCCGGGCCCGGGATTTGTACGACAACACCCTGGCTGCCACCCTAGATTATGAAGTCATAGAGTAGGTTTGCTGCCGGCTCTTCCTATGCCTGGAAATCTGAGATCGAGAAAATGATCGGTTCTGAACGGTGCATCGCCGTTATCCCCGCGCGCGGGGGATCCAAGAGCGTCAAGCTCAAAAACCTGCATGACCTGGGCGGCAAACCTTTGCTGCAATGGCCTATCGAGGTGGCGCTCGCCACTCCGGAGATCGACCGCGTGATCGTGTCCACCGATCATGAGATGATCGCTGAAGTGGCGGAGAAGCTGGGAGCGGAAGTGTCTTGGCGGCCTGAAGAGCTGGCGTCCGACACAGCCATCGTGGCCGACGTCTTGCGGCACCTGATCGGGGATCTGCGCGCGAAGGGAGAGACGGCGCGCTACTTGACCCTGCTCGAATGCACGGCCCCGTTTAGATTGCCGCGTGATGTGACTGAATGCCTCCAGCGTCTTCACGCTGAAGGGCTCGATTCCGTCGCGACCTTCACGGATGCGCATCTGAATCCGCATCGAGCCTGGCGCTTGGATGACAACGGCGCGCCGACGCCGTTTATCGACGGCGCCATTCCTTGGCTTCCGCGTCAGGCTCTGCCGCGCGCCTATCAGTTGAATGGGGCGGTGTACGCCTTCGTCATTGATGCGCTGAAACCCCATACGCCGTCGATCCTGTTCGGTCGGGCCGGCGCTGTCATGATGAATCGTGAACGGTCCTTCGATATCGATGACGCCCAGGACTTCGCCGTCGCCAATGCCCTGCTCGCCGCGGGCAAGGTGCCGTTGGGATGACGTTGCGGGTCGGTATCCTCGGCTTCTCCGAGGGCAATGGTCACCCTTTTTCGTTCAGTGCGATCGTCAACGGCTATGACGATACGGCATTCGCTCGCGTTGGCTGGGACGGTATTCACGCCTATCTGCGCGCGCGAAAGGCGGACGAGTTCGGCGTCGGTGACGTACGCATCACCCAGTGCTGGATGCCGGACCTCAAGATGGCCCAGGCCCTGGCCGCAGCCTGTCGGATCGACACGATTTGCCAAGCGCCCGAGGAAATGATCGGCGCTGTCGATGCCGTCATGATTCTGCGGGACGACGCCGACAGCCATTGGTCGCTCGCTGAACCCTTTCTCAAGGCTGGACTGCCGGTCTTCATCGACAAACCGCTGTGCGTCCGCCGGGACGAGCTTGACCTGTTCGAACCCTATCTGAGATCGGGACAACTGATGTCCTGTTCGGGGCTCCGATACGCTGGCGAAACGGATGGCTGGAGGCGGGCGCCGGACCAATTTGGCGAACTGCGACTGATCCGCGCCTCCGTTCCCATCGACTGGCCCCGGTACGGAATTCACATGCTGGAATGCGCCATGGGCGCTCTAGGCGTCCGGCCGGTCGCCGTGCAACGACACGCCGTCGCACATGGTAGTGTCGCCGTTCGATTGGAAGATCACAGTCTTCTGCTGATCGACGCCTTGGGCGCGACGCCGACGCCTTTTTCCCTCCAAGTATTCGGAGCACTTGGCAATGCCGAGGTGCAGATACGCGATAACTTTACGGCATTTCGTCGTACGATCATCAACTTCGTAGAGTTGGTACGAACGGGCAAACCGGTGATCGCTCCTGAGGACACCTTGCTGGTGATCAGGACGTTGATCGCAGGTGTGGAGGCCGAGCCTGGGGGGGCAGAAGTTCTCGTGCGTCCGTAAGCCGTGTCTTTTGTTTATCGCAATGCAGGGGGCATTTTGTCCAAGACCAAAAAAGAGAGCGCCGCGCCATCAAGGTCGGCCGCTGACAACAATGCTGAGACTCCCGTGATCGACCTCGGTCGAGGGCCTCTGTCCGCCGAGACGCTGGCGGTGCTGATCGCACTCCGAGAAACGAACCGCGAAGCCTATGAGTGTCATATCGTCGCGTTGAAAAGCAGGAACCGCTGGCGGGACGTGCTTCCGCTTCTGGCTCTGGACGCGCCTGACTCTCTGGCTGGCATGGAAGTCTTTGTGACCGCGCTTCAGAAGTTGGGCATTCCCGGAAATCTGGACGAGCTGTCCTTGCTTCGGCTCTATCACTCGGGCCACATTCGCCTGCCGGCGAGCACGCAGGCCAGTCTGGGTGACAAGGTCGATCTGCAGGAACAGTCCGTTCAGCTCGCCATCCTAAAGACCCTGTTCGCATTTGAAATGTCTCGGGGCACCTTCTTCCATCTTCCGACCAAGAACACAGCGACCTTCTTCTTGAGGGGTAAGACGGACGTTCTGCGGGCCGCCCGGTCCGGCAAGCCGATGATCGATGCTGACTCGCCTCGCTATCGCGAAGCGCGAACTCATATGGACGCTGTCCTGCCGGATTCGATCTTTGTTGACGGCCCGCCCAAGAAGGTTTGTGAGATCGGAGCCGCCTGGGGCGGCTCTACGTTGTCGATCACGGACCGCTTCGCGCCAGACGAGTTCTACAATTTCGAGATCGACCCCGATCTTGCTCATCAGATGGAGATCGAACTCGGCCTCAAATCGCTCCCCTGTGATGGGGAAACCCTGACGGGGGTCGCTGACGCGAGCATGGATTTGGTCTTCTCGAGCGGGGTGTTCTACTTCGTGCCACCAATAAAATTGGTCAGCTATTTCAACGAGATGATCCGAGTCTGCAGACCTGGAGGTCTGGTCTATTTCAATTTGCTGACGGCTGAACTCCTGTCGCCGCGCCGGCTCGGGGTGATGATCAAGGACCCGGGGCTGCGTCGCGTTTTCGCGCCCATCCCACGTTCGTGGGTCGATGAAATGTTCGCCGAGTTCGAGCGTCTGCCCATCCCGGAAGGCACAACGTTCAATCCTGACGGCGAGTTCATCTTCCGCAAACCGAAAGCCTGACCCCCGCCGCGATCACCAAGCGGTCCAGCCTCCGTCGACTGCAAGCACCTGGCCGGTGACATAGGCGGACAGATCCGATCCCAGAAACAGGGCCACGCCTTTGAAATCCTCGGGCGTGGCCATGCGAGCCAAGGGGGTTTTGGCGACATAGCGTGACTGGAATCGTTCGTCCTGGCCGCGCTCCAGGCCGCCGGGGCACAGGGCATTGACCCGAATATGCGGCCCAAGACTAGTCGCCATCCAGCGGGTCAACTGCATCAGTCCGCCTTTCGAGGCGGCGTAGCCGGCCGGGTTGCCCGAAGCGGTGCCTTCGTAGAGCCCCCAGTCTGGACCCACCAGACCGTAGATCGAGCCCACGTTGATGACCGAGGCTGCCGCCGACCGCTGTAGGCCCGACAGCAGCGCCTGGGTCAGGATGAACGGGGCCACGAGATTGATCTCGGTCGCCGCTCGGAAGAGGGCCGGTGATTGAGTCTCGAACGGCGTCACCCACCCGTCCGAAGCCGAGGTGCCGACGAATCCTGCATTGTGAACCAGCACATCAATGGTCGGGTGCCGCATTAGGATGTCCTGGGCCGCCGCGTAGATGCTGTCTTCGTCAGACAGGTCGCAAGACTGGCTCGACAGGCGTCCGTCCCAAGCGCTATCGGCCAGCATGTGGGCGGAGCCGTCGAATGCGCGGTCGAGCAGCACAACCGCAGCGCCGCTTTCCAGATAGGCTTCGGCGATGGCGCGTCCGATATGGCCGGCGCCGCCCGTAACGACGCAAACGCGGCCAGTCAAATCTCCGAGTTGCTGAATGGTCTTCATCGCCGGGCCGGGTGCGGACGTCATCACGGGGGTCTCATGTTTGGCTGGGGACTTGGACTTGGTTGGAAGCTCTTTCTCGGCGGGCGCAGCAATGAGCGCCTTCAGGGCGTCCTGGCGTTTTCTCACGCTTGTGGCCCAGTTGCTGACATAGGCGGCGCGCTCGAGAGTGGCCAAGGCCTGCGCCAACTCGCCCTGATCTTCGTGGGCCTTAGCCTGCCCCAGAAGCACCTGAAGATTGTCCGGATCCGCTTCGGCGGCCTTGTGCTCGATCTCGATGCGCTCGGGCGTGCCTTCGGTCAGGCCTTGCGCCAGAGCCATGAGGATATTGGGATCGGTCGAATCGAGCGCGTTCAAAAGGCGATTGGCTTCCTCGTACTCACCAGCCCGCCGCAGGGCGCTGGCAAGTTTGACGGCGTGGCTCGGTGTGGGAGACAGGCTGTGCAGGCGCCTCGTAGCCTGCAGGATCTCGGCTAACCTTTTGGTTCGCGCGAGCTCTGCGATATAGGCTTTCAACACTTGGGTGCTTTCAGGCAGTTCTTTGACGGCCTGCGCCAGAAGGGCCGTCGCATCTTCCTTGCGCTTGAGCGCTTCACGGGCCGCCCAGTAGGTGGCGTTGTGGCCATAATCGTAGAGACGCAGCAAATGTTGCTCGAAGGTGAAGTCGCCTTCATGCCAGAAGGACCAGCGCCGGTCCTTGGCCCAATTCAGTCCGAAATGGTTCGCGACGGCCGGATGAATGGGGGCGTCCAGATTTTGGATGCCGACTCCACGGGCCCTCGCGCGCGCCAGCTTCAGGGCGTAATCGCGATCTTGAAGCGGCAGGCGCTCGACGATCTGCTCCAGCACATAGGCCATTAGGCCGCCGCCTGGATGATTGGCGGTGCGCATCGTGTGGACGCCGCTCTCGATCTGGTCCCACAGACCGAAATCCGACTTGTCGTCGAGCTGCTGCGCCTTAGCGGCGTTGATCGCGTGGAGGCGATCCAGCGGGTATTTCTTGCCAATATCGATGGCGAAATAGCTGTCGAGCAACTGGTCCTTGGAAACGCCGTCTCCCACCAGGCGAAGCACCAGATCGTCGCATATCGTGTAGGGAAACAGCTTCGTCTTCGTCGCCGAATCTCCGGCGATGCGCCGCTTCTGAAAAGGGATCTGCGGCCAAAGATAGTTCTGCAGCATCGCGGGATAGCGGATCATGACCGCGTCCGCCGGCAAGTCGTCCTCGGTCAGACGAAAATCGTCCCAGCCGTGAGTGACCTGCTGGATCACGGCCCGCACCCGCGGACGCAGGGCTTCGAAATTCTTAGTCGGTTGATAGATCAGGACCACGTCATAGTCGCGGCTGATCTCAGGCACCGTCATCAGGAAAGCGCGTATGGCCCCGCTTTGGCAGTTCCCCACGCACGCAATGATGGGGCGTTTGCTGTCTTCGACGACGCCCGCGATCATGCCGACAATTGTGCCTGGACCAGATCGGCCAGTTCGCCCACGTTCTGGACGGTGAAAGCCTGTTCCATCGGCAGTTCGATGGCGAATACGTCTTCGACCCGCATCAGCACCATGGTGTGGGCCAGGGAATCCCAGCCGACGATGTCGTTCGCGTTAGTGGTGCGGTCGATGGTCTTGTCAGGGCAACTGAAATGGTCGGTGATGACAGTCGCCAGTTGACCTAAAATGTCGTCGTTCGTGGTCATGCGAAACCTCCTGACAGATAGCGTTCTCGGTTTCGCTTGCGGTCGACCTTTCCGCTGGTGGTCTTGATTATTCGACGATCGGAGAAAAGTCGAACGTCGGCGGGACGCAGACCCAGGCTGGCGTCCAGAGTCTGGATGATCATCTTTGCAATGGCGTCGGACTCGCCCGAAATTTCGGCTGCGATGACAAGTCGCTCGCTACCGGATTCGGGGTGATGAACGCCCATGGCGACGACCCGCCCCGGCGTTACGCCGGGCACGTCTGCGGTCAGTTGCTCGATCTGGTGGGCGTACAGATTGCGGCCTCCGACGATGATCCGGTCGTCCAGCCGTCCGCAGACGAAGAGTTCGCCGGAATCGATGAAGCCGATGTCGGCTGTCCGATACCAGCCGTTCTGCAGCGCCAAGCTTGTTCGTTCAGGCGCACGAAAATAGCCGTCGAACAGGAACTCGGCCGCAACTTCGATTTCGCCATAGACTCCATCTTGGCCATCGGCGTCGCGAATGCGGATCTGGCAGCCAGGGATGGCGCGGCCGCAGCCGAGAACGGAGGCGGCCGCTTCGCCGGGCGAGCACGGCGCGACGGTTTCACCGATTTCGCCGAGCCCGATGGCCGCGACGTGCCGAATCGTGACGGGCGTTCCAGGAGGGCTTTGCGTCACCGCGAAGACGGTTTCGGCCATGGCGTAGCAGCACGTCAGGCTTCCGGCCGTCACACCGTGTTCAGCATAGCGTGTCAGGAAAGCGGCGAAGGCATCAGCTTTACAGGGCTCGGAACAGTTGACCCACGCCTTGACACTACCGAGCGCCCAGATGCGATTAGTGCGTCGAACGGCGCGTTCCAGGTGTCGGAAGGCGAAATTGGGTAGCCAGACATGGGTGGCGCGGCGCTGTTCGATCACCTCGAACAGCGACTGCGGATTGGCCGTCCAGTAAAACGGATCGATGAAGTTCACCTCTGCGCCGAATGTCAGCGGCAGCATCAGGCAAGCGATCAAGCCCATGTCGTGGTAGAGGGGCAGCCAAGATGCGATGATGCTGTCGCCGTCGAATTCGACGGCTTCCGCATAGGCGCGCAGTTGAACGTCAATCGCGCGATAGCTGAGCGGCACGCCCTTCTTCAGACCCGTCGTGCCTGAACTGTGCTGCAGAAGAGCGACGGCCGTCCCAGCAGGGCGCGCCGGCAAGGGCGATGCGGCCAGGCTGTCAATTTGCTCGCTCGCCAGAAGCGTCAAGCTGATGGCCGGGCATTCCTGACGAATGGCGTCCACGGCGGTCTGGGGGGCTAGAACCGCACCCTGGCCCAGGTGATCGAACAGGGCTGCGTGACCGCTCCAGAACGCCTGATCGTCGAAGCGCGCTGCGGGCAGCGGCATGAAGGAGGGCGCCAATCCGGCGCGCATAGCCGCTATGAAGCTGATCACTGCATCAGGATTATTCGCGCCGAATATCAGAAGCGGCGCGCCCTCCAGGCCAAGGGCGGCGAGGCGCATCGCCCGCTCGCCCGTTCTCGACCACAGTTCACTGTACGTTAGTTCTACGCTCGTCTGGCTCCAGCGCAGGGCGACGTGATCAGCTCTCTCAAGTGCGTGTCGTTCAACTTGCTCCAGAAACATTAGGCGCGAGTCCGGCGGAACGGCGTGGCGATAGGTATTTGGCCAAACAGAGATTCTGAAAATGTGGCTTGCGCTTGCCGGTGCATCATAACTAGTGGTTTCGAGTTGGTCTGGGCAAAGAACTGGTATGGCGCGATTGTTGGCGGCACGGAAGAAGATCGTCGCAATTGGTGATTTTCTGGCGCGCAATCCCGCGTTGCGCGCGGTCGGGCGGCGGACACATTTGCTTTCCCTCATGGACGGGGGCATGCGCTTCAGCGCCGCCGCCACCGTAGCTCCGTGGCGCGCGCTGGTTCTCGGTGCGCCGCGCGAAGAACATGACGCCATCGATCGCGCCTTCCCCGAGTTCAGGAAGCTCTTTGTTGCCAAGCGGGTCAAGACCGGACGGATATATGACGAACTGATCCGGCATCCTGGGACGGCGATCCTGGCCTGGGGCGTCGCGGCCGGACCGCAACTGGCCAAGCTGCAATCTCGTGGGATCAGCGGCCATCCGGTCCTTTATTTAGACCGTGGGCCGATCGACATCGTCAACGAGACGGAGCACCTGCATGGCTATGTTCTGGATTGGACAGGGCTGTACTGCAACTCGCGTCGGACGAGCGATCTTGAGACGATTTTGAACGGGTTTCCCTTCATCGATCACCCTGAACTTCTGGCCGCCACGACGACCATGATCCGCACGCGGTTTTCCAAAAGCAGTCTTAGCGGGCCGGTCGTGGTCGTCTGCCAACATCGATCCGATCCGCCCGCTCTGTTCGCCGGCGCTACTCATCCTGAGGCCGAGGCGCTGATCGAGATGGCCAGCGACGAAAACCCCCGCAGTGAAATCGTGCTCGTCCAAGTGTGCCCCTCTGGCAGGGCCCAGGCCAAGCATCGCGAGGAATTGGCAAAGCTAGGGAATGTGGCGTCACCCGACGCCGTGCCGACGCTTTTGACGGGCGCTAGCCGCGTCTATGTCGCGTCCGCCAATCTGGGTTTTCACGCCTTGCTGAGGGGGGTGCCCGTCACCACGCTAGGCGGACCGTTTTACGCCGGCTGGGGACTGACCGACGACAGGCGTCCCGTTCCGCGGCGTCAGCGTTCCTTGGGTCTCAGCGCGCTGACTGCCGGCGTTCTGGTGCTCTACGGACGGTTCCTTCGGTCGGGTTCTCTTATTTCGGCTGTATCCGGGGTAGATGCGGAGCCGGCGAAGTGACGTCCCAAACGCTTTCGATGCCAGAATGGCTTGCTTTCCTTCAATCTCAGGCCGCCAGTGTGGCCGCTGCTGGGGTCGAGGTCACGCTGTCGGGCAACCGCGCTGTGCTGGACCACGCCCTGCGCATGAGCGGACGCACAGCTGAAGCGGATCGTCTCAGTGCTATGGGGGCATCCCTCGGTTTGCCGACAGTGGATATCTCCACCCTGTCCCAAGCGGGTGAAGCTTTGGCTGCGTCTCGAATGGAGCACGGGCCTCGCCAGGACTTGTCCTTGGTGGCCATGCTGTCCGCCGAGATCGGCGAAGCCGCCATCCTCCTGAAAAACGAAGGTGATCCGGCGACCTCTCAGGCGGCGAACGCCGTGGTCGCTCGTGCGGAACGCATGCTCGATATGGTCAATGTCCGTATCGAACTTCTGCTCGCCAAGATCGAACACTTCAGCGACCGGTTCGCGGACATGGACGATGAGCGCGGACGCTTCCTCGTATCGCTCGTAGAAGGGTGGCGTTCAGATCTGGATCAACTTCGGCGCCTGCGGGTTCCTGGATCGGCTCTAACCAACTCCCGTCTTGAAGCGTTGATCATGTCCCAGCCGGCGGTCACGCGTTTATTCGATCAGGGCGTGCTCAACGACGTGGGACAGATGGCCCTTCTGCGTCAGATCGAGCGGTTGGTCGAAGCCCATGATCGCCCCGAATTCGGCGCTGGATCGACAGGCAAGCCTATCCTCGGCAAACGCACCAGCGCGGGCCTTAACAACCCCGCGACGCAGATGCACCTCGCCGTCAAGAAGCTGCGGCCGCTTTCGGCTGACGCCGCTACCGACGCGGTGAAGATCGCCGTCCAGACGAAAGCCATACTCAAGATCCTGACCGCCGCCGAGGCCCAGGCCGAAAACACTCTGTTGGTCCTGTCGCCGATGTTGCAGCGGTACGAAAACCCCGACTCTGAGAGAGCAGTCTTCTTCGCCGGCTTGCTCAGGGAATGGACCGAGCAGGTCGAGGCACTGCGCAGTTGCCGCGCCGCCTTGGCTGTGTTGCCCTTTGGCGACGCCTATCTTGTCGAAGCGGAGGGAGCGGAAACACTGGTCGCCCAGATCAACCGAAATGGGCTGATCAGCGAAGAGGGACAGGCGCTGCGGCTGCGCCAAGCGACACAGTTGCTGGAGCATCAGGACCAGCCGGTTGTCCTGGAATCACAGTCCAGGAAAACGATCGAGTTCGACGCCATCGTCGATTTCTGGAGCCCTCAGGCCGCCGACAAGGCGCAGGGCGCAGGCCGCTACCTCAAGGACAGTGGCCATGATCGCCCGACTTTCCTCATGGACCCGCCTGGTCGCGGCAAACGGCCGCCGGAAGTCTATGATCCTGCCGGTCTGTCCCGAGACATGCGCTGGCTGATCCGTGCTGGGCGCACCGCGGAGGCAAAGGCGATGCTGGGGCCGACACTGCGTCGCCTGCGTGTCGTCGACCGCGCGCATCTCGTTTGGCTAGCCGCTGCAGCCGCGCTTCACGACACCCCTACCGCCACGGAACTCGCGCTCGAAGATCTTGTAGCGGCCAACAAGGCCGCAGGATCCGTAGATCGGCAGATCGACAAACTCGGACTCATCATTGCACGTTGCGGCGATTCCAAGCTCGCCGCTTCTCTGATTGAGCGCGGCGCCGAGAAGGGCGATCGGGCCTGTGCTGCGGCTCTACTTCTCGCCATCAAGGGGCGCTCAAATAAGCGGGTGACTCTAGCCGGTGGCACAGACAGCTACAAAGGCGGCGTTTTCTTCCGCCTCGCCCGCGCGCATGTTCCGGATTCCGCGCCGTCGAAGTCCGCCGACATCATGGTAGCGGATGCGTCGACAGGGCGCTGGCTGGCAACCCTGCCAGACTTAGCGGACCACAGTTTGATCGAGCTGAACTGGGGCAAAGCTGAAGCTGGCCGAGGTTCGGCCATCTACAAGGCAGCGGCCTTGGCAGCCGCTTCGATCCAGGCTTCCGCCGAGGTCTGCGGCATACCCCTGGCGCCCGCCCTTCAAGGCGCCGCGCTTGCTCAGTCATTGCGCGAACCTCTTCAGGCTTTCGACCAAGCGCTTCGTTCTGCGCCCGCATCCCGAGACTCGCCGTTGATCGGCCTCGGGATCGACCGACTCGATGATGTTCTGGCCTTGACGGTTTGTCAGCGTACCGCGCCCTCTTTTGTGGGCGTCGGGGCGTCTGCTGCGCGTGTTACGCGCTTACGCCTCGCGCTTGACGGCCAGGAACCGATGACGATGACGCTCGGGTTGCGTCGACAGGCGTATGTGGCGGCCAGCTACGAATATTTTATCGCCGGTTTGGGCAGCGAAACCAGAGGCGAGGGCGATACTCCTTGGACCAGCCACCTCGATTTTGATGGACGATGGGCGGCCCAGATTACTCAGGTCGCCGCATGCGAAGCTACGGCGACTCTTCGCCGCGGCCCACGAAGGGCCGCGCTGCGTTGGGCGATTCAAAGCCTCGCGACGCGGGCCATCATCGACAAACAGATGGCTTGGCTCAGGGCGTCGAGCACGGGAGAAGGTCTGCGATACATCGCCTGACCCACCCGGTTCGGAGCGGCGCAGGATCCCACCTGCCCAAGAAGCGAGATGTTTTGCATCGACGGATCAGCCCGTAAGCTCGCTCGGCTCCAGATATTCACAGGCCTTCTGCAAATCTGCGGGACGGCCTACGTCGATCCAGTAACCGTCGTATTCATAGGCGCAGACGCGGAACCCTGTCGCCTTCGCTCGATCCATCAACTGCGGCATGTCGATGCGCTCGTTGGGGTGGATCAAGGACAGCAAGCGCGGGTTGATGACATAGGTCCCGGCGCTGACGCGATAGGAGTAGGTCGGCTTCTCCTGCACGCTCCGGATCTCGCCGCAGGGTTCGGTTTCGATCACGCCATAGGGGACCGCCACTTGGTGCGGGACGGTTACGACCGTGAAGTCCGCGCCCATGCTGTCATGGGCGTCAAGCAGGGTCGAGAAGTCAATTTCGGTCAGAATGTCGGAGTTACAGACCAGGATGGGCGCATCGGCCACGGGGCCGATCAGGGACAGCCCGCCGGCGGTCCCGAGCGGCACGGCTTCGTGAGCATAGCGGATTTGCACACCCCATTCGGAGCCGTCGCCGCAATGGACGTGAATTTTTTCAGGCAGATAGTGAGTGGTCAGCACATAGTTGTGGAAGCCGAAACTCCGCAGGCGATGGATGATCCGTTCGAGCATTGGTTGTCCGGCGACGGGGATCAGCGGCTTGGGCAGCTGGCGAGTAAGGTCGCCCAGCCGGCTTCCGAAACCGCCAGCCATCAGCACTACTGTATTACGCCGCCGCGCTCTCTGGATCTGTCGCGTCAGATTGTAGATTTCGGCCTGCATGAAAGTCCAGTTCAGCGAACATTACGTTTCAGGTTAAGCAAACTCGAAACGAGTAAGCTCGCGTGGAAGGTGAGCCGGAGAAGTGGCGCTTTGTCGGTTGTCCTTAGCGGACGGGATGGCGAAACTCACTCTGTCGAGGTTAGCACTATGCCAATGCATCGCAAGAATGCTGTGACTTGAAAGAAACTCCGAGCGAAATTCCACTCTCAGGCGAGACGGCGTCCAGATACTCCTGTCTCGGAGGCCACAACGCGTCAATCGCGAAGAAGTTCATTCACCCCGGTCTTGGCGCGGGTCTGGGCGTCCACACGTTTGACGATCACCGCGCAGTACAGCGACGGACCGCCGCTCGGATCGGGCAGGGAGCCCGGGACCACGACGGAATAGGCCGGCACCTCGCCGCGGAAGATTTCGCCCGTCGCCCGGTCCACGATCTTGGTCGAGGCGGACAGATAGACGCCCATGGCCAGGACCGCGCCCTCGCGCACGATGACGCCTTCGGCCACCTCGGCGCGGGCGCCGATGAAGCAGCCGTCCTCGATGATGGTCGGATTGGCCTGCAGCGGCTCCAGCACGCCGCCGATGCCCGCGCCGCCCGACAGGTGCACGTTCTTGCCGATCTGGGCGCAGCTGCCGACCGTGGCCCAGGCGTCGACCATCGCCCCTTCATCGACGAAGGCGCCGATGTTCACGAAAGACGGCATCAGAATCACGTTCCGGGCCACGTGGGCGCCGCGGCGGACGATCGCGCCGGGGACGGAGCGGAAACCGGCGGCCTGATAGTCGGCGGCGCTCCAATCGCCGAACTTGTTGGCTACCTTGTCCCAGAACGGGCCCAGCGCCGCCGGATGGTCCGCCGACAGCGGCAGGGTCGAGGCGTGGCCCGCGCGCATGATCTGGTTGTCGTTCAGGCGGAACGACAGCAGCACCGCCTTCTTCAGCCACTGATGCGTCGTCCAGACGCCGTCGGCCCCGCGTGAGGCGACCCGCGCCTGGCCGGAATCCAGCAGGGCCAGCGCGGTCTCGACCGCGTCGCGCGCCTCGCCCTGGGTGGCGGTCGAGATGTCGGCGCGGCCGTCCCAGGCGGCTTCGATGACGGATTCCAGATGGGTCAGGTCGGTCATGCGGCGTCCTTGAAGCTCAGGTCGGAAAGGAAGTCGTAGAGGTCGGGGGCGATGTGGTCGATGTGGTCGCCCAGCGGCTTTCCATGACCGTCGCCGATCAGGATCGTGCTCATGCCCAGCGCCTTGGCCGGTTCCAGATTGCGCGGCGTATCCTCGAAGAAGGCCGCGCGATGGCCCTCGATATCGAACCGCTCCAGCATCCGGCGGAAGGTCGAGGGCGCGGGCTTGGGCGTCAGGTCGGCGTCCTCGATGGCGAAGACGCCCGCGAAACAGTCGGCGATGCCGATCCGGTCCAGAACCCTGTGGGCGTATTCCGTCGCGCCATTGGTGAAGACATAGCACTGGCCGGGCAGGGCTTTCAGACGTTCGGCCAGACGAGGATTGGGCTCCAGCCCGTCCAGCGGCACATCGTGCACCTCATGCAGGAAGCGTTCGGTGTCGACCGCATAATTGGCCATCAGACCGGCCAGCGTCGTGCCGTGCTCGTCCAGAAACTGGCGCTGCAGCACCCGGGCCTCTTCCGGCGCCAGGCCCACGGCCTCGACCACGAAGGCGTTGATGCGCGCCTGGACCAGCGACATCAGCCCCTGTTCGCGCGGGTACAGGGTGTCGTCCATGTCGAACACCCACGCCCGGACATGGTTCAGGTCGATCAAGACGCCTTCACCAGCGTGCCGGAGCCATGCTCTGTGAACAGTTCGACCAGCATTGCGTGCGGACGACGCCCGTCCAGAATGACCACGGCCTCGACGCCCGCGCGGACGGCGGCCATGGCGGTCTCGAGCTTGGGGATCATGCCGCCGGTGGCGACGCCTGTGTCGATCAGGGTCTGCGCCTGTTCCAGCGTCATCTGACGGATCAGCTGGCCGTCGGCGTCCTTGACCCCCTCGACGTCAGTCAGCAGCAACATGCGCTTGGCATCCAGCGATCCGGCTACCGCGCCCGCCACCGTGTCGGCGTTGACGTTATAGGTCTGGCCGTCCTCGGCGACGCCGATCGGGGCGATGACCGGCACCCAATCCTCGGTTTCCGACGCGATCAGGCCGGCTATCAGCTTGGGATCCACCTTCGTCGGCTCGCCGACAAATCCCAGATCGACCTCGTGCTCGATCATGCTGTCGGGATCGCGCTTGGTGCGGCGCGTCTTTTCGACCGTCAGCAGGCCCGCGTCCTTGCCCGACAGGCCCACGCCACGCACGTCGGCCTCCTTGCCGGCGACGGTGATCCAGTGGGCGATCTCCTTGTTGACCGCGCCGGACAGGACCATCTCTGCCACCTGCATGGTGTCGCGGTCGGTCACGCGCAGGCCGTCGACGAAGCTGGATCTGACGCCCGCCTTCTCCAGCATGGCGCTGATTTGCGGGCCGCCGCCGTGAACGACCACGGGGTTCACGCCCATCAGCTTCAGCAGCACCACATCGGCGGCGAACTGCTTCGCCACGGCGCTCTTGCCCATGGCGTGGCCGCCGTATTTGATGACCACGGTCTCGCGGTCATAGATCTGTATATAGGGCAGGGCCTCGGCCAGGGTTTTCGCCGTGGCCCAGCCGCGTTCCTGGGACTGCCGTTCATTCTCTTCCATGATGGCCGCGTCGATAGCGGCGAAGCCCGGCGGAGTCACGACGAAACCGGGTCCCGTCTGCGGCGTTTTCGCCCCATGAGCGAGCATGATATCGACGACCGTGGCCTGACGCCGGAAGATCCCGCCAACCCTGCGGCGCTGCAACATCCGGACGCGACCTTGTGCCCCGAATGTCAGGGCGCTGGCGTCCTGCCCGACGGCGACAACTGTCCGGTCTGCGACGGAACCGGCAAGGCGACGGGCCGCACGGGGGGCGGTTGAGGGTGAGGGTGCGGGCGACTTCGTCACCGCGTGGGCGACGCTCAACGTAAACGAGTGCGTCGAATAAGCGAAAGCTCACATTTTCTCTGTAACCTCAAGAGCACGCTCTAAGCGTTGGTTGAGGCGGGCGCGGTTTGGGGCTCGACCCAATAAGGCAACGCTGATATCAGCATAGTTTGGCGGATAAGCTGCCGCTAATGAAAACATTTTAGGCTGCGGAGGGCTCAGACCCATGCGTATCAAGAGTTTAGTCTTGGCTTCCAGCGCGGCGGCGGCTTTGGCCCTGTCGGCTGGTGCTGCGTCGGCGGAGCCGGACGGCTGGTATGGCGCGATTGACGCGGGTTACCACGTCATCGACGACATCAATGCGGAATCGTCCACGACCGGCGCGAACTGGAACTGGGAAGTGAA
>NZ_SDZL01000058.1 GCF_004210735.1 Brevundimonas sp.
GCCTTGACCGGTCCCGCGACGCCTGCGCCGCTTTCCAGCTGCTGGCGCGCCTCGTGCAGCTCGTCGGCCAGCAGCAGCGAGGCCATCAGGAACAGGCGCAGATCGCCGACATGGCCCACGTCGGACGCGATCTGGCGGACATTGGCGTCGAATTGCCGCGCCAGGATACGGACCCGCTCTTCCTGGCCGTCGGCGCAACCGACGGCATAGGGGCGACCGTTGACCTCTACCGTCACCGTGGCCATCAGCGCGTCTCCTCTTGGGCCGGGGCGTCGCCTTCGACCGCATCGTTGGCGGCCATGACCTCGCGGACGGCCTCGGCGGCGCGGGACAGGGCGTCGGCGGCGTCGCGGCCGGCGGCCTCCAGCGCCTCGATGCGGGCGACATCGGCGACGTTCGACGCGCGGGGCGCGAACAGGTCGTCGTCGGCGATCGGCGGGGCCGACGCGGGGCGCGCCTTCAGGTCCAGCACCTTGCGTTCCAGCAGGGCCAGCGCCTTGTCGATACGAGATTTTGCTGCCGAAACGGCGTCCATGGCGGTGCAGTCCTCCAGATTCCGTATAGAACCCGTGCGCGCGTCGGGGTAAAGCGGCGCCGCCCCGCTTTTTCCGTTTCTGAAAGGTCTCCGCCGTGACCGACGCCCTTCTCGCATCCGCCAAGGCCACCCCCAAACAGATGGCGGACGCCATTCGCGTGCTGGCGATGGACGGCGTGGAAAAGGCCAACAGCGGCCACCCCGGCATGCCGATGGGCATGGCCGACGTGGCGACGGTGCTGTTCTCGAAATTCCTGAAGTTCGACGCCAGCCGCCCCGACTGGGCCGACCGCGACCGCTTCATCCTGTCGGCGGGCCACGGCTCGATGCTGATCTACAGCCTTCTGCACCTGACCGGCTACAAGGACGCGACCAAGGAGCAGTTGTCGAACTTCCGCCAGTGGGGCGCCAAGACGGCCGGTCACCCGGAATACGGTCACATGGCGGGCATCGAGACGACGACGGGCCCCTTGGGTCAGGGCGTCGCCAACTCCGTCGGCTTCGCGCTGGCCGAACGTCATCTGGCGGGTCGTTTCGGCGAGGATCTGGTCGACCACCGCACCTGGGTGATCGCCGGCGACGGCTGCCTGATGGAAGGCGTGTCGCAGGAGGCCATCGCCCTGGCCGGGCGGCTGAAGCTGAACAAGCTGTGTGTCCTGTGGGACGACAACGAGATCACCATCGACGGCAAGGTGTCGCTGTCGGACGCGACCGACCAGTTGGCCCGCTTCAAGGCCTCGGGCTGGGCGGTCAAGGCCATCGACGGCCATGACATGGGCGCGATCAAGAAGGCCCTGGCCTGGGCGACCAAACAATCGAAGCCGACCCTGATCGCTTGCAAGACCAGGATCGGTCGCGGCGCCGCCACCATGGAAGGCAGCCACAAGACCCACGGCGCGGCCCTGGGCGCCGCCGAGATCGCCGCCACCCGCCTGGGCCTGAAGTGGACGCACGCCCCGTTCGAACTGCCCGAAGGCGTCGAAAAGGCCTGGCGCAAGGTCGGCAAGCGCGGGTCCAAGGACCGCAAGGCGTGGGAGGCCCGGCTGCTGGACCACGCGTCGCGCGACGACTTCACCCGCGCCATGGCCGGCGACCTGCCCGACGGCGCGTTCGAGGCGCTGGAGGCGAAGTTGAAGGCCGTCGTCGCCGAAGCCCCGGCCATGGCCACGCGCCAGTCGTCGGGCGTGGCGCTGGAGACCGTGTTCGACGCCATCCCCGAACTGATCGGCGGCTCGGCCGACCTGACCGGCTCGAACAACACCTTCGTCAAGAACACCCACATCCTGGACGCCCCGACCTATGAGGGGCGCTATGTGAACTGGGGCATTCGCGAGCACGGCATGGCCTCGGCCATGAACGGCATGGCGCTGCACGGCGGGGTGATCCCCTACGCCGGGACCTTCATGGTCTTTTCGGATTACAGCCGCCCGGCGATCCGCCTGGCCGCCCTGATGGGCGTGCGCGCGATCCACGTCCTGACGCACGACAGCATCGGCCTGGGCGAAGACGGCCCCACGCACCAGCCGGTCGAGCATCTGGCCGCGCTGCGCGCCATTCCGAACCTGCTGGTGTTCCGCCCGGCCGACACGGTCGAGGCGCTGGAGTGCTGGCAGGTCGCGTTGCAGAACAAGAAGGCGCCGTCGGCCCTGGCCCTGTCGCGCCAGAAGACCCCGGCCGTGCGCCTGACCGACGCGGGCGAGAACCTGTCGCGCAAGGGCGCCTATGAGCTGAAGGCCGCCAGCGGCGAGGCCAAGGTCACCCTGTTCGGCACCGGTACCGAAGTCGCGCTGGCGCTGAAGGCGGCCGAAACGCTGGAGGCGGAAGGCGCGCCGACCCGCGTCGTCTCGGTCCCCTGCTTCGAACTGTTCGAACAGCAGCCCAAGGCCTATCAGGACGCCGTCATCGGCCGCGGCACGGTCCGCGTCGCCATCGAGGCCGCCATCAAGCAGGGTTGGGAGCGCTTCATCGGCGAGGACGGCGCCTTCGTCGGCATGTCGTCCTTCGGCGCCTCCGCCCCGGCCGAAGTCCTCTACAAGGAGTTCGGCATCACCGCAGAGGCCGTGGTCGAGGCCGCCAAAGCGCGTCTGTAAGCGGATGCGCCGTCTCGCGCTCGCTCTGTCGATGAGCCTCGGCCTGTCGCTGGCGATAGGCGCGGCCGCCAAGGCGCGGGTCACGGATCCGGTGGCGGAGACGCCGGTCGTCATCGGCAAGTCCTACGCCCTGCCCTCGACCGTGATGGGCGGGCCGCGCGAGATCAACGTCTGGCTGCCCCCGGGTTATGAGGCCAGCGAGACGCCCTATCCGGTGCTCTATCTGCTGGATGGCGGGCGGGATCAGGATTTCCACCACATCTCGGGTTTGGCCCAGCTGGGCACTGTCAACGGCACGACGCGCGACGTGATCGTGGTGGGCGTCGCCTCGGTCGATCGCCGAAACGAACTGGCCCTGCCGACCGATGACCTCGAGCTGATCGCCCGCTATCCGACGCAGGGCCATTCCGACCGCTTTCGCCGCTTCCTGGCCGAAGAGGTCCAACCCTTCATCGAGGGTCGTTTCCGCACCGATGGCGACACGACCCTGATGGGCGAGTCCCTTGCCGGGCTGTTCGTGGTCGAGACCTTCCTCAAGGAACCACAGATGTTCGACGCCTATGTCGCCGTCAGCCCCAGCCTGTGGTGGGACGGCGGAAGGCTGGCGCGACAGTCGGGCGCGCATCTGCGGGATCATTCGAACGACCCGCGCACCCTGATCCTGACGCTCGGCGACGAGGGCGAGGAGATGCAGGCGCCGATGGATGTTCTGGTCGCCAATCTGCGCGACTACGCCATGCCGGGCGTCAAATGGGATTTCACCCCGCGCCCGACCGAAAGCCACGCCACCATCTATCATGGCGCAGCGCTGGACGCCGTCCGCCGCCTGTACGCCACCCCGACGCCCTGATCTGGAGTCTGACCCATGCGCCTCGGCACCCCGCTGTCCGACACCGCCGTCCGCGTCATGCTGCTGGGCTCAGGGGAACTGGGCAAGGAAGTCGCCATCGAGTTGCAGCGGCTGGGCGTCGAGGTGATCGCGGTGGACCGCTATCCCAACGCCCCCGCCATGCAGGTGGCGCACCGTAGCCACGTCATCCCGATGACCGATCAGCAGGTGCTGAACGGCGTCATCATGGCCGAGGCGCCGCATATCATCGTGCCCGAGATCGAGGCCATCGCCACCGACGCTCTGGCGGCCATCGAGGCGGCAGGCCTGGCGCGCGTCGTGCCGACGGCGCGGGCGACCCAACTGACCATGAACCGCGAGGGCATCCGCCGCCTGGCCGCCGAGGAACTGGGCGTCGCGACCAGCCCCTACGCCTTCGCCGGCTCGGCCGAGGAACTGGCGGCGGGGGCCGAGGCCGTCGGCTATCCCTGCTTCGTCAAGCCGGTGATGTCGTCGTCGGGCAAGGGCCAGTCCTATGTCGAGAATGCGGACCAGATCGCCCCCGCCTGGGATTACGCCCTGGCTTCGGGCCGGGTCGATACGACCCGCGTCATCGTCGAGGGACGCATCGATTTCGACTATGAGATCACCCTGCTGACCGTCCGCTCGCGCGGTGCCGACGGGGCGACGCGGACCGACTTCTGCGCCCCCATCGGCCATCGTCAGGTCAAGGGCGACTATGTCGAAAGCTGGCAGCCGCAGGCGATGACCGATGCCGCGCTGGCCAACGCGCAGGCCATCGCGGGCAAGGTTACAGACGCGCTCGGAGGGTGGGGCGTGTTCGGCGTCGAACTGTTCGTGAAGGGCGACCAGGTCTGGTTCTCGGAGGTCTCGCCGCGCCCGCACGACACCGGGCTTGTGACCCTGGCCACGCAGACGATGAGCGAGTTCGCCCTGCACGCCCGCGCCATCCTGGGCCTGCCGGTCGACGTGACCCAGCGCGAGATCGGCGCCAGCGCCGTCATCTATGGCGGAATGGAAGCGACCAGCGTCGCCTTCGACGGCGTGGCCGAGGCCCTGTCCGTCTCGACCGCCGACCTGCGCCTGTTCGGCAAGCCCGAAGCCTTCGATCGCCGCCGCATGGGCGTCGCCACCGCGCGAGGCGACACCACCGATCAGGCCCGCGAACGCGCACGCGAGGCGGCGAGCAAGGTGCGTGTGGTGGTCCCCTGATCCTTGTCCCGTCAGGAGACGGGTGATCAGTTCGTCGCTCGCAGCATCGTCACGGCCATGTCCAGCGCAGGATCGCGACCCGCGCGGCGATCTTCCAGCGTTCGGACGGCGAGGATGTCGGGCGTCACGCCGCGCTTTTCCAGTCGGACACCGCCAGTGGTTACGAAGTCGGCGCGGCTGAGGGTCAGCTGCCCACCGTCGGGCAGATCCTGATCCTGTGAAATCAGCACGGCCCCGGCGCTGCGCTCGCCGATCACGGCGGCGCGGCCCGCTTCCTGAAGCGCAGCGGGGGTCAGTTCGGCGGCGCTGCGGCTGGCCTTGTCGATCAGCACCGCCACGTCCATCGCATAGGGCGCGCCGCCCCCGCATCCGCCCGAGGTCCGCAGCACCACGCGCCGCCCGCTGCGGCCCGTGCGCTGGGCCCACGGCTGACTGGCCTTCAGGAAGCAGGACAGGACGGCGTCCGCCTCGGCCAGCCGCCCGCCGGGATTGGCGCGCAGGTCCAGAATGACGTCGGTTCCGTCCGGCAGGGCGGCCAATTGCTGACCCATCCAGCGACCCAGCCCGGCCTCAAAAGACCCGACCCGGATCACCGCCACCCCGTCACGCGACCGATCGACCGAAAAGGGCGGCGCCGGGTCCATCTCGCGCGGCAGGACCGACACCGCCCGCGCCTGACCGGCGTCGTCCGTCATGTCCAGCAGGACCGGCAGGCCCTCGGTCACCTCGATCTCGGGGCCCCAGGGGCGGCCGTCGATGCGTTGCAGTCGCCAGCCCAGCTCGACGCCCGCTTCCTCGGCCGGCGAACCGGCGCGGACCTGATCGACACGCCAGACGCCGTCGTTTTCGGGAAAGAGGGTCAGGCCCATGACCGCCCGGCGCTGACGCATCGCCTCGCGACGGCGCACCGCCGACGGCTGCGAGACCCCGGCGTGGTCGTCGTCCAGCAGACGCATCATGGTTCGCAGCACGACGTACAGGCTGCGCTCATCCGGAGCGGCGACAGCCTCGGGTCGATAGCGTTCCCGGGCGGCGTTCCAATCCACCCCGTGCAGGCCCGGGTCATAGTAGTTGCGCCGGGTCTCTTCCCAGACCCGGTCGAAGACGCGGGCGTTCAGCCGTGTGCGATCCACGGCGGGCGACCGGGCGTCGGCGGTGGGGGCGAGAAGCGGGGCCTCGGCCCAAACCGGCGCGGCGACGCTGGTCGCAACCAGCGTCGCAACCAGCACCGCCCGCAAACCTGTCCGGCCGTGCCGGTCGATCCTCAGCATGGACACAGACTAGGGCGCCCGACCGACCCCCTTCAAATCACGAAGCCGAGCCTGAGGATCCTGGATCAGCGCGATTCGGTCGGGGCGGCCAGGTCCAGACGACGGGTGATGATACGCACATCCGATCCTGACCCGCGCTCGCCGGCCTCCAGCGCGCCCGAACGGTCCTTGTCCATCCGGCGGAAGGCCTCGCGGATACGCGCCAGGAACTCATCCTCGGTCACGCGCCCGTCCTTGTCGGCGTCCAGGTCAGGCGCCTGATGAACCCCGTCGGCGCTGTCGACGGTGAAGATGCGAACGCCACCGGGGCCGTCGGACGCTCCGGCCAGGCCGCGGGCTACGTCGCCGCCGCTGAAGGCCATGATACGAGCGCCGCCTTCGCCCGCCGCACCCTGACCGGCCGCCAGTTCGTCCTTCGACAGCTTGCCGTCGCCGTCCTTGTCCATGCGGGCGAAGGCGCGATCCATCGGCGCGGCGAATTCCTGACGGCTGACGAAGCCGTCCCTGTCGGCGTCCATGCCCTCGCGATCTTCGCCCGCACCGTCCATGACCAGAATGCGGGTCTGGATTTCCACGGGCCCTGTCCGATCAGGGGCTGTCTGCGGGGCCAGGGTCGCCGCCACGGCCACGGCTGTCAGGGTCGAAAGGATAGGCATGGGTCGCTCCTGTGATCGTTGGAACCGACCTTGGATCACACACGGGCTTCCGCCGTGTTTCATTTGCAGAGGCGAATGTTTCAGGCCTGACATGACGCGGGCGAACGGGCAGGCGATAGTGGGGGCATGCAGGCTGATGCTCCCGCCCATATTCTGGTCGTCGACGATGACCCCGGTATCCGCGAGGTGCTGGGCGACTATCTGGAACAGCACGGCTATCGGGTCACCGGCGCCGGGTCGGCAGCCCAGCTGGATCAGGCCCTGGCCGCGGGCGCGCCCGACCTGATCGTGCTGGATCTGATGATGCCGGGCGAGGACGGTTTGTCCGTCTGTCGCCGTCTGTCAGGCAAGGGAACACCCATCATCATGCTCAGCGCCATGGGCGAGGACGCCGACCGGATCGTGGGGCTGGAGCTGGGCGCCGACGATTATCTGGCCAAGCCGTGCAATCCACGCGAACTGCTGGCGCGCGTGCGCGCCGTTCTGCGACGCCCGCGCGCGGCCGAAAGCGACGCCCCGGCCCTGCGTTTCGCCGGCTGGCGACTGGATCTGGTGCGGCGTGAACTGACGCGGCCCGACGGCGCCATGGTTCCACTGACAGGGGGCGAGTTCAACCTGCTGCGCACCCTGGCCGAGGGCGCGGGCCGGGTGTTCAGCCGCGACCAACTGCTGGAAAAGGCGCGCGGCGCCGACGCCGACATTTTCGACCGCGCCATGGACGTGCAGATCAGCCGCCTGCGCAAGAAGCTGGACGACGGCGGCGGCGACCTGATCTCAACCCTGCGCGGCGAGGGTTATCGCCTGAACGCCCGGGTCGAGCGGCGATGAAGCGTCCGTCCAGCCTGCCCATCCTTGTTCAGGTCGCCGTGTTGACGACGGCGGCGGTGCTCGCCTCCCTGGGTATCGCTTTCGCCATCGTGCTGCTGGCGCCGCCGCCACCGCCTGCGGGAATGACTGTTCAGGCCGCCGCCGAGGCTCTGGAGGGGCGTCCGGCGCGCATGGGCGACGGGAAGCCGCTGGTGCGCCGGATCGTCGCCCAGGCGCCTGCACCGGCTACGGGCGATGATGTGGTCTTCTCGCGGTTCCTGGGCGTCGTGCTCGCGGAACAGATGCAGCGCGGCCGCGATGATGTGCGCGTCATGGTCCCGACTTCGGGGGCCAGGAATTCATCACTGGGCGTCAGTGGGGAAGGCCCGACAGGCCTGCGCGAAACCCTGGTCCTGCGCCGTCGTGGCCCCGCCGCTGACGCGGCGTCCGACTCAGCGGCCCGGCTGAGGGGCGAGGGGCAGGTGACGAGCATTACGGCCCGCTCGATCAACGGCGGGCCGCCCGGCCAGATTGATGTGCTGACCCGGCGCCTGACCTTTACGCCGCGCGCGGTCGCGGCGCGTCAACCGGACGGACGCTGGGCCGTGGTCGAGCCGCCGCGCGACCTGCTGTCGCCGTGGCAGGCGCGGGTATTGGGCGCGCTGGGGGGCAGCCTGCTGCTGCTGGCGCCGCTGGTGTGGTGGATGGCGCGGCGCCTGACACGGCCGATCCGCCTGTTCGCCGTCGCGGCCGAGCGACTGGGCGCCGACCCCGAAGCCGCGCCCTTGGCCCCCTCCGGCCCGGCCGAGGTGCGCACCGCCATCGAGGCTTTCAACGACATGCAGGCCAGTCTGAAGCGCCATATGCGCCAGCGCACCCAGACGGTCGCCGCCATCGCCCACGACCTGCGCACCCCCCTGACGCGCCTGCGTTTCCGCGCCGAACAGGCGCCGGCCAGGGTGCGGGATCGCATGGCCGCCGATATCGAGGAGATGGACGCCCTGATCGGCCAAGCGATGGCGTATGTGCGCGGCGAGGCGCCGACGCATCGACGCGAGCGTTTTGATCTTGCGGTCCTGGCCAGCGAAGTCGCGCGCGGCTTCGCCGAAACCGGGGCGGCCGTCAGCGCCACCCTGCCCCAGCGCCTGTGGGTCGAGGCCGATCCCGCCGCCCTACGCCGCGCCCTGTCGAACCTGATCGGCAATGCGGTCAAGTACGCCGAGGCGACCGAGGTCACAGGACGCATCGACGGCGACACGGCGATCATCATCGTCGCCGACCGGGGGCCGGGCGTACCGGACGAGGATCTGGAGCTTCTGTTCGAGCCCTTCCGACGTGGCGAGGCTTCACGCAGTCGCGACACGGGCGGCGCCGGACTGGGCCTGACGGTGGCGCGTCAGGCGGCGCGGGCCGGGGGTGGCGACGTGGCCCTGGCCAACCGCCCGAAAGGCGGCCTGATCGCCCGACTCAACCTGCCTCTTGCGAGCTGAGCCGTTACAGTCGATCACGCCTTGTTACGCGGCCGGGGTTGAATCCCCGCGCGAGGGGTTCCATTGAGACGCCCAACGAACCACGCTCGGAACGAGCCGCCATCCCAGGAGACCGCCCCATGACCGTTCGCGTCGCCATCAACGGCTTCGGCCGCATCGGCCGCCTTGTCCTCCGCTCCATCGTCGAGCATGGCCGCAAGGACATCGAGGTCGTGGCGATCAACGATCTGGGCCCGGTGGCCACCAACGCCCACCTGCTGAAATACGACTCGGTCCACGGCCGTTTCCCCGGCACGGTCGAGCACGGCGACGACTGGATCGACGTCGGCACGGGCAAGATCAAGGTCACGGCCGAGCGCGACCCGGCCAAGCTGCCGCACGCAGAGCTTAAGGTCGACATCGCCTTCGAGTGCACCGGCATCTTCACGTCCAAGGACAAGGCCTCGGCCCACCTGACCGCCGGCGCCAAGCGCGTGCTGGTCTCGGCCCCCGCCGATAACGCCGACAAGACCATCGTCTTCAAGGTCAACCACGAGACCCTGACCGCTGACGACATCATCGTGTCCAACGGGTCCTGCACCACCAACGCCCTGGCCCCGGTGGCCAAGGTGCTTCACGACCTGTTCGGCATCGAGCGCGGCTATATGACCACCATCCACGCCTACACCGGCGACCAGCCGACGCTGGATACGATGCACAAGGATCTGTACCGGGGCCGCGCCGCCGCCCTGTCCATGATCCCGACCTCGACCGGCGCCGCAAAGGCCCTGGGCCTGGTCCTGCCCGAACTGAAGGGAAAGCTGGACGGCTCGTCGATCCGCGTCCCGACCCCGAACGTCTCGGTCGTCGATCTGAAGGTCGTCGCCGGCCGTGACGTCACCGTCGAAGAGATCAACGCCGCCCTTCAGGCCGCCGCCGATGGCCCGATGAAGGGCGTCCTGGCCACGACGACCGACCCGTTGGTCTCGATCGACCTGAACCACATCGCCGCCTCGTCCACCGCCGCCCTGCCGCAGACGCAAGTCGTCGACGGCAAGCTGGCCCGCGTCCTGACCTGGTACGACAACGAATGGGGCTTCGCGACCCGCATGGCCGACACGGCCCTGGTGATGGCGAAGTTCCTCTGAAATCCGGAATGGCCAGCGAGACCGAAGCTGTCGGCGAGGACCGCCCGATATCGCCTGTGGCGATTGTGCGGATCATCGTGACGCTTTTGATCTCGCTGGCCGTCGTCGGACTTGGCTTCAGCGGATGGAAGCCTGAGGTCTGGCTGTGGGGCGGAGCGCTCTTCACGTTCACCACCTTGGTGGGCAAGGGTTATCTCCATCCGCAGACGCTCCGATCCATTGTCGGTGCGGTGGGTTACCTGGGAGCGATTGGAATTATCCTCGCCATCCCAGTCTTCAATCTAGCCTTGGCCGCCGCCGTTCACGGCCTGGGATCTCTTATTGGCCTTGCTTGGCGAGCGATCACATGACCTTCCGAACCCTCGACGACGCTGCCGACCTCGCCGGCAAGACCGCCTTGGTTCGCGTGGACTTCAACGTGCCGATGGAGGGGGGCAAGGTCACCGACGACACCCGGCTGAAGTCCGCCCTGCCGACCATCCACCGCCTGCGTGAAGCGGGCGCCAAGGTCGTGCTGCTGGCCCACTTCGACCGGCCCAAGGGCGAGCGCGTCCCGTCGATGAGCCTGAAGCCCGTGGTCGAGCCGCTGGAACTGCTGCTGCACGGCCCCGCCCGCTTCGCCGACGACTGCGTGGGCGACGAGGCGAAATCGGCCATCGCCGATCTGGACGCGGGCGGCGTGCTGCTGCTGGAAAACGTCCGCTTCCACAGGGGCGAGGAAAAGAACGACCCGGCCTTCGCCGCCCAGTTGGCGGAACTGGGCGACCTCTACGTCAACGACGCCTTCTCGGCCGCGCACCGCGCGCACGCCTCGACCGAGGGGCTGGCCCGCCTGCTGCCCGCCTATGCCGGTTGCGCCATGGCGCGCGAGCTGTCGGCGCTGGATGCGGCCCTGGGCAATCCGCAGAAGCCGGTCATCGGCATCGTGGGCGGGGCCAAGGTCTCGACCAAGCTGGACCTGCTCAAGAACCTGGTCGCCAAGCTGGACTATCTGGCCATCGGCGGCGGCATGGCCAACACCTTCCTGTTCGCGCAAGGCGTCGATGTCGGCGGCTCGCTGTGCGAAAAGGACCTGGCCGACACCGCCCGCGAGATCATCGAGGAAGCCCGCCGTCAGGGCTGCGAACTGCTGCTGCCCGTTGACGTCGTGGTGGCCAAGGGCGTGAAGCCGGGTATCGAGTCGGGCGTCCGCGCTCTGGACCGCATCGCCGCCGATGACCTGATCCTGGACGCCGGTCCGGAAACCGTCGCCCGCCTGATGCGCGCCATGGACCTGTCCAAGACCCTGATCTGGAACGGCCCGTTGGGCGTGTTCGAGGTTCCACCCTTCGACAAGGCCACCGTGGCCGCCGCCAGACACGCCGCCGAACTGGCCAAGGCCGGCAAGCTGGTCGCCGTGGCCGGCGGCGGCGACACGGTCGCAGCCCTGAACCACGCCGGCACGGCCGACGACATGACCTTCGTCTCCACCGCCGGGGGCGCCTTCCTGGAATGGATGGAGGGCAAGGTCCTCCCCGGCGTCGAGGCCCTGCGCGCCTAGGACCAAACGGCGTCTCCTGCCCGCCACAGGCCCGCCGTTCCTTGCCAGAACGGGCGATTGGTCCTGTAACACGGCGTGACTTCCGGGCCGGTCGAGGCTAAACCTCGGGCAAAATATAAACGGGCTCAGGAGACTAACCATGGCGCGCATCACGCTGCGACAGTTGCTGGATCACGCGGCGGAGCAGGGCTACGGCCTGCCGGCCTACAACATCAACAACATGGAGCAGGGCCTGGCGATCATGGAGGCGGCCGAGGCCGTCAATGCGCCGGTCATCATCCAGGCCTCGCGCGGCGCCCGCAGCTACGCCAACGACATCGTCCTGGCCAAGCTGATCGACGCCTTGGCCGAACTGTATCCGCACATCCCGGTCTGCATGCACCAGGACCACGGCAACGGCCCGGCGACCTGCGCCACCGCCATCCAGTACGGCTTCACCTCGGTGATGATGGACGGCTCGCTGGAAGAAGACGCCAAGACCCCGGCCAGCTACGAATACAACGTCGACGTCACCCGCCGCGTCACCGAAATGGCCCACGCCTGTGGCGTCTCGGTCGAGGGCGAGTTGGGCGTTCTGGGCAGCCTGGAAACCGGTATGGGCGAGGCCGAGGACGGCCACGGCTTCGAGGGCAAGCTGGACCACTCGGCCCTGCTGACCGACCCGGATCAGGCCGTCGATTTCGTCAAGGCCACCAAGGTCGACGCCCTGGCGATTGCGATGGGCACCAGCCACGGCGCCTATAAGTTCAGCAGGAAGCCCGACGGCGAAGTCCTGGCCATGAATGTGATCGAGGAAATCCACCGCCGCCTGCCGGACACCCATCTGGTGATGCACGGCTCGTCCTCGGTGCCGCAGGACCTGCAGGACATCATCAACGCCTACGGCGGCCAGATGCCCCAGACCTGGGGCGTCCCGGTCGAGGAGATCCAGCGCGGCATCAAGCACGGCGTGCGCAAGATCAACATCGACACCGACAACCGCATGGCCATGACCGGCGCGGTGCGCAAACTGCTGATGGAAAAGCCGGGCGAGTTCGACCCGCGCGCCTGGCTGAAACCTGCCAAGGAAGCGATGCGCAAGCTGTGCATTGAGCGCTATCAGCAGTTCGGCTGCGAGGGTCAGGCGTCCAAGATCAAGCCGCTGTCCACCGCGCAGATGGCCAAACGCTACGCCTCGGGCGAACTCGCCCCCCACTTCGGCGCCGCCACAAACCGCGCGGCCTGATTCGAAGCCAGAAACAGAAAAGGGCGACCCGACGGGCCGCCCTTTTCAGATCACCAGACGTCCAGCCGACGCCGGACGTCTTCCAGTTCCCGCTCGGCATAGCGCAGGTCGCGTTCGGTCTCGCGCATGTCGCGGCGCGCGTCTTCAAGCTCGCCGCGGACTTCACGGATGCGGTTGCGGATCTGCTCGCGTTGGGCGTCGGTCAGGCCCGATTGCCGCAGCTCGCGCTCCTTGGCGTCCAGCTTCTCGGCGCGATCGGCGGCGCGGTTGCGGGCCGAATTGACGGCGCTTTCGGCCGAAGACACAGCGCTTTCAGCGGTGTGCAGTGTTCGCCCGTCCTGATAGGCGGGCAGGAAGCTGCGTTCCAGATTGGCGGGGCAAACGCCCTTGTATTCACTGCCCTTGCGCCCTGCCTCGAAGCCGCCCCGCGGCGTGCAGTATTCACGCAAGCCCGCGTCGCGAGCCGAAAGATAGGCGCGTTCGTCCGGGGCGACACCGAATTTGGCGCAGGCCTCGGCGTGTTCCGACAGGCGACTGGCATCCTGGCCTTCGCGGCCGTCCTTGAAGCCGCTCTCGCTCCAGTCCCCGGCCAAGCACTGGTCCTCACTCATGGTGGCGCAACTGCCCAAGGCGATAGCCGCAGCCGCCAGTGCGCCGGCGATGATGATCCGCATGGTGGTTCTCCCCGGAATGCGCAAAGGTTAACGCCAGGCTCGCCACCGTTGGCAAGCCTGCCCGTCGAAAGTTTGACGTGCTAGGCACGGGTGTGACCGATCCGACATCCGACCTCGACGACGCCGACCCGACCACCGTGCTGACAGCGCACGTTGCGCCCGGCGCCGCGCGGCTGGACAAGGCGCTGGCCGAAGCCGTCCCGATGCTGTCGCGCGCCCGTATCCAGGCGCTGCTGGACGAAGGGGCGATCTATCTGAACGGCGCGACCGTCAGCTCAAAATCGAAGCCTCTACCCGGCGACTATGAGATTGTTCTGCCGCCGGTCGCGCCTGCGGATCCGCAGCCCGAGGATATTCCCCTGACGGTCCTGTTCGAGGACGTCGACCTGATCGTCATCGACAAGCCCGCCGGCATGGCCGCCCACCCGGCGCCCGGCTGCGAGACCGGGACCCTGGTCAACGCCCTGCTGCATCACTGCGGGGCCTCGCTCTCAGGCATCGGCGGCGTCGCCCGTCCGGGCATCGTCCACCGGCTGGACAAGGACACCTCGGGCGTCATGGTCGCCGCCAAGTCCGATCGCGCCCACGCCGGCCTGTCGGCCCTGTTCGCCCGCCACGACATCGAGCGTACATACATCGCCCTGGCGCGCGGCGCGCCGACGCCCGAGAAAGGTCGGATCGAGACCCGCATCGGCCGCTCGACTCACGACCGTAAAAAGATGGCCGTGCTGAAGACCGGCGGGCGCGATGCGATCACCGACTATGTCGTTCAGCGGACCTTCGGCCAGCCCGCCAGGGCGTCAGGCGCCCCCCTGGCCGCGCGCGTCGCCTGCACCCTGCATACCGGCCGCACCCACCAGATCCGCGTGCATCTGGCGTCCAAGGGCTCCCCCCTGCTGGGCGATCCCGTCTATGGCTCGGGCAGCCCCGCCGCGCCCGTCCGCGCCGCCGTTACTGACGCCGGCCTGACCCGCCAAGCCCTGCACGCCGCCGTCCTCGGCTTCGTCCACCCGGTGACCGGCCAGGCGCTCCGCTTCGAAACGACGCCCCCCGAAGATATGCAGCGGCTCGAGGCCCTGCTGGTCGAACTTGATTAGCAACACCTGATGTGCTAGATAACCGTCCAATCGGTTAAGTGGCGCCGGCGCAACGGTCACGCTTTCGTGTGACGATCCGCCCCTAAAAATGGCGGCAACCCATCGCTACTTGTCCGGTTGAGGGGTGAGGCGACGGCGCACATTCGGTGGCCGCAGCCGCAGAGCCTGCTCGTACTTCGGTCGGAGGGACCATATGGCTGCCATTAAATCACTCGCGGTGATGTCGCCTGAACAGGGGCTGTCGCGATACCTGACGGAAATCCGCAAATTTCCGATGCTGACCAAGGACGAGGAGTTCATGCTGGCGAAGCGCTGGTCTGAACACCAGGATGCCGAGAGCGCGCACCGTCTGGTCACGTCCCATCTTCGTCTCGTGGCCAAGATCGCCATGGGTTATCGCGGCTACGGCCTGCCGATCGGCGAGGTGATTTCCGAAGGCAACGTCGGTCTGATGCAGGCCGTCAAGAAATTCGATCCGGACAAGGGCTTCCGCCTGGCGACCTACGCCATGTGGTGGATCCGCGCCTCGATCCAGGAATACATCCTGCGCAGCTGGTCGCTCGTGAA
>NZ_SDZL01000059.1 GCF_004210735.1 Brevundimonas sp.
GGGAGGGGGGCATAGGGTATCACTCAAGAAAGGAGCGGGCGGAGACTATCGGCCCCCGCCCGCAAGTCGAGGGTGCAGGACTTTCTCCCAGAGCCGGGATCAAGTTGCCAAAGAAAACTGACAAACTCCGTGGCGATTGGCAACCCACTTGCCAAAAGGCTGACGCGGGGTCACTTTCGACCCATGGGACGCACCGCCGACTACAGCCGCCAAAGCTGCTCCATCGCCGCGACGCTGGAAGTCATCGGCGACCCGTGGACGCTGCTGGTCATCCGCGACGCCTTCAACGGCGTCAGCCGGTTCGAGCAATGGCAGGAACGGCTGGGCGTCGCGCGCAACGTTCTGGCCGCGCGTCTGAAATCGCTAGTGCAGCACGGAGTGCTGGAGCCGCAGTTGTATTCTGAACGGCCACCGCGCAACGAATACATCCTTACTGCCCGGGGCAAGGATCTGTACGGCGTGCTGGTCACCCTGCATGCCTGGGGCGAGAAGCACGTCTATGGCGACGAAGCGTCCGGCGTGACCATGACCCACAAGACCTGCGGCCACGACCTGAAGCCCCGCATCGCCTGCGGCTGCTGCAACGAGATCGTCAAGCCCCGCGACATCGAAGTCCGCTGGGCCAAGGACCGCCCGACCGTCGGCGACATGCTGCCGAGGGAAGAGGCGGCCTAGGGGTGGCGGATGGACACGGCGGTCTAGCCGATGCCTTCGATCACTATGTTCTCCCCGCCCTGGCTGAATATCACCTAGCGGAGGCGGCACTATCCGCTGGCGCCGATGAAGCGGAGGCGTTGGTTAGGCGTCGAAGCCGGACTGCGGCAATCGAACTGCACCAGTTTGCAGATCGGGTACTTGTAGTCGACCCATCTTGGCTTCCGCAGGTCAAGAGCCCGACGGAAGTGCGGGAGTGGCTGGCAGGTACCCTGACGGGTGTGGGCGTGGAAGATGTTCGCTTAGTCGGCGATGTCGCTGATGGCTTCAAACACGTCCACTTGGCCAGGAAGTCGGCACAGATCGAAGGCGAGGCGTCCGCCAAGGTGAAGTCCATGCGCTACGGCCGTGGGGCCTATGGCGCAGGGAAGTTTGGCGGTGGGCCACAGATGGTGATTACAACGGGCGGTGGTCGCGAGCGTCAGCTATCTTCAATCTTACTGCACGTCGCAAATGGTTGGCTCGTCGTCCTGGGGCGCCCAGCAGTGAAGTCGCTAGCAGACCTGACTTAGTTGAAGCCGAACTCTTCGATGTGCCTTGGCATCACCCAACTCCCGCCCCACCCGTCACGCCCCACACCTCGCCGGTGACGAAGCTGGCTTCCTGAGAGGCGAGCAGGACGTAGATGGGGGCGATTTCGACCGGTTGGCCGGGGCGGCCGAAGGCGCTGTGGGCGCCGAACTGTTTCACCTTTTCCTGGGGCTGGCCGCCGCTGGGTTGCAGCACGGTCCAGAAGGGGCCGGGGGCGACGGCGTTCACGCGGATGCCCTTGTCAATCAGTTGCTTGGCCATGGCCTTGGTGTAGGCGACGATGCCCGCCTTGGTCGTGGCGTAGTCCAGCAGGATGTCCGACGGCTCATAGGCCTGGATCGAGGCGGTGGTGATGACCGAGGCGCCGGGGGGCAGGTGCGGCGCGGCGGCCTGGACGATCCAGTGCAGGGCGTACAGGTTGGTCTTCATCGTCTCGTCGAAGTCGGCGGTGGTGACCTGGGACACGTCCTGGCGGAACTGCTGGTGGCCGGCGTTGACGACCAGGATGTCCAGGCCGCCGAAAGCCTGGACCGTCTGTTCGACCATCTGGCGGCACCATGTCTCGTCCGTGATGTCACCGGGCAGGGCGAGCGCCTTGACCCCGGCCGTCTCGATCAGGGCGATGACTTCCCTTGCGTCCGACGCTTCCGACGGCAAGTAGCCGATGGCCACGTCTGCCCCCTCGCGCGCGTAGGCGATGGCGGTTGCACGGCCGAGACCGGAATCGCCGCCGGTGATCAGCGCCTTGCGACCCGCCAGGCGACCATGGCCCTGATAGCTGTCCTCGCCGTGATCGGGCCGGGGCTCCATCCGGGCGGCCAGACCCGGCTCGGGCTGTGGCTGCTCGGGGAAGGGCGGGCGCGGATATTGGTGGCGGGGATCCTGCATCGAAAGGCGGTCGACCATGACATCTCCTTGGAAGGGGCGATGTCAGGCAAACAGGCAGGGCTGGGGCGGGTTCCGGCGAGCCGATCCGATCAGACGCCCAGGATCCAGCCTTCTTCGCTCTCGACCTGCTGAATCAACGTCTCGTCGGCGCCCTTGGGCGGGGCGAAAGCCTTTTGCAGGTCGCCGGCGTCGTCCATCCGGGCGAAGGCCTCGGCTGTGGCGCGGACCTGGGCCTGGGTCTTGAACTCGCCGGCGGCGGGTTTGGCGTCGAACAGGGCGGGCCAGACCTCGACCACCAGGGCTGACAGGGGTTCGACGTCCGCCGTCGTCAGCTCTCGCCAGCCGGTGTTGAGCGGCCAGACGGCGGCCGAGGCGCCCAGCTTGTCCAGCAGGCGGCGCACCATCGGCACGCCCAGCAGGGTCAGGCCGCCGACGGCGCCCGCGCCGTGCATCTGCCAGACGCTCTTGGGGGCCAGTTTGACCTTTTTCGATGCGATTTCGGTGGCGCGGAATTCGGGGATGTCGGCGCCGGCGCCTTCCGGTGGCTTGGTGGTCGTCAGCCAGCGCTGGGCCTGTTTCGCCGGGGCGCCCCAGAAGGGCCAGGCCTGGTCGGTCACCAGCCGGTTGATCTTGGCCGCGACCTGGTAGCGGTTGTTGGTGTTGTCCGCCTTGTCGACCACGTTGGAGGACAGGAATTTGCCCATGGCGTCCCACGGGCGGCCGTCCAGCTTCAACCGCCCGGCCGTGCCGGCCGGGAAGCCGAAGTTGAAGTCGAAGCCGACCAGAACCCGGTCGCCGCGCTTGCGATGATCGGCCAGCAGGGAGGCCAGCAGGGCCTCGCCCTCGGCCCGCGTCGCGGCGTTATGGGTCTCGGTATAGAGGCGGAACCGCACGTCGCGCTTGGCCACGCCGATCCACAGCGACTGCTCGCCCAGCTTCTTGCCCTCGGCGGCGGTCCACTCGGCGATGATGTAGGCGTCGAACAGGCGGGCCACGGCGGGCTCCTTGGGCAGGCAAGTCAAAGGGACGGGGGGCTTCTAACGCCCCGCGGCGCGGACGGGAAGGGCCGGGCGAGCCTAGCTGGCCAGCAGGGCGTCCAGATGCGACAGCCAGCGCCGGCCCAGCCGCATGGCCTCGCCCGGCGATCCGGTCTGGGCCGCCAGATTGGCGTTCCACAGGCTGAGCTCGAACTCGGGATGGGCGCGGTCCTCGAACATCAGGCGCAGGACGACCCGCTCTGCGTCGGGGACATTGATGTCCAGCGTCTTGCGTGGCGCGCCCCGGCGGACCCGGGCGACCAGATGGCCATCGACGATGATCTCACCACCCTCGACCTCATCGACCTCGAAGACCAGACCATGCGTCCCGCACCGCCACAGGATCACCACCTGGGCGGCGTCGAAATCCAGCGCGGCCGCGCGTCCCTCGGCCGGGGACAGGGCCTCGGCGTCGGCCGGGCCGCCCATCGTCTTCTTCAGCGCGCGGCGCAGTCGCCGTCCCGGCTCCATCCACCAGGCGGTCGCCAGGGTCAGGGTGGCCAGGGCCGCCGCGGCCAGCGCGACCAGCAGGACGACCCGCAGGACGTCACCCATCGCTGGCGGTCTCCAGGTCCAGGTCGACGACGACCGGGACGTGGTCGCTGGGCTTTTCCATGTCGCGGGCGTCGCGGTGCGTCTCGATACCCCGGAAGCGGTCCGCCGCCTGGGGTGACAATAGGGCGAAGTCGATCCGAATACCGTGGTTCCGCTGCCAGGCGCCGGCCTGATAGTCCCAGAAGGTGTAGGTCCCGGCGGGCTCGCGGCCCAGTTCGTGGGAATCGGCCAGGCCCAGCCATTTCAGGGCGCGGAACGCCTCGCGGCTCTGCGGCTGGAACAGGGCGTCATCGACCCAGGCGGCCGGGTTTTTCGCGTCCTCCGGCGTCGGGATCACGTTGTAGTCGCCGCACAGGGCCAGCGGCTCCTCCAGCGCCAGCAGGGCGCGGGCGTGGGCGTTCAACCGCTCGAACCAGGCCAGCTTGTAGGCGAATTTTTCGGTCCCCGTGGGGTTGCCGTTGGGCAGGTAGATAGCGCCCACCCGGATCGGCAGCGGCGCTTCGACCAAGGCCTCGATATAACGCGCCTGCTCGTCGTTATCGTCACCCGGCAGACCGCGCCGCACGTCGGACAGCGGGTATTTCGAGAGTAGGGCGACGCCGTTGTAGGATTTCTGGCCGTGGGTCTCGACGTTGTAGCCGAGGTCCTCAAAAGCCTCGCGTGGGAATTTTTCGTCCACGCATTTGATTTCCTGGAAACACGCCACGTCGGGATTGGCGGCCTGCAACCACTCGAGGACAGTGGGCAGGCGGGCGTTGACGGAGTTTACGTTCCAGGTGGCGATGCGCATGGCGCAAGGCTAGGCGGACAGCGTCGGCCGGGCAAGGCGTCGCCGCCATGTCCGGCCGTGAGTGTTACTGTTGCTCAGACGAAGCTGCGACCGGGGTCATGGTGCAGCCGCCGCCGATGCGGATGGCGAGCGCGCAGGGATAGACCTGTGCGACGGCCTCGTCCTTCATGCGAGTGACATAGCCTTCGCCAGAGGCGCATTTGACCTCGATGAAGCGGCCATTGTCGTTCTGGCCCAGCAGTTGAATGCGTTGAGCATCGCAGTCGTCGATGTCCGTACCGACCAGCTTGGGCTTGAAGCCTGCGGCCTGTTCCTCGGCCGTGGTGAACTGACAGGTCAGGTTGGTTGACATCACCTCAAGGCAGTCCGTCTTGGTCCAACCTTGAGCCGCCTGCTCGATATGCCAACCATCGGCGCCGGGGCAGCCGACTTCATAGACCGTGTTTCCAGCGGGCGTTTTTCCAACAACCTGTGCTGCGTCGATTTCGCACGGCACGCCAGCCGCGCGAGCATAGCCTGCGAACACAGCCATCGTGTTCTGGTTGCCGGGAAGCGCGCAGGTCGATCCGGCGGGGACTTCGCCGCCTTGGGCGCGGAGGCGCTCGGCCTGGTTGGCCAGGATCAGGCAATCAAAGGTCTGCGGCGGGGTGGAGCTTTGCAGCAGGTAGCCGACGCCGCCGTCGCAGGCGACTTCGTACAAGTCGTTGTCGTCGTCGGTCCTGCCCAGCAGGGTCGCCTCGGTCACCCGGCACGACAGGCCCGCCGACGTGGCCACGCCCTGGGCGTTCGCTTTCACCTGTTCGGGCGAAGGCATGCGACCACGACGAGAGTTTTGAGCCTCGTCGATACGATCTTGAGTTCGGCGCGTCTCCCGTAACTGCTGTCGATCCCTTTCATTCTGACCCGACATTCCGGTCTGGCTCGGGGGAGGGATGGGGGTGATCTGTGCGGTGGCGGCCGAAGCCGTGAAAGTCATAGAAGCCGCAGCTAGAGAGGCGGCCACGACCAGCATGATGGACTTTAGAAAGCGCATGTGAGGTCCATGTGGAGTTGATGATAGGCGACGCTAATGCTGCGTCGCTCGGACTCCAAGGCAAAACAATTGCGAAACGGAAATGTTGAGCGGACCCACTCGCTAGTGATTTGAAATTGAAACCGCCCCTCGAAGGCGTCGAGGGGCGGTGCGGAACCGGTCAAAAGCTGAGTGAGCTTACTGTTGTTCGGCGGTCCCGGCGGCGATGGGGGTCATGGTGCAGCCGCCGCCGATGCGGACGGCAAGGGCACAGGGATAAATCTGGCCGATGGCATTGTCCTTGATGCGGGCGACATAGCCGTCGTTCGAGGCGCATTTGACCTCGATGAAGCGACCATTGTCGTTCTGGCCCAGCAACTGAATACGCTGGGCATCGCAGTCGTCGATGTCGGTGCCCGGCAGCAAGGCCTTGAAGCCGGCGACCTGTTCCTCGACGGTTGTGAATTCGCAGGTGAGGTTGGTGGACATGACCTCCAAACAGTCGGTTTTGGCCCATCCCTGAGCTGCCTGTTCGATGTGGTAACCGTCGGCGCCGGGGCAGCCAACCTCATAGACGACGTTACCAGCGGCGGTTTTGCCGACGACCTTGCCGGCGTCGACGGTGCAGGGCACGCCAGCCTGGCGGGCGTAGCCGGCCAGTACGATCAAGCCGTTCTGGTTAGCGGGCAGCGCGCAGGTCGATCCGGCGGGGACTTCGCCGCCCTGAGCGCGAGCGCGCTCGGCCTGGTTGGCCAGGATCAGGCAATCAAAGGTCTGCGGCGGCGTGGAGCTTTGCAGCAGGTAGCCGACGCCGCCGTCGCAGGCGACTTCGTACAGATCGTTGTCGTCGTCGGTCTTGCCCAGCAGGGTCGCCTCGGTCACTCGGCACGACAGGCCCGCCGACGTGACCACGGCCTGGGCGCTCGCCTTCACCTGTTCCGGCGAGGGCGCGCGATTTTGGCGCGATCTTCGATTCTGTTCGATCTGATCTCGCGCTGCTGATCGGTTCATCAGATTCAGGCGGTCTTGCGTTTGCTGTTGAGCTCCGGGCGTCGCTATATTGGGTTGTACGGTCGCTTGCGCCCGGGCGTCATGACCTAAGAAAACGAATATCGATGCTATTATTATGCATACAAGCCTAATCGATTGCATTTTCGTACCCATTTTTTAGTGATATACGCATGATTGGCACATATTCTTGCTTGTTCCAATGCTCGTACGGAAGCCTCTATGGACGAGTGTTACTGAGAGCGTGTAGGTAGAGAGTTTCTATTGGGAACGAACCCCTGCTTATGGATGAGCGTGATCGCGGAGAGCCGCCTATCTTGCCCATCCGCGGCCTGACCTATCTGCCCTTGACCACGCCCGCACTTGGCGAAGCGACCTCGGTCGCCGACGGCGTCCTGTGGTTGCGTCTGCCGCTGCCGTTCGCGCTGAACCACATCAATGTCTATGCGGTCGCGGACGGCGACGGCTGGTGGGTGATCGATACTGGCGTGAACACGGCTGCGTGCCGTGAGGGCTGGGAGATCGCATTCGGCGGCGCGCTGGGCGGGCGGGCGGTTCATCGGGTGCTGTGCACCCATATGCACCCTGACCATATCGGCCTGGCGGGCTGGATCGCGGAACGGTTTGGCGCGCCGCTGTCGATGTCGCGGCTGGAGTATGTGACGGCGCGGATGCTGCTGGCGGATACGGGTCAGCCGGCGCCCGAGGATGGGGCGTTGTTTTATCGTGCTGCGGGCTGGAATGATGCGCAGATCGAGAGTTGGCGCGCCGGCTTCGGCATGTTCGGGCGCGGGGTCGCGCCGATGCCGCAGAGCTATCATCGCCTGTCGGACGGCGACCGATTGACCATCGGCGGGCGCGAGTGGCGGATCGTGGTCGGGTCCGGCCACAGCCCCGAACATGTTTGCCTGTGGCGCGAGCAGGACGGAGTGTTCCTGAGCGGGGATCAGATCCTGCCGCGCATTTCATCCAATGTTTCGGTTTGGCCGACAGAGCCCGAGGCCGATCCATTGGGCGACTGGATGGACTCGCTGCGGATCCTGCGCGAGACCCTGCCGGAGGACCTGCTTGTCCTGCCGTCCCACGGCGAGCCGTTCCGCGGTGTGCATACGCGGCTGGAGGCGCTGACCCGCGGGCATGAGGTGACGTTGAAGCGACTGTTGCGGCGGCTGAAGACGCCAGCGCGGTCCGTCGACGTATTCGGCAGCCTGTTCGCCCGCCCGATCGACGACGGCGTGCTGGGCATGGCCACGGGCGAGAGTCTGGCCCATCTCAACTATCTGGACAGGCGCGGCCGCGCCCGGCGTCAACGCGACGACCAAGGCGTGGACTGGTGGTCGGCGATATCAGGGAGCGATACATGAGTGAGAACATCAAGACGACACTGAATGACGGCGTCCTCAGCGTCGTCATGGCGCGGCCGGACAAGAAAAACGCCATCACCCAGGCGATGTACCACGCCATGGCCGAGGCGGCCGAGCGGGCGAAGGGTGACGACACCGTGCGCGTGCTGCTGATCCGGGCCGAGGGCGACGCCTTTTCGGCGGGCAACGACATCGCCGATTTCATCGCCTTCAGCTCGCAGGCTCAAGAACCGGGCGATCTGCCGGCTTTCCGCTTCCTGAGGGCCATGGCCGAACTGGACAAGCCGGTGGTGGCGGCGGTGCGCGGCCGGGCGGTGGGGATCGGCCTGACCATGCTGCTGCATTGCGACATGGTAGTGGTGGCCGAGGACGCGCTGCTGTCCGTGCCGTTCGTGAACCTGGCGCTGGCGCCCGAGGCAGCGTCGTCACTGCTGTTGCCGCTGGCCGTGGGGCACCAGCGGGCGTTCGAACTATTCGCCCTGGGCGAGGCCATCGATGGGCGCACGGCGCATGCCTGGGGTCTGGCCAACCGGGTCGTCCCGGCTGATCAGGTCGAGGTGGAGGCTGACCGATTGGCGACAGCACTGGCTGCGCGGGCGCCGAACTCCGTGCGCCGGACCAAGGCCCTGATGCGCGACGCGGAAGGCATGTGGGCGCTGATGCAGAAGGAAGGCGCGATCTTTGGGGCGCAGATGAAAAGCCCAGAGGCGATGGAGGCCTTCATGGCCTTCAGCCAGAAGCGCGCGCCGGATTTTTCAAAGATCGGTTGATCGGGCGGCGGCGCGGGCGTAGGTGCGCGCGCCCATGTCCGTTTCCGCCCCCGCAACCATCCCGACGCTTGAAGTCGAACAGCCCGCCGACGCCGCCGCCGTTGAGGCGTTGGTGACGGCCGCGTTCGGCCCGGGTCGGTTCGCCAAGACGGCCGAGCGGCTGCGCGAAGGGGCCCGTCCGGCCGCCGCCTTTGTGGCGCGCGAGGGGGGCGGGGTTATCGGCTCGGTTCGGCTGTGGTCGATCACGGTTGGGGACACCCCGGCGCTGTTCCTGGGGCCGATCGCCGTGGATGCGGCGGAACGGCGGTCCGGCGTCGGCGGGGAGTTGGTGGCGGCCTGTCTGGCGTTCGCGCGAGAAGCCGGGACGGGCGGCGTTCTGCTGGTCGGCGAGCCGCCCTATTTCTCCCGTTTCGGCTTCGGCGCGGCGCCGCAAGCGCAAATGCCGGGGCCGGTCGATCAGCGTCGGGTGATGTGGGCGCCGATGACCGTCGATACGGTCGTCGGGCCGGTGCGGAAGGCGGGCTGAGCCTTTCCCCCACGTCGCGACGCGCCTAAGTCTGGACGTGACATGAGCGAGGATCGGGAAAACAGGGGATTGGCCGGCGTTGCCGAAGCCGCGCGCGCGGCGCCGGAGCGCGGCCTTCCGCCCGTGCATCTGTGGAACCCGGCCCATTGCGGCGACATCGACATCGTCATCCGCGCCGACGGGGTGTGGACGCACGAAGGCTCACCCATCGGACGGGCGCCGCTGGTGCGGCTGTTCTCGACCGTATTGAGGAAGGATCCGGACGGCTACCATCTGGTCACGCCGGTCGAGAAGCTGAGGATCACGGTTCAGGACCTGCCGTTCCGCGCGGTGGCCGTCGAACGCATCAATGATCAATGGGTGTTTACGACCGACGTCGGCGACCGGACCGAAGCGGGGGCGGATCACGCTATCGTGGTCGAGACCGATCCGGCGACGGGCGAGCCGGCGCCCCGCGTGCACGTTCGGGCCGACCTGTGGGCGCGGATCGCGCGGCCGGTCTTCTATGAACTGGTCGAGGCGGCGACGTTGGAGGATGGCCGGCTGTGGGTTTCGTCGGGCGGATCGCGGTTCGACCTGGGCGGGGTCGGGGCATGAGCCTGAATACCCTGCGGCATCGGCTGGTCCAGAGTCTGGACCCGATCTCGGACTGGTCGCCCGAGCGGGCCGCGCATCGGTCAGATTTCGACCTGAACCCGGATGCGCCCCGGCCCGAGCGGCTGTTGCGGCCCGCCGCAGTGCTGATCCCGATCATCGCCCGGCCCGGGGGGGCGACCGTGCTGATGACGCGGCGGTCCGACAGTCTGGCCAGTCATACGGGCCAGATCGCCTTTCCCGGCGGGCGTCTGGATCCCGGCGAGACGGCGGCCGAGGCGGCCCTGCGCGAGGCGTGGGAAGAGGTGGCGCTGGACCCGGCGGTGGTCGAGGTGCTGGGCCTGGGCGACGGCTATGAGACGGGTACGGGCTTCATGGTTACGCCGGTGATCGGCTGGCTGAAGACCCCGCCGGTCGTCACGCCATCGCCGGACGAAGTGGCCGAGGTGTTCGAGACGCCGTGGGACTTCCTGATGGACCCGGTCAATCACCGTCGCGACTATTATGATCCGGAGGACGGACCGCGCCGCTGGTTCTGGGCCATGCCGTGGGAGGATCGTTATATCTGGGGTGTGACAGCGGGGATCCTGAAGGCCTTGCGCGGCCGGTTGTACGGCCGCGAGGATGATCCCGGCGCCTGCGCGGCGGAGGACGCGGCGTGAGCGGCTTCAGCGTCGGCGACCAACCCTGGCTGACGGCGTCGGCCACCCATGCGGTCATGGATGCGCTGGAGGTGGCGGGCGGACCGGATTGCGCCCGTTTCGTCGGCGGCAGCGTGCGCAATGCTGTGCTGGGCCAGCCGGTGGACGATATCGACATCGCCACAACCCTGACGCCGGACGCGGTGGTGGCGGCGTTGAAGGCGGCGGGATTACGCTCTGTCCCGACCGGGATCGACCACGGCACGGTGACGGCGATCTCGGATCGGCGGCCTTATGAGATCACGACCCTGAGGCGCGATGTGACGACCGATGGGCGCAACGCCACGGTCGCCTTCACCACCGACTGGGCCGAGGACGCGGCGCGGCGGGATTTCCGGCTGAACGCCCTGTATGCCGACAGGGCGGGACGGATCATAGATCCGACCGGCGCGGGGCTGGACGATGCGCGGGCGGGGCGGATCGTCTTCGTCGGCGAGGCCGAGACGCGGATTCGCGAGGATTATTTGCGCATCCTGCGCTTCTTCCGGTTCTACGCCTGGTACGGCCGGGGTGAGCCCGATGCAGGGGCGATGGCGGCCTGTGCGGCGCTGAAGGACGGCATGGGCCGGCTGTCGGCCGAGCGGGTGACAAAGGAGTTGCTGAAGCTGCTGGCGGCGCCCGATCCGCGTAGCGCAGTCGCGGCGATGGAACGGGCGGGCGTGCTGGAGCGCGTGCTGCCCGGCTCACAGGGGCACGGGCGGTTCGAGGCGCTGTGCGGCCTGTCGGACGACGCGTTGCTGCGGCTGTCCGCGCTGTCGCGGCCGGACGCGGACTCTGGCCTGGCCACGGCCCGGTTGCGGCTGTCGAACGCCCAGAGGGACCGACTGATCGGCGCGCTGGACACCGAGGCGTCGCTGGACATCAGCGACCGGCAGGCGCGGGCGCTGATTTATCGGTGGGGCGGCGGCGTGGTGGCGGACCAAGTCACACTGGCCTGGGCGGATGCGCCGGAGCGGGGCGAGGACGCCACGCGGTTGTTGGATCTGGCGGCGCAATGGTCGCCGCCGTCGATGCCCGTCGGCGGGGCGGACGTGCGGGCGCTGGGACTGGCGCCGGGCCCGTTGACCGGGCAGGCGTTGAAGGCGTTCGAGGTTGGTTGGATCGCCGACGACTTTCCGAACGAGGGCCATGCCGAACGGCTGGCGGCCATCCTGGACGAACTCAGGCCGCAGGAGTGATCCGCACGACGACCGGGTGGTGGTCCGATCCGGTCGGCTGACCCAACTGGCGCCCGACGAAGGCCAGGTCGGGCGAGCGATAGACCTGATCGATGGTGATACGCAGCGGGGCGGGCAGTTTGGAATGCCAGGTCCCGGGCCAGCCGGGCGCCGGGATCAGGCCGACTTCGTCCTGAACCTGACGGCCGATGCGGGCGCTGGAGACGCTGTTGAAATCGCCGGCGACCACGACGGGCCCGGTCATGGGGCGCCGCAGGTCGGCCAGCGCCCGAACCTGAAGGATCTGACCCCACTGGAACTGATAGGGCCACGGTCGCGTCAGGTGCACCCCGATCACGTTCAGCGGCCCGAAGGGCGTGTCCGCTCGCGCGCTGACATCGGCCAGATCGTCGCGGTAGCGGGGCAGGGCCGTCAGCGGATAGCGCGAGGCGATCAGTGAGCGGGCCGGGCCGCTGCGTCGGGTCGAGCGGGGCGAGGCGACACGGTGGGGATAGCCGGCCAGCAGAGTGTCCATCCCGGTGGCGGGCGCGTCGCCCATCTCGATCAGGACGATGATATCGGGGTCGGCCGCCTGGATCGACCGGCGCATGGCGGCCACGTCCTCGTTCCAGGCCCACAGGTTGGCGGAATACAGAGTGACCACGGGCGCGCCTTTGCGTGGACGGCCCGTGGGCGGAAACCACTGGGGCCAGACGGCGATCAGCAGCAACAGCGCGCCCAATGCCGCGACGCCCGTGGCCACCGGTTGCCGCAACAAGGCCATTGCGAGAGCCAGCAGGACGGCGGCCGTCAGGGCCGGGGCCGTGAACTGGGCGAAGATGTCGACCCACCGGTGCCCGTGACCGCTAAGCGCGGCCACGGCGGGCACGAAAGGGATCAGCGCCAGCCCGATGAGCGCCACCTGGATCGCACGACGCAGAACGGCGTTCAAAGCGGATCGCGACATGCGGTCTTGCCTTTCCGGGCCGGGGCGGTGCGTGATGGTCGGCGTTGCGACGCCAAGGGGGAGGGCGACGGCATGGCCAAGCGGAACATTGGGGATATCGAGAAAATCTGGTCGAATGTCGAGGGCGTGAAGAAGCTCTCGGACCGGGTGATCGGCATCGGCCCATTCGGACTGGGGCTGGACGCCCTGCTGACCTGGGTGCCGGTGGTGGGCACGGTCTATACCGTCGGCACAGGCGGCTGGCTGTTCGTGCAGGGGCTGCGGGCCAAGGCGGGGCCGGGCACCCTGGCGCGGATGGCCGCCTATATGGCGTTCGACACGGCGACCGGAACGGTGCCCCTGCTGGGCGATGCCGTGGATACGCTGTTTCCCGGCCAGCTGCTGGCGGCGCGTGCTCTGCAAAAGGATATTGAGACGACCCACTGGGTCGAGGCGAACGAGGCCGAGGCCCGCGCCAGCGGCGACCACGATCGGCATCTCGAGGAGATGCGGAGCGATCCGAAGAAGAAGCGGATCGTCTATCTGCACGACTGACGGCGCCGCCTCATCGGCCCCGGACATGATGGCCGGGCCGAAATTATCGCGTCGGATCAAGGGGCGATCCGTTTCTGGCCCGCCGCGACCCGCCTGATCTGGCGGCGACCGCAGACTGGTCTTCATCATTCGGATGGAGACCTTGATGAGCGACGATCTCAGCGCCCGGCTGGGCCTGCCCTATCTGGCGGCGGGCCAGCTTCAGAAACACGTCACCCTGAACGAGGCCCTGACCCGGCTGGACGCCCTGGTGCAGGCGGCCGTGGTCAGCCGCACGGTGGGGACGCAGCCCGCGACGCCTGACGATGGCGCCCTTTACATCCTGCCGTCCGGCGCAACCGGCACGGCGTGGAGCGGCAGACCGGCAGGCGCGCTGGTGCGGGCTGAAGCGGGCGGCTGGACTACCGTGCCGGTGGCGGAGGGCGCCATCGTCGCCGTGCTGGATCAGGCCGAAATTGTTTGTCTCCGCGACGGCGCGTGGGTCGCGCTGGGCCAGCATCTGCGCCGACTGGGCGTCAACACTGCCGCAGACGACGCCAACCCCGTGGCGATCAAGGTCAACAAGGCGCTGCTGACTGCCCTGGGAGCAGGCGAAGGTGGTGACGGCGACCTGAGAGTCACGCTGAACAAGGAGGCGGCGGGCGACGTCCTGTCGTTGTTGTTCCAGAGCGGGTGGGGTGGCCGGGCCGAGATCGGCCTGATAGGCGGCGACGACCTGACGATCAAGGTCAGCGCCGATGGCGGAACCTGGCGCGAGGCGCTGTCCATTGATCGCACGACCGGCCGCACCTGGTTCGCCGGCGGGGCCATGCGGATTCACACGACGGTGCTGGAGGCGGAGGGCGCTTATGTTCCGCCGGTCTGGGCGCGGATCGTCACGGCGCGGCTCGTGGGCGGCGGCGGAGGTGGCGGCTCAGGCGCTGTGGGCGCATCCGGCGCGCGGTCCGGTGGCGCCGGCGGCGGTGGTGGCGGCCTGGTCGAAGCCTGTTGGCCGGTTGAGGCGCTATCAGGCGGCCTTTCGGTGATTGTGGGCGCTGGCGGGACCGGGGGCGCGGCGCGGACGACCGGCGCCGGAGCCATAGGCGCGGACGGCCAGTTCAGCCGTGTGTCGGACTCGAACGGAACCCTGCTGACGGCCTTTGGGGGCAAGGGCGGCCGAGGCGGTGACGCGACCGGCGGCCCGGGCGGCGCGGGCGGATACGGGGGCAACGCTGGTGGCGCGGCCAGACCGGCAGAGGCCGGGAG
>NZ_SDZL01000107.1 GCF_004210735.1 Brevundimonas sp.
ACCCGTAGGGTGCATTGAAGCGAAGCGTAAATGCACCGCACCGCCCGTCGTTCCCACACAATGACGAACGATTGATCCACAGCCTCTGCTGTTGACCTGCGCCTCCACGCACCCCACCCTTTGCCTGAGGACCGATCCGCGTCCTCTCTGGGAAGACGGACATGCGCTGGCGCCCGCCCACCCGTTTCGCTTCGACCTTGCCGCACATCAATGTGCGCCGCATCTCCATCGCCTGATCCACTCTCCCGTCAGGAGCGCCAACTCTGGCCGCCAGCGACAACACCCGCATCCGGGCCGTTCTCGGCCCTACCAACACCGGCAAGACCCACCTCGCCGTTGAGCGCATGCTTGCGCACAATACCGGGATGATCGGCCTGCCGCTGCGCCTGCTCGCGCGCGAGATCTACGACAGGATGGTGAAGGAGAAGGGCGAGAAGTCCTGCGCCCTCATCACCGGCGAGGAACGCATCAAGCCGCCCGGCGCCCGCTGGTATGCCTGCACCGTCGAAGCCATGCCCGTCTCCGAAGGCGCGGACTTCATGGCGATCGACGAAATCCAGCTCGCGCAGGACCCCGACCGCGGCCACGTCTTCACCGATCGCATCCTTCACGCGCGCGGCCGTCACGAAACCATGCTGCTCGGCGCCGACACCATGCGCCCCGCCCTGCAACGCCTCGATCTCGACATCGATGGCGAACGCCGCGAGCGCTTTTCTCAGCTGAGCTATGCCGGCCCGACCAAGATCACCAAGCTGCCCAAGCGCTCCGCAATCGTCGCGTTCAGCTCAGAAGAAGTCTACGCCATCGCCGAGCTGCTGAAACGCCAGCGCGGCGGCTGCGCCGTCATCATGGGAGCGCTCTCGCCCCGCACCCGCAACGCCCAGGTCGAGCTCTATCAATCGGGCGAGGTCGACTACATCGTCGCCACCGACGCCATCGGCATGGGCCTCAACCTCGACGTCGGCCACATCGCCTTCGCCTCGCGCCGCAAGTTCGATGGCCGCCAGCGCCGCTATCTCCGCGCCGACGAACTCGCACAGATCGCCGGCCGCGCCGGCCGCTTCCGCGATGATGGCACGTTCGGCGAAACCGCCGACTGCACGCCCTTCGAGGAAGAAACCGTCGAGCGCATCGTCAATCATCATTTCGAGCCGGTCGACTATCTCAACTGGCGCAACTCCGATCTCGACTGGTCGAGCGTCGCCAACCTGCTTGCCTCGCTCCGCCGTCCTTCGCCAGACGTGATCCTGCGCCGCGCCCCAGAAGCACTCGACGAGATGACCCTCGCCACGCTGGCGCAGGACGAAGACGTCGTGCGCCACGCCCGCACCTACGCGCACGTCCGCCGCCTCTGGGATCTCTGCACGCTGCCAGACTTCCGCAAGCACGGCCCCGACGCGCATTTCAAACTCGTCCAGTCCTTCGTCGAAAAACTCGCCGACCCGTCCGCCCGCATCAAGGACGAGTGGATGTTTGCCCACGTCGAACCGCTCGACCGCACCGAAGGCGAGATCGACACGCTCCAGCAACGCCTCGCCGCCATCCGCACCTGGACTTACGCCGCCAACCGCACAGACTGGCTCGAAAACGCACAGACATGGCGCGGTCGCACCCGCGAGATCGAAGACAAACTCTCCGACGCGCTCCACCAGGCGCTGATGCTCCGCTTCGTCGACCGCCGCACCTCCGCGCTGCTCAAGACGCTGAACTCGCAGGAAGACGAGCCGGCGCAGATCGGCCCAGCCGGCGAAGTCATCATCGGCGGCCATACGGTCGGCCATCTCCACGGCCTCGTCTTCACCGCCGACTCCGAAGGCGACAGTCTCGCCGGGCGCGCCCTGCGCGGCGCCGCCCTCAAGGCCCTTCGCCCCGTGATGGAGCAACGCCTCGCCATCATCTCGCAGGCGCCGGATGCCGACATCGCCTTCGACACCACCAGCGCCACCATCGTCCACGACGGCGCGCCCGTCGCGCGCCTCGTCGCCGCCACCAACTGGCACTCGCCCTCTGTCCATCTCCTCGGCGCAGGCGACGCCGCCGCCTCCAGCCGCGACGCAGCCCACGAACGCCTCGCCCGCTGGTTCGTCGATCACGTGAAAGCCACGCTCCCCGCGCTCGACGATCTCCGCAACACGCTCGACGGCACGATCATTCGCGGCGCCGCGCGCGGCACAGCCTTCCAGCTGCTCGAAACCGGCGCCGCCTTCGATCGCCGCGCGACCACCAATGCGCGCCAGCAGCCACCGCTCTCGCCAGAAGATCGCGCCGCGCTGAATGCAGCAGGCGTGAAAGCAGGCCGCGTCGCCGCCTGGCTGCCCGGACTGCTCAAGCCCGCCGCCGCGCGCCTCGCCCTCGCCCTGCGCGCCGTCCATTCCGGCCAGCCGCCACGCGAGCCGCCGACGCAATCCTCCTTCGCGCTCGCCAAGCATCCATGGTCAGAGCCCATGCTGTGGACCGCAGGCTATCTCCGCGTCGGCCCCCGCGCCGTCCGCGCCGACCTTGCCGAGCGCCTGATGGGATCGCTCGCCCAGATCCGCCGTGCGTCAGAGTCCTCGGCCTTCGCCGTGCCCCCCGAACTCGCAGCACAGGTCGGCTGCCCCGCCGCCGACTTCCCCGCCATCCTGCGCGGCCTCGGCCTCAAGCCCGCCGAGAAGGATCGCGAGACAGGCGCTGTCAAACTCTGGCGCTTCCCGGCACAGCGCGCGCCTGACGCCGCCCCATCGCCGCGCGAGGGAAGCCCGCGGGCCAAACAAAACGGCCGCAAGCCGCAACCGCCCGCGCCGCCGCCCACCGGCCCCTTTGCTGTGCTCGCTCAACTCATCACCACCGAAGTGCCACGCGCGCATCGCCGCCGGCGCCGCCACAAGCGTCCCGCCCAATCCGCATCGCCCACACCGAAAGTCGCCTCATGAGCCGCGCCAGCCGCGAATACGATCAGGACGACGACAAGGACCTCAGCCGCATGCGGCTCGACGTCTTCCTCTGGCGCGCCCGCTTCTTCAAGGCGCGCACCTCCGCCACTGAAGCGGTCGAGGAAAAAGGCGCCCGCATCGAGCGCGATGGCCAGGTCCGCCGCATCGACAAGCCGTCGACGCCCGTCGAGCCCGGCGACGTCCTCACCTTCCGCGCGCCCTCCGGCCAGAAACTTGTGCGGATCCTTTCACTTCCCACGCGAAGAGGGCCGCCGTCCGAGGCTGCGCTATGCTATGAAGCCGTGGGTGGGGAAACGCTGGCGAGGCCCGACGCGTG
>NZ_SDZL01000010.1 GCF_004210735.1 Brevundimonas sp.
TGGCAGGCGATCTCGGGCGGCACCGACGTGATGATGGTCGGCAAGCGCGAGATCAACACCCGCGCCTATGTCGGCAGCTTCAACTTCAAGGGCGGCGACCAGCAGAAGAAGGTCGGCCAGCTGTCCGGTGGTGAGCGCAACCGCGTCCACCTGGCCAAGACCCTGGCGTCCGGCGGCAATCTGATCCTGCTCGACGAACCGACCAACGATCTGGACATCGAGACGCTGCAGAACCTCGAGGAGGCTCTGGAGGAGTTCGCGGGCTGCGCCGTGGTCATCTCCCACGACCGCTGGTTCCTTGACCGTCTGGCCACCCACATCCTCGCCTTCGAAGGCGACGGCCACGTGGAATGGTTCGAGGGCAATTTCGAAGCCTACGAACAGGACAAGATGCGCCGCCTGGGCGCCGACAGCATCATCCCCAAACGCATCCAGCACCAGAAGTTCGGACGCTGATCCGACAGGCACACGGACAAATGGCCCCCTGAGCGATCGGGGGGCCGTTTTTCTTTGCACGCGGTCGTGGTTAGTCTGCGCGCATGACCCAGCGCCCCGCCATCCTGATCATGCAGCGGCATCTGGCCCCGCTGAGCGCCTTTCTGGAAGGCGCCTATGACGTCTATCGTTTCTGGGAAGGACCGCCGGTCGAGGCGGCGCACGACATCCGCGCCCTGGTCGTGGCTGGCGAGTTCGAGCTGGACAAGGCGCTGATCGAACGCCTGCCGAACCTGTCGCTGATCGCCTGTTTCACCGCCGGCTATGACGGGATCGATGTAGACTGGTGCCGCGCGCGGGGCCTGGCCGTCACCCATGCCCCCGCCGTCAATCACGAGGATGTCGCCGATCACGCCATCGGCCTGATCCTGGCGGCGCGCCGTCAGATCGCGTCGGGCGATCGCCAGTTGCGCGCCGGTGGCTGGACGCCGGACAGCAAGACCATCACCCCCTCTCTGAACGGCCAGACCCTCGGCATCGTCGGCCTGGGCCATATCGGCGAGGCCGTCGCCCGCCGGGCCGAGGCGATGCGCATGACCGTCCGCTGGTGGGCGCCGCGCGACAAGCCCGCGCCCTGGCCCCGCGCCGACAGCCTGCTGGACCTGGCAAAGGCCAGCGATATCCTGGTGGTCGCCTGTCGCGCGGACGAGAGCAATCGCGGCCTGATCTCGGCGTCGGTGATCGAGGCGCTGGGTTCGTCAGGCCTGCTGGTCAACGTCGCGCGCGGACAGCTGGTCGATGAGGACGCCCTGATCGCCGCCTTGCGGGACGGGCGTCTGGGCGCCGCAGCGCTGGACGTGTTCGAGACCGAGCCGACCGATGCCGCACGCTGGATCGACGTGCCCAATACGGTGCTGACGCCCCACACCGCCGGGGCCACGACCGAGGCGGTGCAGGGCATGCTGTTGCTGCTGATCCAGAATCTGCAGGCGCATTTCGGCGACGAACCGCTGAAGACGCCGGTCCAGACCTAGTCCTGTGGGCCGCCCGGCCCGCCGCGACCGAAGCTGGGGCGCTCGTCCGGCGAGATCACGCCGTCACCATTCGTGTCCATCCGCTCGAATATCCGCTGGGCGCCCGCCGCCATCTCGGCGCGCGTCACCTTGCCGTCGCCATCTGCGTCCAGTCGGGCCAGCATGGGCGCCGCCCGGCCGCCCGAAGCGCCGTTCAACTCCTCAGCCGTGACCACGCCGTCGCCATCGGCGTCCAGACCGGCGAAGCCCCGCTCGATCCGGGCCTGGAACTGTTCCAGCGTCTGCGGGCCACGTGGGCCCCGGCGGTCACCATTCGGCGCCGCAGAATCGGCGGGCGGCGCAGCGTCTGCGCTCACCGGCGCCGAGGCGTCCGCCTCTCTGGCGGGTTGATCAGCCTGGCTGCAGGCGCCCAGGACGACGGTCAGGGTGAAGGCGGAAACGGCGGCGATGCGCATGAAACTCTCCCTTTGGCTCCACACTGAACGATTCGGGGGCCAGATTCCTTCGCTGAAACGGCGACCGGCCCCTGATTTTGCTTGCATAATCATATAAGGATATCTTTATATGATCCCATGTTGCTGACAGCAGACCAGACCATAGAAGCCTTGCGCGCCGCCGGCGAAAGCACCCGGCTGCGCATCCTGTCACTACTGGCCGGTGAGGAGCTGTCGGTGATGGAGCTGTCGCGCGTTCTGGACCAGAGCCAGCCGCGCGTCTCGCGTCATCTGAAGCTGATGACCGACGCCGGCCTGATCGAGCGCTTCCCCGACGGCGCCCGCGTCTTCTATCGCCTGTCGCACGACGCCGTCCTGCGCCGCCTGATCGACACCGTTCTGGATCTGATGGACGACGCGGAGGGCGAGGCCGATCACCGCCGCCTGGACGAGGTTCGCCGCGAGCGCGAGACCGCCGCCGCCGCCTATTTCGAACAGGTCGCGCCGCAATGGGACCGCCTGCGCTCGATGTACGTCAGCGAGAGCGCGGTCGAGGCGGCGGTCGAAAAGGTCGTCGGCCCCGGCCCGTTCGACCGCGTGGTCGATCTGGGCACCGGCTCGGGCCGGATGCTGACCCTGCTGGGCAAGAAGGCCCGAATGTCGTTGGGCCTCGACCTGTCGCACAACATGCTGAACATCGCCCGCGCCAATGTCTCGCGGGCCGGTCTGGCCAAGGTCGAACTGCGCCACGGCGATATCTTCGCCACCCGCCTGCCCGCCGAAAGCGCGGATCTGGTGATGGTGCATCAGGTGCTGCACTATCTGGCCGATCCCCAGGCGGCCGTGGCCGAAGCGGCGCGCCTGGTCTCGTCCGGCGGCCGTCTGCTGATCGTCGACTTCGCCCCGCACGATCTGGAGCAGATGCGCGACGAGCATCAGCATCGCCGCCTGGGCTTCGCCGACGAGGAGATCCACCGTTGGCTGACCGAGGCGGGGCTTAGCCCGTCCGCGCCGGTCGCCCTGCCCCCCGACACCGACGGCCTGACCGTCGTCATCTGGACCGCGCAACGTCCTGCCGCCAGCCAGAGAAAGCGCGCCTGATGACCGCCCCCTCCCCCTCGCGCACCACCCTGGCCGAGGCCCGCGCCCTGCTGCTGTCGCCATTGGGGCCCGTCGCCCGCGCCGGATCGAACCGCAACGCCGTGCGCGTCTCGTTCGAGTTTTTCCCCCCCAAGTCAGACGAGGCCGAGGCCAATCTGTGGTCCGCCATCCGGCGGCTGGAGCCGCTGAACCCGGCCTTTGTCTCCGTCACCTATGGCGCGGGCGGCTCCACGCGCGAACGCACCCACCGCACCGTCCAGCGGATCATCAGCGAGACCACCCTGCGCCCCGCCGCCCACCTGACCTGCGTCGAGGCCAGCCGCGCCGAGGTCGATGAGGTCATCGAGGGCTACAAAGCCATCGGCGTCGATCACATCGTCGCCCTGCGCGGCGACCCGCCTGGCGGAGACGGTATCGGCGGCGCCTACGCCCCCCGTGCCGACGGCTACGCCAACGCCACCGAACTGTCCCGGGCCATCAGCCGCGTCGGCGGTTTCGACATCACCGTCGGCGCCTATCCCGAACGCCACCCGGAAAGCCCCTCTATCGACCATGACATCGAGGTGCTGAAGGCCAAGGTGGACGCTGGCGCCATGCGCGCCGTGACCCAGTTCTTCTTCGACATCGAGGCCTTCCTGCGTTTCCGCGATCGGGTACGGGCGGCGGGCGTGACCATCCCCCTGATCCCCGGTGTCATGCCGGTGTCCAACTTCAAGGGCCTGAGCCGGATGAGCGCAGCCTGCGGCGCCTCCATCCCCGACTGGCTGGCGGCCCATTTTGACGGGCTGGACGACGACCCTGAGACCCGCAAGCTTCTGGCCGCCTCCATCGCCGCCGAAACCTGCGCACGACTGCAGGAAGAGGGCTTCTCGGACTTCCACTTCTACACTCTGAACCGTGCCGAGCTGGTCTATGCGATCTGCCGGGTGCTGGGCGTGCGTGAAACCAGGGCTGTTGCGTAAATGACTTCTCCCCTCTCCCGCCAGGACCGTATCGCCGCCCTGCACGTGGCGGCCAGGGAGCGCATCCTGGTGCTCGATGGCAGCTGGGGCGTGATGATCCAGCGACGCGGGCTGGGCGAGGCCGACTTTCGCGGCGACCGCTTCGTCACGGCCAACGGCTATGACGAAAAGGATCAGATGAAGGGGAATAACGACATCCTCTGCATCACCCGACCCGACATCATCGCCGACCTGCATGACCAGTATTTTGGCGCGGGCGCCGACATCAGCGAGACCAACACCTTCTCGGCCACCGTCATCGCGCAGGACGACTACAAACTGGACGCCCAGGCGGTGTGGGACATCAATCTGGAAGGCGCGAAGCTGGCCCGCGCCTCGGCCGACCGCTGGACGGCGAAGGAACCGCACAAGCCGCGCTTCGCCGCCGGCTCGATTGGTCCGCTGAACAAGATGCTGTCCATGTCGTCGGACGTGAACGATCCCGGCGCGCGGCTGGTGACCTTCGACGAGGTCTATGAGGCCTATCGCCATCAGGTGAAGGCGCTGAACGAGGGCGGCGTCGACCTGTATCTGATCGAGACCATCACCGACACGTTGAACTGCAAGGCCGCGATCAAGGCGATCAAGGATCTGGAGGACGAGGGGCTGGAGCCCCTGCCCATCTGGATCTCGGGCACCATCACCGACCGCTCGGGCCGCACCCTGTCGGGCCAGACGGCCGAGGCCTTCTGGAACAGTGTGCGCCACGCCAAGCCCTTCGCCGTCGGCTTCAACTGCGCCCTGGGCGCCGACCTGATGCGGCCCTTTATCGCCGAGCTGTCGCGCGTCGCCGACACCCTGGTCGCCGCCTATCCCAACGCCGGCCTGCCCAACGCCATGGGCCAATACGACGAGCAGCCGCACGAGACCGCCCCCTTCATCGAGGAATGGGCACGGTCCGGCCTGGTCAACATCGTCGGCGGCTGCTGCGGCACCACGCCGGATCACATCAAGCACGTCGCCGAAGAGGTTGCGCCGTTGAAGCCCCGCGCCATCCCGGAGCGGCCTGTGGCGATGCGCCTGTCAGGCCTCGAACCGTTCGAGTTGGTGGCGTGACCGAGAAAGCCCCCCAACCCTTCTCCGACCGTTCGGCGCTGGCCGCCTATGCGGACAACGCTCGCAGGACCGTACCGGGCTTCGACGCGATGCACGTCATGGCCTCGATCCTGCTGGCCGAGCGCGCGCCCGAGGGCGGCAGAATCTTGGTGCTGGGCGCCGGCGGTGGGATGGAGCTACGCCTCCTGGCCGACGCTCGTTCGGATTGGTCGCTGGACGGAGTCGATCCGTCGGAGCCGATGCTCGATCTGGCCAGGGAGACGCTAGGCGACCGCGCAGAGCGGACCACGCTTCATCTCGGCTACATCGACGACGCGCCCGAAGGTCCGTTCGACGGCGCCGTCTGCATCCTGACCCTGCATTTCCTGGCCGCCGAAGAGCGGTTGCGGACACTTCGCGAGGTCCGCAAGCGGCTGTCGCCCGGCGCGCCATTCGTGGTCGCCCACTGCAGCTTCCCGCAGGACGCGCCGGAGGTCCGCAGCCTGTGGCGCGACCGCGAAGAGGCCTATATCGTCGCCTCTGGTGGCGCACCGGAAATGGCGCGCAAACGTCGCGAGGGCGTAGAGAAGGCCCTGCCCGTGCTGAGCCCGGAAGAAGACGAGGCCCTGTTGCGCGAGGCCGGTTTTGACGCCGTCACGCCCTTCTACATAGGTTTCACCTTCCGCGGCTGGGTGGCCTACGCCTGATGCGTCCTGTGTTTATCAACGTCGGTGAACGCACCAACGTCACCGGCTCGGCCAAATTCCGCAAGTTGGTGGTCGAGGGCGACTACGCCGCCGCCCTGGACGTCGCCCGCCAGCAGGTCGAGGCGGGCGCCGCAGTCATCGACATCAACATGGACGAGGGTCTGCTGGACGGCGTCGTCGCCATGCGCACCTTCCTGAACCTGATCGCCGCCGAACCCGACATCGCCCGCGTGCCGGTTATGATCGACAGCTCCAAATGGGAGGTGATCGAGGCGGGCCTGAAATGCGTTCAGGGCAAGCCCATCGTCAATTCCATCTCGATGAAGGCGGGCGAGGCCGAGTTCCGCGAACAGGCGGTCAGATGCCTGCGCTATGGCGCCGCCGTGGTGGTCATGGCCTTCGACGAGGTGGGCCAGGCCGACACCGCCGCCCGCAAGATCGAGATCTGCACCCGCGCCTATCGCATCCTGGTGGACGAGGTCGGCTTCCCTCCCGAAGACATCATCTTCGACCCCAACATCTTCGCCGTGGCGACGGGGATCGAGGAGCACGACAACTACGCCGTCGACTTCATCGAGGCGACGAAGGTCATCAAGGCCACCCTGCCCTACGCCCGCATCAGTGGCGGGGTGTCGAACGTCAGCTTCAGCTTCCGCGGCAACGAGCCGGTGCGCCGGGCGATCCACAGCGTCTTCCTGTACCACGCCATCAACGCCGGCATGGATATGGGCATCGTCAACGCGGGCGATCTGCCGGTCTATGACGATATAGATCCGATCCTTCGCGAAGCCGTCGAGGACGTGATCCTGAACCGGCCGCAGCGGACCAATGTGTCCAATACCGAGCGGTTGGTGGACATGGCGCCCGGCTACAAGGGCGAAAAAGGCGCGGCCAGGGTTGTCGATCTGAAATGGCGCGATCAGCCCGTCGCCGCACGCATCGCCCACGCCCTGGTCCACGGCATCACCGAGTTCATCGAGACTGACACCGAAGAGGCTCGCCTGGCATCCGAACGCCCCCTGCACGTCATCGAAGGTCCGCTGATGGACGGGATGAACGTGGTCGGCGACCTGTTCGGCTCGGGCAAGATGTTCCTGCCGCAGGTGGTGAAGTCCGCCCGCGTGATGAAGCAGGCCGTCGCCTGGCTGAACCCCTTCATGGAGGCCGAAAAAGAGGGCAAGCCGCGCGAGCAGGCGGGCAAGGTCCTGATGGCCACGGTCAAGGGCGACGTGCACGACATCGGCAAGAATATCGTCGGCGTGGTTCTGCAGTGTAACAACTATGAGGTCATCGACCTGGGCGTCATGGTGCCGGCTGACCGCATCCTGGACGCCGCCATCGAGCACAAGGTGGACATCGTCGGCCTCAGCGGCCTGATCACCCCGTCGCTTGACGAGATGGTCTATGTCGCGCGCGAGATGGAGCGGCGTGGCTTCGACATCCCCCTGCTGATCGGCGGGGCCACGACCAGCCGCACCCATACGGCGGTCAAGATCGAGCCGGGTTATCGCAAGGGTTCGACCACCTATGTCATCGACGCCTCCAGAGCCGTCGGCGTGGTGTCGGGCCTGCTGTCGCCCACTGAAAAGACGAAGAACGAAGCCGCCACCCGCAACGAATACATCCGCATCCGCGAGCAGTACGCACGCGGACAGGAGGTCAAGGCCCGCGCCACGCTCCAGCAGGCGCGCGAAAACCGCTTCCAGCTTGATCTCGCCGCCCCCATGCCGGGCAAGCCCTCCTTCCTCGGTGTGCGTTCGTTCGACGCCTGGGATCTGCGGGATCTGGCCGACCACATCGACTGGACCCCCTTCTTCGCCAGTTGGGAGTTGATCGGCCGCTACCCCCTGATTCTGGAAGACGAGATCGTCGGCGAGGCCGCGCGCGACCTGTTCAAGGACGCCCAGGCCATGCTGAAGCGGATCGTCGACGAGCAATGGTACACGGCGCGCGGCGTCGTCGGCTTCTGGCCCGCCAATGCCCGCGGCGACGACATCGTGGTCTGGTCCGATGAGACCCGCTCGGCCGAGGTCGCCCGCTTCCACGGCCTGCGGCAGCAGATCAAGAAGTCCAACGGCAAGCCGAACCTGTGCCTGTCGGACTTCGTGGCCGAAGACGGTGACGACTATATCGGCGCCTTCGCCGTCACGGCGGGTCACGGCGAACTGGAAAAGGCGGCCGCGTTCAAGGCGGCGGGCGACGACTATTCGGCCATCATGGCCACCGCCCTGGCTGACCGCCTGGCCGAAGCCTTCGCCGAGCGGCTGCACAAGGAAGTCCGCACCCAGCTGTGGGGCTATGCCGCCGATGAGACGACGTCGGTCCAGGACCTGATCGAAGAGAAATACCAGGGCATCCGCCCCGCTCCCGGCTATCCGGCCCAGCCGGACCACACCGAAAAGGCCACCCTGTTCCGTCTGCTGAACGCGGGCGAGAATGCCGGCATGGCCCTGACGGAATCCTTCGCCATGACCCCCCCGGCCTCGGTCAGCGGCCTCTATTTCGGCCACCCCGGCAGCCACTATTTCGGCGTCGGCAAGATCGACCGCGACCAGGTCCACGACTACGCCGCGAGGAAAGGCATGGACGTCGCGACGGCAGAACGCTGGCTGGCCCCAATCCTGAATTACTGAATGCGATGGTCTTGCGAAGCCTTGCCACTGTCTGGCTAGGCGGAATTTGAACCCACTAGCTGAAATAGAAAATGCCGGCGCTTTCGCGCCGGCATTCCCTTAGGCTTGATTGTCGATCGTTACTAGAACGAGTATCGGACGCCCAGATAGGCGCGCCGCGGAGCGACCCAAGCCGTCGCGTCTTGGTACGCATAGGTGCCGTTACCGGCCAGCAGCGCTTGTTCGGACGTCGCCGCCTGGTTGTCCAGGGCGTTGAACACATCCAGGAAGAACTCGACCTCGCCGACAGGCATGTCCTTCGTGTACTTCAGGCGCACATCGAAGGTGTAGTAGGCGGGGCCGGTTTCGCTGCCGACCATACCCGGCTGGTACCAGCGGGCCAACACGCCGCCCCACTCGTACGCCGTGGCGACGCGAGGCGACAAATAGCGGCTGGCGGTTGACGTAGCCGGCGTATAGACGGCGCCGCTGTTCCAGTTAAACACACCGCTGACCTCAACGCCGAAGTCAAACTCGTACGAGGCAAACGCCTTGAACTGGTGCTTGATGTTGCCCGGTTGCTCACCCCAGGTATTGGGCGCGCGGGGGTCAGTGAAGATGAAGTCCCCCTGAACGTCCGCATTACCGTCAGAGTTCGAGTTACCCTCGGCGATATTGTGCGTATAGGACACCATCCCCTGCCAGTTGTCCGTCTTGAACTTCTGCAGGGTGAGTTCGTATCCGACGTAGTTACGCTTGCCGCCGGCCAGCGTGCCGATCACATAGTTTGAGTTCGGACGACCGTCATAACCGAAGTAGGAATACGGCAGGTACAGCGGAGATCCCGGAGAGGCGTAATCGCCTCCAGCCACCGCGTTAGGATCGGAATAGACATACAGAGCATAGTCTTCCATCAGATCCCGCGTCCGACGGCTGGTGGCCGTGAACGACAGCTGCAGATCGTCACGAAGGGTCGTAGATGCGCCCAGCATGTACTCGTCCGTGAACGGGGTCTTGGTCGTCGGTGCGAAAACGGCGTCCGGCGTCACCAGGCCACCGCGGACGCGGAAGGTCAGCCAACGATCGCCGATAAAGACCTGCTCATTCGTAACAGGACCAGTGATCCCACCCGCAAAGTCGGTCATGTCGTTCCGGATAGGGTCATAATACCGGCCGACGAAGCCAAAGACCTTGCTACGGCCGTCTCCGAAGACGTCATAGACGACACTCACGCGCGGTGCGATTTCCCAGTCGAAGGTAAAGGCCACGTCGCCCGTGGAGTCGAAGTGGGTCCATTCTTCGGCGCGAAGACCGGCGTTGACCGTCAACTGATCCATCGTCCAGGTGTCTTGAAGGTAGATCGCCTTACCTTCACTACGCACCTTGTAGGCTTCGTTGACTGCACGAACCGCACGATACGCGTTGATTTGATCGTACGGATTGTCCGCATCGCTGGTGAACTGCAGCGCCTGGATCTCAGCGTTCGACAGCTCGTCGTCGGAATTGGAGTCGAGCACGCCCATATAGTATGCGCGATCAGGACTTGCCTCAATGCGCTCTCGGATGAGGTTCTCGTCGCCATCGCCAAACGGCGTCCCCGTCCAGCCGGTCCCCGTGATCAGGCTGCCGAGCGTGCTGCCGGAATGCGCCGTGCCAATCGATTCATAGGTGGCGCCGCCCGGGACCGTCGAATCTTCCTCATAGCTGTTCTCGGTGAAGGTATAGCCAGCTTTGAACGTGTGACTGCCGAAGGACGTGTCGAGGTAATATTCGCCGCTCAGACCATACTCCGTCCGATTACGGAAGGTTTCGCTGTCGATGCCCGCGCCGCCGAGGCTTCGTTCAGCAGCACCCGGGAACGGGGCCCGGAAGCGAACGTTATCACGGATCCTGGAGTCGTTTGCGACGTTGCTAAGTTCACCCTCGTGAGTGAAGTAGTACGCGTTGAACAGGAGATCACCCCAAGACCGGCTATACTCGACCTTGTAGTTATCGCCACCCTGTGTTTGCGTGTTCGTGCGGTTGTTCAGGACTGCCGGGTTGGTAGACCCGGAGGACTCCAGCGGATCGCTGAAATAGCTCAGGCTCAGACGGTCATTGTTGGTCACCTGCCAGGTCAGCTTTGCGAACGCATATTCCGCGTTCCGCTCGACCGTACGCATCAGATCGCCGGTCGAGTTCGTGACCTCGTCTTCGCGGAACGTCTTTTGGTAGGAGGTGAAGAACCACAGTCGGTCACGAATGATCGGCCCACCAAAGGTGAACGCCGTGTCATAGGTCGAGAAACCATTCGACGTGTTATGTTTGTCTTCAGCGACCAGACTGTCGTTCTGCAGGTAGTAGTTGATCGAACCGGACCAGTCGTTAGAGCCGGATTTCGTCACCACGCGGGAGATCAGGCCGGAACCACCAGCGTACTCAGCCGGCACGCCGCCGACGATCACCTGCTGCTCTTGGATGATTTCGGAGTTCAGATTCGCACCGAACAGCCCGTCGCTAGGGTCGGTCACATCGACGCCATCCAGATAGTAGACGTTGTCCGAAGACGCGCCGATTGCGCCCCCGACGTCCGAATAGTTGATGCCCGACCGCGACGAGGGGTTACCGCCCGAAGACGGCTTCACGCCCGGAACCAGCTGCAGATAGCTCTGGTAGCTACGGCCAGTCGGCAGCGACTCCACGATGTCCAGGTTGAGGGTGGTGCCGACAGTAGCCGACGTGACGTCCACGGCCGCCAAAGCGCGGCCCGTCACCACGATGTCATCCACCGTAGCGGCGCCCAGAGCGTAACCAACGGCCAGTTCGCGGCCAGACACGACGGCGACGCCAGGAGCGCTGAAGGCGTCATAGCCCGAAGCGGTCACTTCCAGAGTGTAGTTCGTGGCCGGGTCCAGACCCACCAGACGCGCACGTCCCTGATCGTCAGTCGTAGCGGAGCGCGAGATCAGGCTGTCCGGCGAGCTGACACGCACCGTGGCGCCGGCCAGCGGTTGACCGTCCGAGCCCGCGATAGTGACGCGCAGACTGCCCGTTTGCGACTGGGCGATAGCGGCGGTCGGCGCGAGCAGAGTCGCGGCCGAAACGGCGGTCATCGCGAACAGCGTGGCGCCGCCCACCATGGTGGACGCCAGCAGCCGATGACGAATGCTGTTTCTTTTCAAGATTTTGTTCTCCCGATCATGCCCGGACTTCAGCATGAGCCCCTCCAGGCTGGCGATTTGTCTGCATGCCGTTGCACGCAGATGACGACGATGAGGGGAAACCTTCGGGAGCGTCACCGGCCCTTCACACGTTTATTGCGCGTTTTTCACGAATGTCTCAATCCGGCCACACCGAAACCAAGCGCAAGCTTTTCCGTTTTATCTAGTTATTACCGTAGGTTACCTCATATAACGGGAGCGAGGATCGCGTAGGTTGAAGGGCAAGTAACGCAATTACATTTCTGAAATCATCTTTCTTATACAATTTCGGTGCTGCAACCATCTCCTCGCTATGACATAGAAAAAGGGCCGCCTCTCAGGCGGCCCTTGGGCGAGATGGAGAAGCGCTTATCCAGCGGTGGCGGCTCGCGGCGCCAGCCCGGCATCCTCCAATGTCGCAGGAGGCGTCGTTACATCATTGCGAATCCGGCGCGCTGCGTGCTCGCATCGACCGGGCAGGCCGAAGAACAGGCCGAAGGCCTGCGCTCTTGCGGGCTCATCGGTCAAAGCCATCAGCGGCCCCCATTGAGCCGTAGCCGACTCCGCAGCCGCCTGAGCTTCCGTCAGCACCCGACTCGCTTGGCGGGTCCGTGCGACATCCAGCGCGGAGCGAAAATCTGTAGCTTCGAGCCGCCCGAGTCGGATGATCTCGGCGTCCAGTGGATCGGCGTCCGTCAGCGTTTCGCCCAATGCGATGTGGCCCCGAACGAGAGCCTCGCACCACGCCACAAAGGGGTAGTCGGCTGAGGGCGCACCTTTGGGAAGGTCATAGGAATAGGCGACGGCCTCGCGAATGCGCTGACTGTCAGCGGTCTCGGCAGACGAGGCTGTGGCGATCGGCATGTCGGCATCTTGAGCGAGGACGCTTCTGGGGGCGGCGATCGCCAGGGCCAGAAGGGCCACGGTAAGCATCGTCTTGCGCATGAAGGAATGATTTCTCTGGTGACGGACGTCGAGCGTCCCCTGTTCGGCTGCCCGTAACGCTTGAGGAGACGAATGGTTTTTATGGGGCGCCATTCGGAGAAAAGAAAAGGCGACGAACCAGAGGTTCGTCGCCAGAAGCAAGAATGCCGGCGCTTACGCGCCGGCATTCCATTTTAGGCCTGGTTGTCCGTTTCGTTCTTAGAACGAGTAACGGATACCCAGATAGGCACGACGCGGAGCGACCCAGGCGTTGGCTTCCTGGTAGTCGAAGTCGGCGCTGCCAGCCCGGTTGGTGAACTCCGACGTCGCGGACTGTTGATCCAGGACGTTGAAGATATCGGCGAACAGTTCGACTTCGCCGAACGACAGGTCGAGGGTGTATGTCGCCCGGACGTCGAAGGTATAGTACGACGGGCCGGTTTCCGAGCCGGTGAAGCCCGGCGACAGCCACGTCGATTCCGTACCGCCCCAAACGTAGGCCGGGTCGCGCGGACCGGCCACGTAGCCGTAGAGGTACGAGACCGGCGTATAGACCGCGCCGCTGTTCCAGTTGAACACGCCCGCCACTTCGAGGCCGAAATCGAACTCGTAGGCTGCATACGCCTTGAACAGGTGCTCGATGTTACCCGGCAGCTTACCCCAGGCGTTCGGAGCGCGCGGATCCAGGTAGATGAAGTCACCCTGAACGCCGGCGTTGCCGTCGGAGCTGGAGTTACCCTCGGCCTGGTTCCAGGTGTACGAAACCTGTCCGAACCAGTTGTCGGTGCGGAACTTCGTGAGCGTCACTTCAACGCCCAGATAGTCACGCTTGCCGCCCGCCAGGGTGCCCAGAACATAGTTGATGTTACCGGCCTGCACGTCGGCGATCTGCTCTGCACTCAGCCCGAAGTAGTCGTAGTCCAGGAACAGCGGGCCGCCCGGAGCGGCGTTACCGTCCGCGCCCGTGTTGGTCGGGTCCGAGTACACACCCAGATCGTAGTCTTCGAAGATCTGACGCGTATCGCGCTTGGTGGCCGTCACCGACAGACCGATGTCACGACCGAAGGTGGTCGAATAACCGATCAGGAACTCGTCGGTGTAAGGCGTCTTGGTGCTGGGCGCGAAGATCGAGTCGAGGACCTGGGCGCCGCCGCGGGTGCGGAAGGTGACCCAGTTGCCGCCGATGTTGATCTGTTCTTCGTCAACCGCGCCCGACAGGCTGCCGGCGAAGGCGGTCATGTCGTTACGCACGGGGTCGTAGTAGCGGCCGACGAAGCCCCAGACCTTGCTGCGGCCATCGCCCAGCAGATCGTAAACGACGCTGACGCGCGGAGCCAGTTCCCAGTCGAAGGTGAACAGGTCGTTGCCGTTGGAGTCGATGTGAGTCCACTCTTCAGCGCGAACGCCGGCGTTCACCGTCAGCTGGCCCATCGTCCAGGTGTCCTGGAGGTAGAAGGACTGACCTTCGCTGCCGACGGCGTTGACGCCGTTCTGCGTGCGCAGCGAGCGGTAGGCGTTGATCTGGTTGCCCGGGTTGCCCGCCGTGTTCGAGAAGGTGATCGCGCTGATCTCGTCCGGGGTCAGTACGCCGTCGCCATCGTCGATGAGGGCGTAGATGGCTGCGCGGTTTGCGCTGGCGTTGATGCCATCGATGATCCGCGCCCGGTCATCATTCGAAAACACCGAGGCCGTGAAGATCGGAGTGTCTTCATCCTCGGGGTCCAGGCCGAACACCAACTGCTCGAAGGTGAAGCCCGCGTAACGGTCGGAGATCGAGTTGTAAGTTACGTCACCCGACACGGTGCCTTCGACAATATTGTCGCTGGTCGAACGGGTATAGCCGGCCTTGATGGTGTGGCTGCCGAACGAGGTGTCGAGGAAGTATTCGGCGCTGATGCCCCACTCATCACGGTTGCGGTTACGCAGCGTGCTGGCACCGGCGCCGCCGATGTTAGCTTCCTCATAGGTATAGGAGGCGTTGTTGAGGAACTGCACGTTGTTGCGGACCGAACCGTCAGCCGCAACCGTGTTCAGCTCGGACTCGTGCTTGAAGTAGTAGGCGTTGAAGATCAGATCACCCCAGGTGCGGGTGTAGTCGATCTTGTAACGGTCGCCGCCCTGCTCCTGGGACGTGTCGCGATAGTTACGGATCGAAGCCGTGGCGCTGCCGGTGATTTCGCCCGGATCGGTCAGGTAGGTGGCGGTCAGACGATCGTCCGGCGTAATCTGCCAGGTCAGCTTGGCGAAGCCATACTCGAAGTCCCGCTCGACGGTGCGCTGCAGTTCGCCCGTGGTCCGGTTCAGCACGTCGTCTTCACGATGCGTTTTCTGATACGAACCGAAGAACCACAGACGGTCGCGAAGGATCGGCCCCCCCAGGGTGACGGCGGTGTCGTAGGTCGAGAAGCCGGCGGACTCGCCGTGCTTGTCCTCGGCCACCAGGCTGTCGTTCTGGAAGTAGTAGTTGACCGAACCGGTCCACTCGTTACCGCCCGACTTGGTGATCACGCGCGAGATCAGCCCGGTGCCGCCTTCGTACTCAGCCGGCGCGCCGCCGGTGATGACTTGCTGTTCCTGAATGATTTCGTTGTTCAGGTTGGCGCCGAAGGTGCCGGTGACCGGGTCGGTCACGTTCACACCGTCGATGTAATAGACGTTGTCCGACGACGATCCCACAACACCGGTGACCGACGAGTTGATGCCCGACTTGGACGACGGGTTGGAACCCGGCTTCACGCCCGGAACCAGTTGCAGGTAGCTCTGATAGCTACGGCCGGTCGGCAGCGATTCCACTACGTCCAGCGTCAGGGTGGTGGCGACGGTCGCCGAGGTGACGTCCACAGCGGCCAGCGAGGTGCCGGTCACGATGATGTCATCGACGCTCGCGGCGCCCAGCGAATAGCCCAGGGCCAGCTCGCGGCCCGACACGACGGCCACGTTGCTGGCGCTGAAGGCGTCATAGCCTGCAGCGTCGATCTGGACAGTGTAGTTGGTGGCCGGGTCCAGACCGGTCAGACGGGCGCGGCCTTCCGCGTCGGTCGTTCCCGTGCGAGTGACCAGGCTGCTGGGCGAGCTGACGGTAACGTTGGCGCCCGCAAGCGGCATGCCGTCCGAACCCGCGACCGAGACACGCAGGGTGCCGGTCTGGCTTTGCGCCATGGCGGTGGTCGGCGCGAGCAGGGTTACGGCCGGTACGGCCGTAAGCGCCAGAAGCGCAGCGCCGCCGATCATCGTCGACTGCAGCAAACGCTGACGAATGGTATGGGTTTTCAAGTGGTGGTCCTCCTGAGACCGGAAGACGCCCCGAGAAGGAAACGCCGCCGGCTACCGATATCCGCAAGCCCCGATGCCCACAGATTGGTCGAAACCTTAGCGAGTGGCTTCAACGGGCGCAGCAGAATTACTTAGATGCAATGGATTAGTCTTTACGCTGTCGCAAAGACGCCACACCGGGTGGGCATCCACTGTTTTCACAGGATTATTTTTCACTATGCACGAACCTAAGCAGCTGGATTTCGCCACATTCGCCTCAGGCCAGCTCACGCCCGCTGATGTTCCGCTGTTGCAGGAACACGGCTTCGCCTCGTTGGTGAATCATCGGCCAGAGGATGAAGAGATCGGGCAACCCGCTTCGGAAGCGATCCGTATCGCCGCCGAGACCGCAGGGTTGCGCTATGTGCATCTGCCCGTTTCCGGCATGCCCGACGCCGTCGCCGTCCAGGGCACGGCCGAGGTGCTCGCGGCCTTGCAGCCGGGCGAGAAGGTGCTGATGTTCTGTCGGTCTGGGATGCGCTCTACGGCGGCCTGGGCTCTGGCCCGGCGGTCACAGGGCGCCGATCCGGATACGCTGCGCGAGGCGGCGGCGAATGCCGGCTATGATCTGTCGCGTCTGCCGCTCTAGCGGGCGACTGCGGCGCGGGCCGCATAGGGCGCGGCCGGTTCCGGCGTGCAGGAGGCGACGATCAGTTGCGTCGCCATGAGACACAGGAGCGCGGCCGCGATGGGTTGGAGCCGATTTGAAACAGCCAGGGCAAGGGAAACGGCCATGATCGGGACTCCAGGGCGACAATTCCCCTGTCACCGGCAAGGTCCGGGCCGCATGGGGACGAGCCGCATGGGGACGGGCCGGTGAGCGCCGCCTCCATTCCCTATGTGCGCGACTTCGCGTTCGAGTACGGGCGTAGCGACCGGGTCTCGCCCCTGATCCGGCGCGTGATCGCGCGCAATCCCGGGCCATTCACCTTCACCGGGACGGGGACCTATATCGTCGGCGGCGATGCGCCAGGCGGAACGGTGGCGGTGCTGGATCCCGGCCCGCCGGATGACGCGCATCTGGCGGCGCTGCTGAAGGCCGTGCGCGGCCAGACCGTCAGTCATGTGCTTGTGACCCACACCCACCGGGATCACGCCCCCCTCGCCCGCCCCTTCGCCGAGGCGGCGGGCGCTGTGGTGCTGGCGGCCCGGCCACCGCGCACGCTGGTTCATGCCTCAGGCGGCACGCACGAGGATGACGACGACGACTTTCACCCCGACCGCATCCTGGCCGACGGCGAGCGGATCGCCGGCGACGGCTGGACGCTGGAGACGGTAGCGACGCCCGGGCACGCATCAAACCATCTGGCCTTCGCTCTGCTGGAGGAGAACGCCCTGTTCACGGGCGATCACGTCATGGGCTGGTCGACCACGGTGGTGACGCCGCCGGACGGGTCGATGTCCGACTATATAGCCAGTCTGGAAAAGGTCATGGCGCGCGGCTTCGACACCCTGTGGCCGACGCATGGTCCGCCGATCCGTCAGCCCGGTCCGTTTCTGGGGGCCTATCTGGCCCACCGCATGGAGCGCGAGGCGCAGATTATCGCGCGACTGAGCGCCGGCGACCGCACCATCGCCCAGATGGTCCCGCGCCTTTATGCGGCTGTCGATTCCCGGCTGTGGCCCGCCGCCAGCCTGTCGGTGCAGGCGCATCTGATCCGACTGGTCGAGACGGGCGTCGTCATCGCTACCCCTTCGCCGACGCTGGACGCCGACTACGTTCTGATCTGACGGTTCAGCCCGCCAGTTCAGTCGCGATCCGGCGCGCCAATTCGCAGGCCACAGGCCCCTGCGGACGATCATCGCGCGCCGTGACCCGGACATCGGTCTGACCCGGGCGGATACGGATCACGGCGTCGTGGGCGAAGCCGTACCAGAAGCCTTCATGATAGCCCTCGGCCCGATACGGCGCCGTGCCGACCACATTGAAGCCAGCCGCCGCCAGCGCCGCCGACGCCTTTTCAGGCGCGACCTGGCTGGGGATCGACACCAGACCGGGACAGGCGGCTGCCGTGCCCGACACGGTCGTGGCGCCGGCAGTCTGACGCGTCGTCTGGGCAAGGCGTGAATAGGGGGGCGTATCCGCAGGGCTGCTGGTCACATCGCCCGGCGCATTCGTCGCCAGCCGGCCTTCCTGCCATGACAGCACGCCGACCGAGCCGCCGGCGAGGATCAGGGCCGCCAACGCTGAGATAAGGCTGCGACGCCGTTTCAAGGCCAGCAACACCGCGACCAGCGCCGCCGCCAGCCCCGCAAAGGCCAGGATACGCACGAGGCGAAGGCCCAGCAGGTCATAGCCGACGGCCAGGTCCAGCGCCCCGAACCGTGAACCCAGGGCGCCCGCGAACGCGACCAGCGGCGCCAACAGGGTGATCGCCAGCATCCATCGGATCAACGCATCACCGCCCTTGCGCGCCCGGGGGCGGCTGGGGGTCGGCTTAGCCTCGGCGGTCTCGCCCGTCGGCATGGTCAGCTAACTCTTTCCGATCGGCTGGTCCGGGAGACGATAGTCCTTCATCCGCTCGCGCAGAAGTTTCTTGTCGATCTTGCCTGTGGCCCCCAGCGGGATGTCACCCACGAAGACGACATCGTCGGGCATCCACCATTTGGCGATCTTGCCCTGCAGGAAGTCCAGGTGTTCCTGCTTGTCCTCCCCCTCGCCGTCCTTGAGCTTGATCAGCAGAACGGGCCGTTCGTCCCATTTCGCATGCGCTGCACCGATGACGGCGGCCAGGGCGACCTTGGGATGGCCGACGGCGATGTTCTCGATCTCGATGGAGCTGATCCATTCGCCGCCGGACTTGATCACGTCCTTGGCGCGGTCGGTGATCTGCATGAAGCCCTGTTCGTCGATGGTCGCCACGTCCCCGGTGTCGAAGAAGCCCTCGTCATCCAGAATGTGCCCGCCCTCGTCCTTGAAATAGGCGCGCGCGATGGTGGGCCCCTTGATCATCAGGCGGCCAAAGGTGTGCCCGTCGCTGGGCAGCGGGGTTCCGGCGTCGTCTTTCAGCTTCAGCTCGACGCCAAGCGGCGGCGTGCCCTGCTTGACCCGCCATTTCAGCTGCTCCTCGAAGGGCATGGCCTCCATCTCGGGCGTCGTGTTGCTGAGGGTGCCGATGGGCGAGGTCTCGGTCATGCCCCAGCCCTGAAGCACCTCGACGCCGAATTCGTCGTGGAAGGCGCGGATCATGCTTTCCGGCACGGCCGCGCCGCCGATCAGCACGCGCTTCACGGTCGAGAGCTTCAGATTGTTCTCGCGCAGATGGTTCAGCAGTCCCTGCCAGACGGTCGGCACGGCGGCCGAGAAGGTGACGCCCTCGGTCTCCAGCAATTCGTAGATGGAGGGGCCGTCCATTCGGGCGCCCGGCATGATCAGCTTCGAGCCCGCAGCAGGCCCGGCGAAGGCGATGCCCCAGGCGTTGGCGTGGAACATGGGCACCACCGGCAGGATCACGTCCTTGGGCGAACCGCCGATGACGGTGGTCTGCAATCCCAGCAACGTATGGATGAAGTTCGAGCGGTGCGAGTACAGCACGCCCTTCGGGTTGCCGGTCGTTCCCGAGGTGTAGCAAAGACCGCAGGCTGTGTTCTCGTCGAACTGACCCCAGCGCACGTCCTCGGACGATTGCTCCAGAACGCTCTCATAGCATTCGACCACCGGCAGTTTGGTCTGCGGCATGTGATCGGCGTCGGTCATGACAACCACACGCTCGACCGTCGGGCAGTGCGGCAGGATGGCGTCCAGCAGCGGCACGAAAGTCAGGTCGACGAAGATGATGCGGTCTTCGGCGTGGTTGATGATGTAGATCAGTTGTTCGGGGAACAGGCGCGGGTTCAGGGTGTGGCACACGGCGCCGATGCCCATGATGCCGTACCAGGCCTCGATATGGTTGCCGGTGTTCCAGGCCAGGGTGGCGACGCGGTCCCCCGGCTTCACGCCCCAGGCCAGCAGGGCGTTCGAAACGCGTTTGGCCCGACCGTGGATCGCGCCATAGGTCGTGCGAACGATGGGCCCCTCGACCGACCGGGTCACGACCTCGCGCCCCGCATGCCAATTGTTGGCGTGGTCCAGTATCCGATCGACCGTCAGCGGCCAGTCCTGCATCAAACCGTGCATGTCGTTCCCTCGTCTGCGCCTGATTGAAGACGGCGCTTGCAGTCACGCTATCTAGGTGATCGGCGATAAGCAACGTGACGCAACGGAAACGCGGCCGACGTGGAACGGAATTGCCAAATGGCCCTGCCCAGCCGCTCCATGTGCAATCCCTTTGCCCCGCGCCTCATTGTCCGCAGGCGTGGCCAATCGTCGCCGTCGCCCCTAGAACGCAGTATCGCAAGCGCAGAGGCCTTCATGACTGTTCTCGTCGCCATCACCGGCGGATCCGGCTCGGGCAAGAGCACCCTGGCCGAGGCGCTGATCGCCGCCCTGCCCGCCGGGGATGCAGTGCTGCTGCGCGAGGATTCCTATTATCTGGACGCGGCCGGCCTGCCGGATTTCGACGCCGACACCTTCGACTTCGACGACGTCGCCGCGCGCGATCACGACCTGTTGGCCCGGCATCTGTCGGAACTGCGCGCCGGGCGCGGCGTCATCGCGCCGGTCTATTCCTTCATCCACCACGGCCGCGAACCGGGTGGAGAGCCGATCGCCCCCGCCCCGGTGGTGGTGGTCGAGGGCGCCCATATCCTGTGCACGCCCGCCCTGGTCACGCTGTTTGATCTGCGCGTCTTTGTCGACACCCCCGCCGATATCCGTTTCATCCGACGACTGCTGCGCGATCAGACCGAACGGGGCCGCACGGCCGATTCGGTCATCGGTCAGTACCTGGGCACAGTGCGGCCGGGACATGAGCGGTTCACCGAACCGTCCAAGACCCACGCCGATTTCGTCGTCGCCGACACCACCGCCGCCGTCCGGTTAGAGGATCCACAGGCCGTTGTGCGCCTGGTCGCGCCGGTTCTGGCGCATCCCTTGTTGGCGCCCTTTGTAACCGACTGAGGTAACTGGTCTTTGCAAAGATGATGACTTGCGCGCTTTGCGCGAGAGCGTAACCATACGCACTCATCCCGCGTGAGTGTGACATGGCCAGTGACCATCCATCGCCAGACACAGCATCGGATCCGCGCCTTCCGCTGATCCTGCGCCATGCTCAAAGTCATTTCATCGCCGAGGGATATGCCGGCGCCCGGATGGAGCTGATTGCGCGGGCCGCCGGGGTCTCGACAGCGACCCTCTACGCCTTCTTCGCAGGCAAGTCGGAGTTGTTCGCCGCCGTCATCGACGAAGTCGCCACCGAATTCCGCGCTCATATGAGTCGCGTGAAGGCGCTGGACGGTGATGCCCAAACCCAGCTGCTGCAGTTTTCCGAAGCCTACGCCGCCTTCATGATGGACCCGTTCGTCCAGTCCATCCTGCGACTGGTGATGGCGGAGCGGGTTCGCTTCCCCGACCTGGCTGATGATTTCTTCGAGCGCGGCAGGCGTGATTTCGGCGGCTTGCTGATCGCCGCTGTCCTGCGACTTAGCGAGAACAAGACCCTGGATATCGAAAAGGCGACCCAGGCGGTCGAGCAACTGCTCGGGATGATCGAGCACCCCACCTTCGTCGTCCCCTTGCTGGGCGGCGCACCAAGGCGGCCGGATCGAAAAGCCTCGGAGATCGCGCGAGAGGCTGTCATCACCCTGCTGGCGCGCCATGCGCCTGAGCTTGCGCCGCCTCAGGGATAAAGGCGCGCCCGGCTCCAGCCGTCCCCGGCCCGCGCATATTTCACGCGATCGTGCAGCCGGAACGGCCGGTCGCGCCAGAACTCGATCTCTTGCGGGACCAGCCGCCAGCCGGTCCAGCGATCGGGACGCGGCACGTCCTGCCCCTCGAACCGCGCCGTCTCGCGGGTGACAGCGGCCTCAAGCGTTGCGCGATCATCCAGTGGACGGGACTGGTCCGAGGCCCAGGCGCCGATGCGGCTCTCGCGTGCGCGGCTGGCGAAATAGGCGTCCGCCTCGGCGGTCGATACCGCCTCCACCCGCCCGCGCACGCGCACCTGACGACGCAGGGTCTTCCAGTGAAACAGCAAGGCGGCCTGCGGATGCGTCGCCAGTTGCCGTCCCTTGGCGCTCTCCTGATTGGAATAGAAGGTGAAGCCCCGGTCATCGACATCCTTCAGCAGCACCATCCGGCAATCCGGCAGGCCTGCGGCGTCTACGGTAGCCAGCGCCATGGCGTTGGCGTCGTTCGGCTCATGGGCGCGGGCGTCGGCCAGCCAGTCCACGAACAGACCGAACGGATCATCGCGCTCGAATGCACTCTCGTCCGCATTGGCCGCCAGGGCGGCGGCATAGTCACGCGCATACTCTTCGCGGCTGGGACTGGGAGGGATGACAACGTTCTTCATATCCTGATTATAGTGGAGCCTTCCCCGCCGGTGAAAGCGCCGCGCCCTTCAGAATTTCGTTCCGGACCCCGATGCTCAACCGTTTTGTCAGCCGTGAGTCGCTGATCCTGGCGATCTGCATCTGGACGATCCATGCCCTGCTGGAGATCTGGATTACGGATGGCTTCCGGTATTTGACTCTTCTTTGGGTGACGCATGGCTTCCTGCTCATGCTGTTGCTGGGCGCAATGCTGGACCGGGTGCTTCTGATCCGCTCCCCCATTGCCCGGATCGCGGTGAGCACGGCCCTGGCCATCGCCTTCGCCGCCTTGCAGACAGCCCTCGACCTGACGGTGTCCTTCACCATCGGGGAGAATATCCTGCATGAAATCCAGTCTCCGCCAGGCATTGAACTCAGCGCAGCCAACCTCGCCTTTCAGACCGCCGCCAAGCTGACGTTCAAGATCTATATCTGGCTGTTCGGCTTTTACGCGGCCATCCTGGCGCTGCTCGCCGCGATCCGCGACATCTGGCAGGCGCGCCTCGCGGTCCAGCACGCCCAGATCGAGGCGATGCGGCTGCAGATTAACCCGCATTTCCTGTTCAACGCCCTGGCGTCCATGGAAGGCCTGATGACGCTGGGACGGACGGCGGACGCGACGCGCATGCTGCACAGCCTGTCGGACTTCTACCGCTCGACCTTGCTGGACCGGGACGACAACATGACTTCCCTGGAAGAGGAACTGGAGCTTCTTCAGGAGTATGCCGCCGTAGAACGTGTCCGGTTCGGAGACCGCCTCCGACTGACTATCGAGGATCTGCCCGACGCAGGTCACGTCCTCGTTCCACCGTTGCTGCTTCAGCCGCTGGTCGAGAACGCTATCAAGCATGGTGATGACGGGACCAGTCCATCCCATGTCACGATCCGGGTTCAGCTCAAGGCGGATCAGATCGAAATCCTTGTCACCAACCCCTTGCGCCGTTCAGCAGGCCAGTACGGCACGGGCACGGGGCTGGCCAATGTCCGCCGTCGGTTGAACCTGCTCTATGAAGACAGGGCCGGGCTGGAGGCCGGTCCGCAAAACAGCGAATGGCTGGCCAGGGTCTGGCTGCCGATGGACAGCACGAAGCCTCCGCATGAGGTCGCAAGGTTAACCCCGTCTTGACCATAAGGGCGGCTAGGTGCCGCCATGGGTGGCGAACCAGGACTCAATGACTCCTTGCGCCTGCTGGGCCTGACCGGTCCGGCGGATCGGGAAGCCCTGGCCCGGGCCTTTCGCATCGCCGCCCTTGCCAGTCACCCTGACCGACCCGGAGGCGACGCCGCCCGCTTCCGGGCCGTCACCGCCGCCTATCGTCACGCCCGCGCCGCGACGCCGCGTCAGTTCGCTCCGCCCCCAGAAGTCGTCCTGGCCGCTCTCGCGCCCCCCGCGGCGCCCGTCGCTGTCCTGACCCCTCTTCAGGCGCTTCGCGGGGACCGCCTGATCGTGCGCCATGACGGCCGCGCCCTGCGTGTCACAGCCCCGGCGGGGCTGAGGTCCGGCGAGACGCTGCGGCTGCGCGGCGCCGATGGCGGACAAGACCTGCTCCTGCCTGTGTTGATCCGTCCGGCCGGCGGCCTGTCGGTTCTGGGCGACGACCTGTTCATGGATTGGGTCGTCAGCCCCCGCCGCCTGATCGACGGCGGACGGCTGGAAATTCAAACCCACGCTGGTCCGCGCGACGCCTGGCTGGTCGGCGGAATGACGCCGCCGGTGCGCCTGCGCCTGCGCGACCTGGGCCTGCCCCCGCGCGGCGACCGGGTTCAGGGCCATCTGTTCGTCACCCTGACGCCCTCGGTCCAGGCGCCCAGCGAGGCCGAGGACCGGTTGGCCCGCTTCACCCGCCTCTGGACGCCCCAGCGTCAGGCGGCCTAAGCCTGAGGCCGTCATGTCGCACAACACCTTCGGCCATCTGTTCCGCGTCACCACCTGGGGCGAAAGCCACGGCCCGGCCATCGGCTGCGTCGTCGACGGCTGCCCGCCGCGCATCCCCCTGACCGAGGCCGACATCCAGCCCTTCCTCGACCGGCGCAAGCCCGGCGGCAGCCGCTTCGTCACCCAGCGGCAAGAGGCCGATCAGGTCCGCATCCTGTCCGGCGTCTTTGACGACGGCCCGGATTCAGGAATGGGCCCTGTGACCACCGGCACGCCGATCAGCCTGATGATCGACAACACCGACCAGCGGTCGAAAGACTATGGCGAGATCGCCCGCGCCTTCCGCCCCGGCCACGCCGACTATGCCTATCAGGCCAAATATGGCGTCCGCGACCATCGCGGGGGCGGCCGTTCCTCGGCGCGTGAAACGGCCATGCGCGTCGCCGCCGGCGCCGTGGCGCGCAAGGTGCTGGGCGACACCATCCGCATCCGCGCGGGCGTGGTTCAGTTGGGCCCGCATCGCATCGCCGATGAAGCCATCGACTTCGACACCGTCGCCGACAACGCCCTGTTCGCCGCCTCGGCCGAAGTCGTCCCCGCGTGGGAGGTCTATCTGGACGGGGTGCGCAAGGCCGGCTCTTCCATCGGCGCGGTCGTGGCGCTGGAGGTCACGGGCGTGCCCGCCGGATGGGGCGCGCCCCTGTATGGAAAACTGGACGCCGAACTGGCCTCGGCCCTGATGTCCATCAACGCCGTCAAGGGCGTGGAAATCGGCGCCGGGTTCGAAGCCGCCGCCCTGTCGGGCGAGGATAACGCGGACGAAATGCGCCTGGGCCCCGACGGCGCGCCCGTCTTCCTGTCGAACCGCGCGGGCGGCGTCCTGGGCGGCATCTCGACCGGCCAGCCGCTGACGGCGCGCGTGGCGTTCAAGCCGACCTCCTCCATCCTGACGCTTCGCCAGACCATCGACCGCGACGGCCACGAAGTGGACCTGCGCACCAAGGGCCGCCACGACCCCTGCGTCGCCCTGCGCGGCGTCCCCGTTGTCGAGGCCATGGCCGCCCTGACGCTGGCCGACGCGATGCTGCGGCACCGGGCGCAGATGGGGTGAAGATCCCTTTCTCAGCGTGGATAAAATACCACGGCGAAGGCCTGGGGATTGTCATCACCTTCGGAGCCAGCATCGCAATGCTCCTGATTGTCGCGGCCTTGTTCTTCTTCCCCGGTCCCTCCAGCAAGGAAACGGGCGTCGTGACGGGATTTGGAATGCGCGAGAGCGAAACCGGCTCGTATCGCGTCATGCATATTTCATTCGGCCGTTTCAGCGACACGGTCCGCGCACGGTCGCACCTGGATTGCCGGGTGGGCGACACCGTCACGGTTTCACGCACCAAATATTGGTGGGGCTATCTGCACAACCTCGGACTGGCCCAAGCCAAACCCTGCGCCCGGCCACAAACTCCCGCCCCTTTCCGTAACTGACATTGTTACCTATATGGCTTCCAAACCGCGCGGCGTAGGCTGCGCCCTATTGGGAGACCCATCATGATCGACGTTCGCCCCTTCAGCACCCTCGGCGGCGCCAACCACGGCTGGCTGAACGCCAAACACCACTTTTCCTTCGCCAACTACTATGATCCCAAGCGCATGGGCTGGGGCCGGCTGCGCGTCTGGAACGACGACGAGATCGCGGCGAAGTCAGGCTTTCCGCCCCACCCGCACGCGGACATGGAGATCATCACCTACGTCCGCACCGGGGCCATCACCCACGAGGACTCGATGGGCAACAAGGGCCGTACCGGCGCCGGCGACGTCCAGGTGATGAGCGCGGGGACGGGCGTGCGTCACGCCGAGTTCAACATGGAAAACGAACTGACCACCCTGTTCCAGATCTGGATCGAGACGGACCGGCCGGGCGCCCAGCCGTCGTGGGGTCAGCGCGAATTCCCCAAGGCCGACCGCTCGGGCCAATTCACCGTCGTCGCTTCGGGTGATCCGGCGGATCAGGCCCTGACCATCAACGCCGACGCCAGAATCCTGGCGGCCACGCTCAAGGCGGGCGAGAGCCTGACCTATGACCTGGCGCCCGGCCGCCGCGCCTATCTGGTCCCCGCCGTGGGTCAGGTCGACGTGAACGGAACCCCGCTGAACGCCCGCGACGGCGCCGGCATCGTCGATGAAACGACCCTGACGATCACCGCCGCCCAGGACGCCGAACTGGTCATGGTCGACAGCCTGTAGGCCTCATTGCGGCCCTCGCGTCAGGGTCTGTTCAGGACTTGCGGTCAGAGTGACGGCCGGGAGATCACCATGACCAGACGCCTGACGCGACCCGCCGCCCTTGCCGCCCTGATCGGCGGCGCGATGATGTTGCAGGGCTGTCTGGTCGGCGCGGCCGTCGGGGCCGGGGCCGCCGTCGTCGGCGGCACGGCCAAGGCGACCGGCGCGGTCATCGGCGCCGGCGTCGACGCCGTCACCACCTCGGACGAGGAAACCCGCGCCCGCCGCGAACGCGAACAGCGCGATTACGAACGCGAGCAACGCCGCTGCGAACAACGGCAACGTCAGGGCAAGGCCTGCTAGAGCCGCCGCTCCATCGCATAGTTGTGGATCGCCACGCCCGCGACCTCGAAGTCGCGGCGCTCGATCACCGCATAGCCGCGCTTCAGGAAGAAGCGCCGCGCCGCCTCGCTGGCCTCGACGTACAGGCGCGTCATCCCGTCGGCCGCAGCCGCAACTTCCAGCTCATCCAGCAACGCCCCCGCCACGCCACGCCCGGCGACATCGGGATCGGCGTACAGAAAGTCGATATGCCCGTCGGCCTCCAGATCGACAAAGGCCATTACGGGGCCAGCGTCGTCTGTGGCCACCCAGCACCGCCGCCCGTCCGCCATCCTGGCGGCGAACCGCTTGGCCGTCGGCCCCTGCCCGGCCCAGACCTCGACCTGTTTGGGCGAATAATCGCGCGCGCCGATGGCCCGCACCGCGCGGCCATAGACGTCCGCCATGGCGGGGGCGTCGCCGTCCCGATAGGTCCGGATCGTCGTCACAGGCTCAGCACGCACCGCTCGTTGATGGTCGGGCGCGCCACCTGCACCCGGCACAGGCCCGGCCATTCGGGCTTCAGCCGATTGACGAACCACAGGCACAGGTTCTCCAGGCTGGGCAGTTCCAGCCCCGGCTTCTCGTTCAGCATGCCGTGGTCCAGTTCCTCGGCCGCCGCCTTCAGCGCGCAGTCCAGCGCGCCCAGGTCCGCGACCCAGCCGTGCTCCGCGTCCAGCACCTCCGACCGCACCGTCGCCTCGACGGTGAAGGAATGGCCGTGCACCCGGCGATAGATGCTGCCTTCCGGCTCGTTCGGGAAATGGTGGGCCGCGTCGAAGGTGGCCTGTTTGGTGATCTCGAAGACGGGCATTAGCGGACGCCGATGTATTTGTGGGTCTGGACGCTCAGGCGCCATTGGGGGTGGGTCAGGCAGTACTCGATGGCGGCGGCGGTGTTGGCCGCCTGGTCCGGGCCGTCCATGGGCTGCAGCCAGAACCGCTCGAAGGCCAGCCCCTCGAACCGCTCGGGCATGGCCCTGGCCTGCGGATAGACCAGCTTCAGCTCCTGCCCCGTCATCTGCACCACCGGCGCGTCGGCCTTGGGGCTGACGCAGATCCAGTCGATGCCGTCCGGCGCCGCCAGGGTGCCGTTGCTCTCGATGGCGATCTCGAACCCGCGCGCGTGCAGGGCCTCGATCAGCGCCGCGTCCAGTTGCAGCAGCGGCTCGCCCCCGGTGCAGACGACCAGCCTGGGATCGCCCGCGCGCCCGCGCCACATCCCGGCGACATGGTCGGCCAGCGCATCCGCCGTGGCGAACTTGCCCCCGCCGGCGCCGTCCACGCCTACGAAATCGGTGTCGCAGAAGGTGCAGACGGCCGTGGCGCGGTCGCGTTCCAGCCCGTTCCACAGATTGCAGCCTGCAAAGCGCAGGAAGACGGCCGGCCGGCCGGCCTGTCCGCCTTCGCCCTGAACCGTCAGGAACACTTCCTTGGCCGAATAGGTCATGCGCCGACCCATTCCGCATGGCCCGCCGCGCGCAGCTCGCACGCCGGGCAGTCGCCGCAGCCATAGCCCCAAGCGTGGCGATGCGTCCGGTCACCCTGATAGCAGGTGTGGCTGTCCTCGATGATTAGCTCGACCAGCGGCGCCCCGCCGATCCGGTCGGCTAGCGCCCAGGTCTGCGCCTTGGTCAGCCACATCAGCGGCGTTTCTATCACCACCGGCTTGTCCAGCCCCAGCGACAGCGCCCGCGCCATCGCGACCATCGTCTCGTGGCGACAATCCGGATAGCCGGAATAGTCGGTCTCGCACATGCCGCCGACCAGCACCTCCAGCCCCCGCCGATCCGCCAGCGCCGCCGCCGCGACCAGGAAGATCAGGTTGCGCCCCGGCACAAAGGTCGTCGGCAGGCCGCGCGCGTCCATCTCGATCTTGCGATCGGCGGTCAGGGCGCTTTCGGCGATCCGGCCATAGCCGGTCAGGTCCACCACATGGTCGTCGCCCAGCCGGTCGGCCCATTGCGGCAGCGCCGTCTTCATCCCCTCGCGCACCGCCTGGCGCGCCTGCATCTCGACCGCATGGCGCTGGCCATAGTCGAAGCCGACCGTCTCGACCCGGTCGAACCGCTCCAGCGCCCACGCCAGACAGGTGGCGCTGTCCTGCCCGCCCGAGAACAGGACGAGGGCGGATTTCACGGTGTTCAGGTCGGAAGCGCTCATGACAAACCTGCGGTCGGCCTCGGGCCGCGCGCATGCAAAAGGGACAGGGGATGTAAGGTTGCGGGCTTCTACACCACCCGGCGTCCGGGCGCAAAACCACGCCGCGACACTTGAAATGACACCGCTTGCAATCCTGCAACTTTCTTCGCCGACTTAACGGTTCCGCAAATGATTTCGTGGGACAGCAAGTCTGTCGCAAGGAGTATCGGCCGGCATGCCGACGATCGAAGTATTGACCGAACGCGCAGAAGCCGTTCCACCCGACGCCCTGGGATCGGACGTGTTCGCCCGGTTCGAGGCCGAACCCGACACCTTCGTCATCCCCGTGCTGGAGGGTGATCGTCCGGTCGGGCTGATCGAGCGCAACGACTTCCTGCTCAAGATCGCCGGCCCCTTTGGCCACGCCCGCTATTTCAACCGCCCCATCGTCCACGTCATGGATCCCGAGCCGCCGGTGGTGGAATCCACCATGCGGATCGACGCCTTCTGCGACAGCCTGATGAAGAGCGGCCCCGGGGCCCTGCTGCGTGGCTTCATCGTCACGCGAAAAGGCGCCTATGCCGGCGTCGGCACCGCCGTCGCCCTGCTCAAGGCCGTCAACGATCTGCAGCGCCAGCAGAACGAGGAAATGCAGGAGCAGGCGCGCACCCTCAGCGACACCCGCACCCAGGCCCTGGCCGCCGCCCGCGCCAAAAGCCAGTTCCTGGCCATCATGAGCCACGAATTGCGTACGCCGATGAACGGCGTCCTGGCCGTCGCCGAACTGCTGCGCCGCCAGCCCCTGAACCAAGCGGCCCAGGCCCACGTCCAGACCATCGTCGATAGCTCCGAAACCCTGATCCGCATCCTGCAGGACGCGCTGGACCTGTCGCGCGCCGAGGCCGGAGAGCTTGAGCTGAACGCCGAGCCCACGCCGCTGCGCGCCATGATGGACGACGTCCAGGCCCTGTGGGAGCCCCGCGCGTCGCAGGACAACGTCACCCTGCTGATCGGCTATGAAGGCGACACCGAACTGGCCGCCGTCATCGACGGGGTGCGTGTCAAACAGGTCTTCAACAACCTGATCGGCAACGCCCTGAAATACGCCCGCAACGGCGTCGTCGAGGCCCGACTGAAAGCCCGGGTCGAAGGTGACAAGGTCCGCATGGAGGCCCGCGTCCGCGACGACGGCCCCGGCGTCGATCCCTCGCGCGTCGATGTCATCTTCGAACCCTTCGTCCACGGCTCCGGCCCTGATGGCGCCGGCCTGGGCCTGTCCATCTGCCGTCAAATCGTCGACCGCATGGATGGTCGCATCTGGGCAGAGAACAACGCCGGACGCGGCGCCACCTTCGCCTTTGACGTGGTCGCCCGGCGCGCCGTTGTCGAGGAAGAAGCCGCCTCGAACGTCTCGGACCTGTCCGATTTCGAGCTTCAGGCCAATCCGCACATCCTGATCGTCGATGACAACGCCACCAACCGCGTGGTCGCCCAGGCCCTGTGCGAAATGTTCGGCTGCACCTCTGAAACCGCCGAAGACGGGCTGGAAGCGGTCGAGGCGGTCCAGAACCGGGCCTTCGACCTGATCCTGATGGACATCAAGATGCCGCGCATGGACGGCGTCCAGGCGACCGAGGCCATCCGCGCCCTGGACGGCCCGGTCCGCAACATCCCGATCATCGCCCTGACCGCCAATGCCGACCCGGAAGACGCCAAGCGTTACCTGTCCATCGGCATGGCCGCCGTGGTTGAAAAGCCGATCAAGCCCGAGCGCCTGCGCATGGCCATGAACGCCGCGCTGACGCCCGAGGTCGAGACGGCCTCCGCCAAGGGGACGTCACGATCGTCCCGACGCTCGGCCGCCTGAGGCGTCTGCCCCGCCTCAGTCCGGCCCGCCCGCCGGGGCTTCTTCATCCTCCTCGTCATAACCGACGAGACGCAGGGCGCGCGCCTTCTGACGATTCAACTCTGCCCACCGCAGCAACCCTTCCTCGCGGCCGTGGGTGATCCACACCTCTTCCGGCTTCAACTCCAGGAAGGTCGCTGTCAGCTCGTTCCAGTCCGCGTGGTCCGACAGCACCAGCGGCAGTTCCACGCCTCTTTGCCGTGCGCGCGCCCTCACACCCATCCAGCCGGACGCAAAGGCCGTGACCGGATCGGCGAACCGCCGGGCCCACCGATCCTGGATCGCCGACGGCGGCGCGATCACTACCTCTCCACCGAGAGCGTCCTTGCCCAACCCTGTGGCGGGCGCCAGCGGCCCCAGTTCGATCCCCTCACGCTCATACAGGCGGTTCAGCCGCTCCAAGGCGCCATGATAATAGATCGTCCGGTCCCACCCCGCCTCGCGCAGCAGCCGGATCACGCGCTGCGCCTTGCCCAGCGCATAGGCCCCGACCAGATGCGCCCGCCCCGGAAACTGCGACAGCGAATGGATCAACCGCCCGATCTCCTCCGTATCCGGCGGATGGGTGAAGACCGGCAGGCCGAACGTCGCCTCGGAGATGAAGACATGGCACGGGACCGGCTCGAACGGCGCGCAGGTGGGATCGCGCCGCCGCTTGTAATCGCCCGACACCACCATAGTCAGGCCGTTGCGGTGGATCACCGCCTGCGCCGACCCCAGCACATGGCCGGCCGGGACCAGCGTCACCTCGACCCCGTTGTGCGAGGCCGTCTCGTCATAGGCCACTGCCTGGCGCCGCCCCGCGAAATCCTGGCCATACCGCTCGGCCATGATCGACAGGGTCTGGGGCGTGGCCAGCACCGCGCCGTGGCCGGCCCGCGCATGGTCCGAATGGCCGTGCGTCACCACCGCCCGATCCACCGGCCGCACCGGATCGACATAGAAATCCCCCGGCGGGCAATACAACCCGTTGGGCGTCGGACGCAGCAGATCTTCGGGACGCATCATTCGGAGTCTGTCATGCCTGTGAGGGCCGCCGATCTTGCCTGCGCGACGCGGCGCTCGATAAGGACGTTCGCATGACGGATTCGTTCCTGACCACCCTGCTGCCGCAACTGGCGTCCGGCGCCGCCCACACCCACGCCCTGGGCTTCGCCTATGAGGGGCTGGAGGGGGATCGCGTCCGCATCCGCGTGCCGTATCGCGCCGATCTGGTCGGCGATCCCGACACGGGCGTTCTGGCCGGTGGCCTGGTCAGCACCTTGCTGGATCACGTCGGCGGGCTGGCCGTTTGGGTCGCGCTGGGCGGCTTCAAACCTGTCGCCACACTGGATTTACGGGTCGACTATATGCGCGCGGCGGCGCCCGGACGCGACCTGATCGCCGAGGCGCGCTGCTATCGCCTGACCTCTTCGGTCGCCTTCGTTCGCGCCTGGGCATTCGAGGATACGCCCGACGATCCGGTCGCGGCCGCCCAGTCAGCCTATATGGTCGAATCCGACGGCGGGCGACGCATGGGCGCCAATCTGAAGCCGCGGGGCGACGCCGCATGACCGACCTGCTGCACCGCATTCCCTATGCCCGGTTCCTGGGGCTTCAGACCCTTCAGGAAGACGATGGCCTGACCGTCATCATGCCATACGCGGAAAAGTTGATCGGCAATCCGATGTTGCCCGCGCTTCACGGCGGATCGACCGCCGCCCTGCTGGAGTTGACCGCCGTCGCCCAGGTGGCGCTGGCCTATCCACGACTGCGCCAGCCGCGGCCGATCAACGTCAGCGTGGCCTATCTGCGGTCTGGCCGTCCGGTCGAAGTCCGCGCCCGCGCTCGTATCGGCAAGGCCGGTCGGCGCGTCGCCCACGTCCTGGCCGAGGCCTGGCAGGACGATCCCGCCAATCCCATCGCGTCCCTGACTGCGCATTTCCTGTTGGCGGAAGACAGCTAATGGTTGCGGTTAAATAATACTCATGGTTGCTATTCAGGGTGAAGCTTAATTCATCTTTGAAGGGGCGCCCTTTGACCATCGAACGACAGACCGTGGGCGAACGCCTGGCGATCCGCCTCCATGCGGCGGAAATGGCGGTCGACGTCGCCATCGCGGAGACCGCGGCCCTCGCTTCAATGCTGCCTCAGGCGCGGATCGAGGCCCACCTGTCTGCGGTTACTGGTCAGCGCGCCTTTGAAGGCGTTGCGGATGCCGTAAACGCCCTGATCCACGCTCGCGGCCATCTGGTCCACACCCACAACACCCTGGCCGTGCTGGCGCGCCGCATGGGGCTGCCTGACCTGGCCGCCGGGCCCACCGACAAACCTGATCAAGAGCCGCCCTTTGGTGTGACCTCGGCTGAGTTCGTCGAGATTCCATCGCAGGACTGACAACAGGGTAAACAAAACCCTACCGACGCAACTTAGCTTGTGTTAAGTCCTCGTTTACTTTCTTTTTGGGAGGGATACATGGACAGAACTCAGGTTGTCGCCGGCGTCGCAAACGAACTGCACGCTTCGGAAAAAGCCATCGACGCGGCCATCACCCAGGCCACCACGCTTGTGCAGGCCATGATCGGCGCCCGCACCGCCCTGTCGCTGTCGCCGGTCGCTGCGGCCGGTTCGCAGACCAAGGCCATGGAAGCGATCGCCGCCCTGGCCGTCGCCCGTGAAGCGATGATCGCCTGCCACGCTGAAATGCAGAAAGACCACCGTCGCCTCGGCTACGGCGTCTACGCCGCCGGTCCGGTCAACAAGCCGGACGACTGGTGGACCTCGGGCGTGAGCGACGGCCCGACCGAACAGCGCCGCGTGGCCTGAATTCGCGGTAATGTTGCCGACTAGGGGTTCCCGGTTGGCTACAATTCAATACAAGATCGCCCCTATGTCGTTACTGGCATAGGGGCGTTTTCATGATCGACACCCTCGCGGGGCAGGTGGGCGCCGTCCTCATGGTGAGCGTGTGCGCTTTCGCCATGCTCAAGGGTGACGAGCCTGAACGCCTCGGCGCGGGGGCCTATCTGATCGCGTGGCTGGCGACCCTGCTGATCCAGAACGACAGCAATCTGTATTCGATCCCGCTGGGTCTGTTCGCGATTGACGTCATTACCTTGCTGGTCTTCATCGGTCTGGCTTGGAAGTCGCGACGCGCCTGGCCCATCTGGGCCAGCGGCCTGCAACTCCTGACAGTCTCCAGCCACATCCTCGGCCTGATCGAGGTGCGGGCCTCGCTGGCGTCCTTCTATGCCGTCATGAATCTGGCCAGCTACGGCATCCTGCTCACTCTGGCCGCAGGCACCTTCTGGGCCTGGCAGGAACGTCGCGCCGCCGGGATCGAATAGGCGGATATTCCTATATCGCGTCATCCAGTCTAGAGTACGGCCGAATCATAGGTCGCACCCTTGCCCCTGTCCCATTCCCAACTCTGGAAGGCGATCGACGGCCTGGCCCGTCGCGAGGGGCTCAGTCCGTCCGCCCTGGCGCGCCGCGCGGGACTGGACGCCACCAGCTTCAACCCCTCCAAACGCTTTGGCCCCGGCGATCCGCCGCGCCCGCGCTGGCCCTCGACCGAAAGCCTGACCCGCATCCTGACGGCCACCGGCCTGTCGTTGGGCGAGTTCGCGGCCCTGGCCGATGACGCGCCCGAGCCCGCAGCCTCCATCCCCCTCCTGGGTTTGGCTCAGGCGGGCGAAGCCGGTTTCTTTGACGACGCCGGCCTGCCCATCGGCGAGGCGTGGGAGCAGACCGACCTGCCCCGCCCCCGCGACAGCCTGCTGAGCCTGCGCATCACCGGCGATTCCATGGTCCCCCTGTATCGCGAGGGTGACAAGGTGATCGTCGATCGCGAGGCGACCGATATCCGCAAGGGTGACCGCGTCGTGGTTCGCACCACCGGCGGCGAGACCCTGGCCAAGGAGGTGGCGGCCCTGACCGCCCGCGCCGTCACCCTGTCGTCGATCAATCCCGCCTATGAGCCCCGCGCCATCCCGCGCCGCGACGTGCTGTGGATGGGCCGTATCCTGTGGGTCAGCCAATAGGCAGACCCGCTCAAGCAGTGAACGGCCGCATTCGCGAGCGTAGCGCCACAAGAAAGAAGCCGCCCCGAAGGACGGCTTCCATGGTCACGCGTTCAGTGCGGGATCAGTAGGCGGCCAGGTAACGGCCGTTGACCCAGCCACCGCCCGCCAGGCGGACCCAGTCACCCTGGGCCGAATCGACCTGGACGGTCTGGCCGGCCGACAGGCTGCCGACCTGCGCATATTGCGTGGACGGACCCGAACGAACCCTCAGATTGGTCGCAGCGCGATAGCCGTGCGCGGCGGCGTTGTTGTAGCGGGCGCGTTGCTGGTTACAGCCGATGTACGATCCGGCCGCGGCGCCCGCGCCGGCGCCGACCACGGCGCCCAGGGCGCGCTCGTTCTTGGAGATCTGGCTGCCGGCCAGGCCGCCGACCACCGCGCCCAGCAGGGCGCCGGCTTGCTGGCGGCCGCCGGGGGCGTCGCAGTTGGTGACGCCGTTCACCTGCAGCGGGGCGGCGCTGGCAGCCATGGGGACGGCCCCTGCGGCGAGGGCGGCGATCATGGCGGCGCCGGCGACGGCGGCGTTGATGGACTTCGGCATGACTTAAGCTCCTGTCATCGGTGGTCGATGGGCAGGAGAATGCGTCGCCGCACCTGAAGGCTCCCGGAGCCTCGCCGTTATTTTCAGTTCATTTACGTTGACGCAAGAACGCCGTTCGCGCCGTCTTCGATCAACTGAACCGTTTGCGGCAGACCATAGATGGCCGCGAATGAGCCGAAGCGCGGCCCCTGACTGGCGCCCAGCAGCACTTCATACAGCGCCCCGAACCACGCCCGCAGCGGCTCGAACCCGTGATCCTTGCCCACGGCGTAGACCTCGTTCTGGATCGCCTCACCGTCGGTGGTGTCCTGCGGAAGGGCCTTCAGCCGCCCGGCCAGATCCAGCAGCGCCGCCTTTTCCCGCTCATCCGGCAGGCGATAGGCCTTCGAGGGCTTCACGAAGTCTTCGTAGTAGTTCAGCGCATAGGTCATCAGCCGGTCCAGCACCGGCTCGTTCTGCGGCGTCGCCTCGGGCAGATAGCGGGCGAAATAGGCCCACAGCTGTTCCTTGGTCGAGGCGTTGGCCACACCCACCAGGTTCAGCAGCAGGGCGAACGACACCGGCGATACCCTCGACGGCGGATTGCCGCCGTGGATGTGCCACACCGGATTGTCGATCTGCTTGGCCGGCTCTTGCGCCAGATAGGCGTCGATGAACTGCAGATAGTCGTCCGTCGCGCGCGGAATGACGTTGAAATGCAGGCTCTTGGCCGATTTCGGCGACTGGAACATGTACCAGGACAGGCTCTCGGGCGTGCCATAGCGCAGCCACTCGTCCATCGTCAGGCCATTGCCCTTGGACTTGGAGATCTTCTTGCCCTCAACATCCAGGAAGAGCTCGTAGTTGAAGCCTTCCGGCGGCACGCCGCCCAGGGCGCGGCACACCTTGGACGACTCGCGCACCGACTCGATCAGGTCCTTGCCCGCCATCTCGTAATCGACGCCCAGTGCGGTCCAGCGCATGGCCCAGTCGGGCTTCCACTGCAGCTTCACATGGCCGCCGGTGACCGGAACCTCGGTGCGCCCGCCTTCGGGATCGTCAAAGGTGATCGTGCCCTTCTCGACGTTCCGCTCCAGCGTCGGCACCTGCAGCACATGGCCGGTAATGGGGCTGATCGGCAGGAACGGCGAATAGGTCGCGCGCCGTTCCTCGCCCAGGGTCGGCAGCATGATCGCCTGGACCTTGTCGAACCGCTCCAGCAGGGTCAGCAGCGTCGCGTCGAACCGGCCGGACCGATAGGTCTCGGTCGAGCTCATGAACTCGTAGTCAAAGCCGAAACTGTCCAGGAAGGCGCGCAGCCGGGCGTTGTTGTGCGCGGCGAAACTGTCATGCGTGCCGAACGGATCGCGCACCTGCGTCAGCGGCTTGTGCAGATCCTCGATCAGCATTTCCTTGTTCGGAATGCCCTCGGGAACCTTGCGCAGCCCGTCCATATCGTCGCTGAAGGCGATCAGCCGCGTGGCCCAATGGTCGCCGGTCAGGGCGCGGAAGGCGTTACGCACCATGGTCGTGCGCGCGACTTCGCCGAACGTGCCCATGTGCGGCAGGCCCGACGGGCCATAACCGGTCTCGAAAATCACCGGCCGCGCCAGCGCCGGGAAGGTCGCCAACGCCTCGTCCGCCTTGTTCGCCCCGATCAGGGTCGCCGCCAGATCACGCTCGGCGTCCGTCTCCAGCCGATGTTTGAGCAGATGAGCCAGCAGGTTGCGGGCTTGCTCAAACGGCCACGACCGGGCCTCGCGGGACAGGGCTTCAAGGTTCTGGAACATGAGATGGGCTTTGGCCTGTCGCGCGCGCGGGGTCAACGATCAAGCCTTGAAGCCGCCAGTATAGGCCGTCATGCTGCGCGCCATGACGATGTTCATTCGCACGATCGCCGCCGGCTTCACGCTGGTCTGAAGACGCACCGCCTGGCGGTTCCTTCACCTTCGACCGGGCCGCGCGGCCCGGCCCATGATCTTGCGAGTTTAACATGACCTCTTTCCACCCTGCCGGGGGGCTTGCGCCCGCCCAGATCGACCATTTCGTCCGCGACGGCTTCGTTCGCATCGACGCGGCCTTCAGCCCTGAACTCGCCGCCCAGGCGCGCGAAATGCTCTGGCGCGACCTGCCTGTGACCGCAGACGATCCCGCCAGTTGGATTCAGCCTGTGATCCGCCTGGGCATGTACGCCCAGCCGCCGTTCGTCGCGGCCGCCAATACGCCGACGCTTCACGCCGCCTATGATCAGTTGGTCGGTCAGGATCGCTGGCGCGCGCCCAAGGCCATGGGCACGTTTCCGGTGCGCTTCCCCTCGCCTGACGATCCCGGCGACACCGGCTGGCATATCGACGTCAGTTTCGGAGACGATCCCGATTTCATGCAGTGGCGGGCCAATGCGCGGTCCAGGGGCCGAGCCTTGCTGATGCTGTTCCTGTTTTCCGATATCGGTGACGACGACGCCCCCACGCGCATTCGCATCGGCTCTCACCGGGACGTGGCGCGCAGCCTCGCCACGCGCGGCGAAGACGGCATGACGCTGGCGGAACTGGTGGCCGACGACTTCGGCGGCAGCGGGGATCGCCCACAGGCGCTGGCGACCGGCCCGGCGGGGACGGTCTATCTGTGCCACCCCTTCCTGGTGCATGCGGCCCAGCCACATCGGGGCGTCGCGCCGCGCTTCATGGCTCAGCCACCGCTGCTGCCATCCGACTGGCCGGAAGGCGGCGTCGATCCGGCCAGCGCGGTCGGCAGGGCGGTCAGCCTCGCCGGCGCACCGCCCGGCTGACGACCGCGGCCCCGGCCGCGACGATCAGAGCGTCCTCGATCAGCCCGCTTTTGGTCTGGCCGATCCGCCGCATGGCCTTCTTGCGGCCCGCCAGGGTCAGATAGGCCAGCGGCACGGCGGTCCCGACCGCCATGGCGGCGCCCGCCCGTTCACGCCCATGCGGCGCCAGGGCCGCGCCGGCGATGCCCGCGCTCGCCACCCGCGCCAGCAGGCCCAGGAACACGGTGCGATCCGGCGCGGACTTCATCTTGTCGCCGAACAGTTCGCCCGCCCCCATCGCCAGGGCGCCGGCCTTGAATAGCGGATGATCCAGCAGGACCAGCTTCCCCGGCGTCCGCCGCCCGGCCAGCCGCGCCGTGGCGATGGCCGCCATCGGCGTCATGGACCGGGCGCTGGCGACAGCGCCGATAAGAGCGGAAGGAAGCAGGGCCAGATGTGTCATCCCGCCTCAACTCCGCCGCCGCACAGAGGTTCAGTTCGTGGCGCGGCGCTTGACCCCCGCGCCCGCCCATGGCCTTTGCCGCGCTTCATGAAGACCGCCGATTTCGATTTCGACCTGCCGGAAGAGCGCATCGCCCTGCGCCCCGCCGATCCGCGCGATTCCGCACGCCTGCTGGTGGTCGCCGACGGCGCGCTGCAGGACCGGGCCATCCGCGACCTGCCCGACTTCCTGCACCCCGGCGACGCCCTGGTGTTCAACGACACCCGCGTGATCCCCGCGCGCCTGTCCGGCATGCGCCAGCGTGTCGGGCCCGACGGCGAAACCCTGACCGTCGAGGTTGAGGCCACCCTGCATCACCGCGACGCGCCCGACGTCTGGTCCGCCTTCATGAAGCCGGGCAAGCGCATCAAGCCCGGCGACCGCATCCGCTTCGGCGCCCACGGCGACGCCGCCTGCGACCTGGGCCGTCTGGACGCCACGGTCGAAGCCAAGGGCGAGGACGGGCTGATCACCCTGCGCTTCGACCTGGCCGGGCCGGCGCTGGACGACGCGATTCGCGACGTCGGGGTCATGCCCCTGCCCCCCTATATCGCCGCCAAACGGGCCGAGGACGACCGCGACCTGCGCGACTATCAGACCGTCTTCGCCGAGCATGATGGCTCGGTCGCCGCGCCCACGGCGGGCCTGCATTTCACCCCGGCCCTGCTGGAGGCGATCCGCGCGCGCGGCGTCACTACCCATGCCGTGACCCTGCACGTCGGCGCCGGCACCTTCCTGCCGGTCAAGGCGGACGACACCGCCGACCACAGGATGCACAGCGAATGGGGCGAGGTCTCGCAGGCGACCGCTGACGCCCTGAACGCCGTCCACGCCGCCGGCGGCCGCATCGTCTGCGTCGGCACCACCTCGCTGCGCCTGCTGGAAAGCGCGACGGGCCCGGACGGCGTCGTGCGCCCCTTCCACGGCGACACCGCCATCTTCATCACCCCTGGCTACCGCTTCCGCGCCGTCGACGTGCTGATGACGAACTTCCACCTGCCGAAATCGACCCTGTTCATGCTGGTCAGCGCCTTCGCCGGGCTGGAGACGATGAAGGCCGCCTACGCCCACGCCATCGACAACGGCTATCGCTTCTATTCCTATGGCGACGGCAGCCTGCTGTTCCGGAGCGAGGGATGACCCACCACCTGCCTGACCAGCTGATCGCCACCCTGGACATCGTCGCCTCGGCAGCGAGCGATCTGCAGGACCCGTGGTGGATCTATGGCGGTGCGGCCATGGCGCTGGCGGGGCTCGAAGATCTGCACGTCCCCGATGTCGATATCCTGGCCAGCCCCCGCGACGCCCGCGCCCTGATCGAGGCGCTGCACGGCCGGCTGTCGGAAGATCCCGGCGAGGGCCTGTTCCGCTCGCAGGTGTTCGGCCAGATCCTGACCACGCCCGTTCCCATCGACGTCATGGCCGAGATGGATGTGCGCGACGGCGGCGACTGGGCGCGCGTCGGCTTCCACACCCGCATGCCGGTCGATGTGGACGGCGCCGTCGTCTTCATCCCGACCATCGGCGAACAGATCGCCACCTGCCGCCTGTTCGGCCGCCCCAAGGACCTGGAGCGGGCGGCGCGCCTCGAGACCCTGATCCACTGATGCCCTTCCCGTTCCAGATTTCCGCCACCGAAGGCCGCGCCCGCACAGGTGTGCTGAAGACCGCGCGCGGCGACATCCGCACCCCCGCCTTCATGCCGGTCGGCACCGCCGCGACGGTCAAGGCGATGACGGTCGATCAGGTGAAACAGACCGGGGCCGACATCCTGCTGGGCAACACCTATCACCTGATGCTGCGTCCCGGCCCGGAGCGGATGCAGCGCCTGGGCGGCCTGCACAATTTCATGCGCTGGGACAAGCCGATCCTGACCGACTCGGGCGGCTTCCAGGTCATGTCCCTGTCGGGCATTTCGAAACTGACCGAGGAGGCCGTGACCTTCTCCAGCCATATCGACGGCTCCAAACACGTCCTGACGCCGGAACGGTCGATCGAAATCCAGGCCGACCGCCTGGGCTCGGACATCGTCATGCAACTGGACGAATGCGTCGCCTGGCCCGCCGAGGAAAAGCGCGCCCGAGAGGGGATGGAACTGTCCGCCCGCTGGGCCGTGCGCTCGAAAAACGCCTTCGGCACGCGCGACACGCAGGCCCTGTTCGGCATCCAGCAGGGTTCGACCTATGAAAACCTGCGCCGCGAAAGCTCGGACCGGCTGCAAGAGATCGGCTTCGACGGCTACGCCATCGGCGGCCTGGCCGTCGGCGAGGGTCACGAGGCGATGTGCGAGGTGCTGGACTATGCGCCCGAGTTTCTGCCCAAGGACCGCCCGCGCTATCTGATGGGCGTGGGCAAGCCCATCGACCTGGTTGAGGCGGTGTATCGCGGCGTCGATATGTTCGATTGCGTCCTGCCGACCCGCGCCGGGCGCCATGGTCAGGCCTGGACCTGGGACGGGCCGATCAACATCAAGAACGCCCGCTTCGCCGAGGATCAGGATCCTCTTGATCCCGGCGTCCCCTGCCCGGCGTCACAGGACTATTCAAAGGCCTATCTGCATCACCTGATCCGCGCCGATGAGATTCTGGGAAAGATCCTGCTGAGCTGGCACAACATCGCCTTCTTCCAGGCCCTGACGGCGGCCATGCGTGAGGCGATCAGCGAGGGCCGGTTCGAGCAATTCCGGCGCGACTTCCGCACCCGCCACCTGAAGGTCTGACTCGCCTCAGCGCGGCGAGGGCCAGTTGATCCCGCGCGGCCGGTACCAGCCCGGGGCGGCCGGTGGGGCGCAGTTCCGCTGCATGCCGATCCCCTTCAGGAAGGCGCGGCGCATCCGCCCCGCCTGGATCGCCGCCTGTACATGTTTGCTGTGCTGGTCCGCGCCCGACAGGCGGCGAATCCAGGTGCGGCCGGGAATGAAGTCGGTGGTCGTGTCGCGAATGGCGTCCAGCGCCGCCTTGGCCGCCGCATCGGCCGCCCGTTCGCTGAGGTAAGAGCCGTCCTGGGCCGGCGGCTCGTCCGTGTCGGGACCCAGCGCCTCGTTCAGACGCGCCACCTCGGCCCCGATGGTGGAACACTGGTTCAGGTTGCGCAGGTCATAGGGATTGGCTTCGGCCTGCAGCAGCACGGTCGGAATCTGCTGACGCCGCAGATTGAAATCGTCCAGCGGTGCGGTCGCCGCCGCCCCCGCGCCGGCCGCCACGGTCTGCACGCTTTCGCCCGCCGAACGGGCGGCGTTGCAACCGGCCAAGCCGGCCACAAGGGTCAGAAGGACAGACGGGAAAAGGCGACGGCGGCTCATCCGTCGCCTTAAACCACGTCAGCGTCGCGCCTCAAAGATCGCGGCTATGGATCAGCACGGGCGAACCGCAGAAATCCTCTGAAGGTGATCCAGACGCTGCGTCTGGGGCGTATTCACCGGCTCGACCTGAGGGGCCGGCGCGCCGCCCCCGCCGGTCGCGATCTCGTTCGCCACGCTGCTGGCGGCGTTGGCCGCGACCGCCGCGCCGGCGTTCTCCAGCGATCCGCCGTAGGCCAGGCTGCCGGCGCTACGGGCCAGGCCCGACAGCAAGCCCCGTCCCACTCGGCCCGCCGTCTGGCGCGTCTGGGCGCTGCGTTGCGCCTGCTGCTGCTGGCGCTCGACCTCGGCGGTCAGAGTGTTGATCTCGGTGGCCAGGGCTTCGCAGGTCGCCTCGTTGTCACCGGGACGAACCACGGCATAGGACTGGGCGGCGGCGGCGAAGGGCGCCGAAACGACAGCCGTGGCGAGGATCAGGGCGATAGGGTTGGCGAAGGCTTTCATGGTCAGGACCTTGTGATGGACTGACCGTCTCCATCGTCCTTCAGCCGCCTTCGCCGCCAACGGTTTGCGACCAGCGCTACCCTGCTTGCGACAAGGAAACTGTCACGCTTCGTCTCAGGTCTTGGCGCTTTCCAACGGCACGCCCAAGGCCGACGCGACCCGCTTGGCGTAGCTGGGGCCGACCTCGATCATGGCGCCGTCGTGCGAATGCAGGCGCGTAACGCCGCTGTCGTTACGCTCGATCCGCGCCACCGTATCGGGACGGACAAAGGCGGACCGATGGACGCGCAGCAGGTTTTCGGGATTTAGCCGCCGTTCCAGCTCAGCCATGGTGATGCGCAGGATGTGGCTGTTGGTGTCGGTGTGCAGCAAGGCGTAGTCGCGCGCCGCCTCAATCCGCAAGATCTGATCGACAGGCACCCGCAGGAAACCGTCCCGCTTGCGAATCCAGAACTCATGCTCGTAACCGGTTTCAACCGGCGGCCGAACGGTTTGGGTCGCGCTGACTGTACCCGCCCCGCCTGTGGGTGACCGGCGACGTCGAGCGCGCTGGATCGCTTCTTCGAGACGATCCTGTTTGACGGGCTTCAACAGATAGTCTGCCGCATCAACCTCAAAGGCCTCAGTCGCGAAGTCGGCGAAGGCTGTGACGAAGATGACTTCCGGCGCGTTCGGGCCCTGCAATTCGCGGGCGATCTCAAGGCCGGTGCGGCCCGGCATCTGGATGTCCAGCAGCAACAGATCAGCCGGCGTGCATTCGGCGAGGCTCATCGCCTCCTCGCCATTGGTGGCGGAGCCCACGATCTCGATATCGCTGAAGGCCGCCAGCGACAGACGCAGGCGTTCCAACGAGACCGGCTCGTCATCTGCGATAAGCACCCGCAGGCTCATACGTCCTTACGCCCCCGTTCAGCAGCTCGGCTCTATCGTTACCCGCCGTTTGCTCAATGGCAATGCTGCATCGCAGACTTGCGGATGACCGTTTGTTCAGATTCCGTCAGCCAGGATCAACGGAATATCAATCTCGGCGCGAAAACCCGCGCCTGCAGGTCCTGCCACAAAGGCCGCTGTTTCGCCGAAACGAAGGGCCACGCGCGCACGGACGGCGTTCAGCCCCACGCCTGCGCCGGGCCTGGGCAAGGCGCCCGACCGTGGCAGGATAGCGCCGCCATCGACCACGCTCAGGATCAGACGATCCACTTTGCGACGAGCGATGATACGCACGCTTACCGGCCCCATCGACGGTTGGACCGCGTATTTCATCGCATTCTCGACCAGCGGCTGGAGTAGCAGATTGGGAACCATCGCGCCCGCCACCTCCGGTGCGCAATCGACATCCAGGATCAGCTTGTCACCGAAGCGAACGCTTTCAACCGCCAGATAGGCGTCCAGAATCGACAACTCCTCGGCCAGGGATACGTCCTGCCCTGCATCTATATCGATCGTCGCTCGCAGGAACTCCGATAGATTCTGGGTCATCCGGTCTGCGTCGGCGTTCCGTCCCGACAGAATCAGAGAGGACAGCGCAGACAGGGCGTTGAACATGAAATGCGGATTTAACTGCAAACGCAGCACCCTCAGCTCCGATCGCAACGCCGCCGTTTCGCCTTCGACCAGCAGGAGATGCTGTTCTCGCACTCGCCGGTTCGCGAAAGTCACCCAGAAGAGTGCGGCATTGGTCGCGTAGATGCTCATGTAGACCAGCGCGACCTTTGCCAATGAAGGCGGCGAGTAGTCGGGCATGGTGGTGGGTGTGAAGGCGTGAATGACGAACTGGCCGCTGTAGTCCGCGACCATCTGTATGATGCCTGCCGCGATCACTGCCGATATGATGCCAACCATGGCCAGCCATGCGGGCCGCCTCGCCATCGCCCTGAAAATAACGAACAAGGCGCCGGCCACGGCAACGCCCGTCACCAAGCCAAAAGCAATAGTTCCATACTCGCCGATTGCGCGGGCATAGCCGGCCAGAACGCTCAGCATCGAGGTCAGCAGGGCGACGAACACCCACAATACCGCTGACAGCAGCAGGGCGGCGCGCGGTTCCGGCGAAATCTCGAACGGCGCAGTCACCCAGCGCTGGATAGCGACAAGGCCGGACGTCCCAGAAAGCGCTTTAGTCTCTTCGATCGATTCTGATCGGATCATCGCCTGGTTCCGTGGCGTCAGGACCCATGGATTAGAATGCACAGCATTCGCCAACCACCGCTTTGCGACGAGCCTGTCCAGAAATGAGACGAAAAAACCAATAACATCGGTGGAGATGGTACGTCCCCTGGGGCTCGAACCCAGGACCCCCTGATTAAAAGTCAGGTGCTCTAACCAACTGAGCTAGGGACGCGCCGTATCGTCCCGAAGGACGAGGCCGAAATGCCGGTGCGCGCCTTCTGTTGCATCCCGCGCGGCGGGTCAAGACTTGTTCCGTCACTCAGTGGCTTCGCAATCCAATCACCGCTATGGAACAGGGACCTGACCGGCACGTTTGCCACCCAGTCCCGGGGAGTGACCCACTATGAATCGCCTTCTTCTCGCGCTCGCCCTGGGAGCGGCCGCCGTGCTCGCCGGCTGCGAAGATCCCGCACCCTATGACGACACCGAGACGGCTCCGGCTCCGCTGGAGTCCGAAGCCCCCGCCGCCGCGGATTCCGCTGAACCGGCCGCCGCGCCTGCGGTCACGGATGCGCCGCCCGCCGACACTTCGGCCCTGCCGCCTGACCAGCGCTCGTCCGAGCAGACCGTCCAGCCTGAAAGCGAAACGCTCTTCTACTGAGCCGACCCGCGTACCCGCAGCCTGTTCCCGCTGACGAAGGTTTGAGTTTGACGTCGAGGCCCCGCCTGTTTCTAGCTGGACTGACGCTGTGCGCCGCGATCGCGTCGACCGCGTCGGCCGAACAACGCGCCCAGATCCGGGGTCAGCTCGACGCCGAACTGCGCCGCCAGCTGGAACGCGCCGTAGGCGAGGTCGACGCGCCGCCGTCCAACCGGTTCGAGGCTCGCCGCCGCGCGCGCGGCGCGGCCGAGGCGGCCGAGGCCCTGCTGCGGTCCGAAGGCTACTATCAGCCCGTGATCGAGGATCAGGTCGAGGGCGAGGACACGCCCGTCGCCATCGTCAACGTCACGCCGGGACAGCGTTTCCTGCTGGCCACGCCCGATGTGCGCTGGGTTGAACCCGAGCCCGACTCCGTCTCCGCCGCCGCAGCCATTTCGGAAATCGGGCTGAAGCCCGGCGACCCCGGCCGGGCGGTCGATGTGATCGCGGCCGAGGGGCGGCTGGTGTCGGGCCTGAACCGCCGTGGCTATGCCGACGCCCGCGCGGAGCCGCGTCGGGTGGTGGTCGATCACGCCGCCTTCTCGGTCCAGCCGACCTACAATATCGCCTCGGGCCGACTGGTGACGCTGGACGGCATCCGCCTGCGCACGCGCGGACCGACCAATCCTGACTGGGTCGCGGGACTGGCTCCGTGGGAAAGCGGCGATCGCTACGATCCCGAACAGGTGGCCGAGCTGGAGCGGCGCCTGCTCGAGACCGGCGTCTATGACGGCGTCGGCGTGGCTCTGGCCGCCGCCGACCAGACGCTGGAGGACGGCAACCGCCCGGTCATCGTCACCCTGGCCGACCGGCCGCGCCGCATTCTCGAGGCGGGGGCCACCTTCTCCACGTCCGAGGGGTCGGGCGTCGATTTCATCTGGACCAACTACAACCGCTTCGGCCGCGCCGACACCCTGCGCTACGAGGCGCGGCTGGCCAGCGTCGACAGTCGCCTGGGGGCTGATCTCAGCCTGCCGCACTGGCGCCGTCCGGGTCGGACGCTGAAGCTGTCCGCCGCCCTGGTGAACGAAGACACCGACGCCTACGAGCGGTCGGCTCTCGCCCTGGCCGCAGATCTGCAACAACGACTGGGTCGCACCTCCTACTTCAGCTATGGCGTGGGTCTGGACGCGGGCCAGTACACCGAAAACCGCTTCGATCCCGTCAGCCAGGCGCCCGTGACGCTGGATCGCGATCTGGTGATCCTGACCGGACGCGGCAGCGCCTATATGGACCGCTCCAACGACCCGCTGAATCCGACCCAGGGCTGGCGCCTGACGGTGTCGGCCCAGCCGACCGCCGTGGCGGGCGAGGATACGGTCTTCTTCCTGCGCGCCGAGAGCCAGCTGTCCGCCTATCTGCCGCTGCAGGAGGGCGCCCGCACTGTGCTGGCGGGCCGGGTCCGCATCGGCTCCATCGTCGGCGGGGACGAACTGACCGTGCCGTCGGACCGCCTGTTCTATTCCGGCGGCGGCGGTTCGGTTCGGGGCTATGAGTATCAGGGCATCAACCCGCGCCTGCCTGACAACACCCCGCGCGGCGGCCTGTCACTGGTCGAGGCGTCGATCGAATTGCGCCGCGAAATCGGCCGCAACTTCGGCGCCGTCGCCTTCCTCGACGCCGGCTCGGTCGGGTTCGAGGAAACGCCCAACCTTGATCGCGTCCGCTACGGCGCGGGTCTCGGCGTGCGTTACAAACTGCCCTTCGGCCCGATCCGGGCCGACATCGCCATCCCGCTGGACAAGCGCGAGGGTGACGCCGAGTTCCAGGTCTATGTCAGCATCGGGCAGGCGTTTTGACCGACGAATCGCCCATCGAATCCCCGCCGGAATCGGCGCCTGACACACCCGCCAAGCTTGAGCGGCGCAAGCGCACGCGCCTGCAACTGATCGCCTTCGTCGGCGGGATCGTGGTCGCATCCCTGATCGCCCTGACGCTGGTCCTGGCCATCGGCGGGCGCATGTATCTGGTCTCCGGTCCCGGCCGCGACCTGATCACCAGCTTCGTCGCGGGCAAGAAGATCGGCCGCTATGGCCATATCAATGTCGAGGGCCTGCGCGGCGATCTGTTCGACGACTTCACCCTGGAACGCGTCACCGTCACCGACGCCAAAGGCGTCTGGCTGGAGGCGCGCAATGTTCGTGTCGACTGGTCCTACTGGCCGCTGGTCACCCGCCGGTTCCATGCGTCCGACATCAGCGCCGACGTCATTCGCGTGATCCGTCGCCCGGACGTCGAGCCCTCGACCGAGCCGCCCAAACCGTCGCCTCTGAGCATCGACATCGACCGCTTCGCCGCCAACGTCGAACTGCTGGAGGGCTTCAGCAAGGAATACGGCCGCTGGAAGCTGGACGGATCGGCCAAGGTTCCCCGTTCGGGCCTCAAGGACGCGCGCATCAACGCCTACAGCCTGAACCGGCCGGGCGACTTCCTGCGCGTCGCCGCCACCTTTGGTGGGCCGCTGGACGACCTGCGCCTGAACCTGCGCGCCAACGAGGCCCAGGGCGGCCCTATCGCCGGTGCGCTGGGCTATTCCCCGGACCAGCCCTTCTTCGCCAGCGCCGTCATCAATGACGAGGTGGTCAACGCCGTCGTCCGCACCGGAACCTTCACCCCGCTCACTGTTCGCGGGCGGCTGGACCCGGCGGGATCGCGCGTCTCGGGCTATTTCGACTTCAGCGGTTCGGACCTGCTGCAGCCGTTCGTCGAACGCGTCGGCCGCACCGCCCGCTTCGGCTTCGCCACTGTTCCGGACAAGGTGCGCAAGGATTATCGCGGCGTCGGCTGGGTGCTGACCGCCGACAACCTGACCTCCTCGGCCAGCGGCATGATCCGCACTTCGGATCGCACTGCGCCGAACGGCGTCGCGCTGGAGATCACCACCCCCTCGCTGCACCGCCTGATCGACATGAATCTGGCGGGGCCCGCCGCCTATACCGGCGTCTTCACCGGCGACGCCAAACGCTGGAAGCTGGCCGGCAGCGCCAGCTTCCTGAACGCCGACATCGCCAGCTATCGCGCGACCCGCCTGTCCGGTCCGGTCAGCATCGTCGTCAATGACGGCGCCATGGAGATCGAGACCGACCTGCGGGCTGCGGGCGGTTCGACCGACGGCGTGATCGGCGGCTTGTTCGGCGCCACACCGCGTCTCCAGCTGACCGCCGCGCGCTCGGGCGACGGCGTGATCCTGTTCCGGAACCTGGACCTTCAGGGTCAGGGGCTGACGGTAAAGGGGACGGGCTCTCGCGCGCTGACCGGTGGTCTCGCCTTCCGGGGTCAGGCCGCTGTGACCGACGCCGGCCGCATCTTCAAGGGCGGCAAGGGGTCGTTCTCCGGCCCGATCCAGGCGCGCTGGGCGCGTTCGGGCGCGCCTTGGGTCATCACCTATGACGCCCGCGGACGGGGCCTGTTCATCGGCCAGGACGAGGCTGACCGCCTGCTGGGCCGCACCCCCCGCCTGCAACTGACCGGCAGCTTCAAGGGCAGCGAGTTCGCGGTGAACGACGCCCGCCTGACCGCGGCCTCGGGCGGGGCTCACGCCAGGGGTATCATCGGCACGGACGGCCGCCTGCGCCTGGCGCTGAACTGGAACGCGCGCGGCCCGTTCGCCGTCGGCCCGATCGAGGCGGACGGCGCGATGAAGGGCGACGGCGCCCTGACCGGCACCCTGTCGCGTCCGCGCATCGACCTGCGCGCCGCCTTCGACACCCTGTCCGCCGGGGCGTTGACGATGACCCAGGCCGATCTGGTGCTCAGCTTCCGCAAGGGGGCCGACGCCTCTGACGGGCGCATCGCCCTCAGCGGCGCCTCCAACTATGGTCTGGCCCGCGCCTCGGGGAATTTCTTCCTGGGCGGGCCGCGCATGCGGCTGACCGATGTGGACCTGGACGCGGGCGGCGTGACCGCGCGCGGCGCCGTGGCCCTGTCCAACCGCTTCCCCTCCAGCGCCGACCTGACCTTCACCGCCCGCCCCGGCGCCTTCCTCTCCTCCGGCACGGCCGAGGGCCGCGTGCGCCTGACCGAGGGCGCGGGCGATGAAACCGCCATCCTGGACGTCAGCGGCCAGAACGTCCGACTGGCCGGCTCGACCTGGGTCATTCGCAAGCTGGACCTTTCCGGGCGTGGCACGCTGGAGCGCCTGCCCTTCACCCTGTCGGCTGACGTGGGTGGCGCGACACCGGTCCAGTTCAACGGCACGGGCGTCTATTCCCGCGACGGCCGCGCACAAAGCATCGCCCTGCGTGGCGGGGGGCGCGTTCGCGAGGTCGCCTTCACCACCCGCACCCCGGCCATCATCGCCCTGAACGGCGACGAGCGCGTGGCGCGGGTCGACCTGGGCGTCGGCGGCGGCGTCCTGCTGGGCGAGCTGCGTCAGGACGCGCGTGCCGCCGTGATCGAGGCCCAGCTGACCGGCGTCGATCTGGGCTCGCTGGCGCCCGATCTTCGCGGCCGGGCGACCGGACGCGTGTCACTGCGCGGCGCAGGCGACGATCTCAGCGGCTCGGCCAACCTGACCCTGCAACAGGTGCGCAGCGTTGACGCCCCGCGCGGTTTGGCCGTCGACGGCGCCGTCAACGCCACGCTGGAAGGCGACGTCCTGCGTATTCAGGCCAGCGCCCGCGATTCCGAAGCGGTGCAGGCGTCGGCCGATCTGACCCTGCCGGTCGAGGCTTCGGCCGCGCCGCTGCGTCTGGCCATCGCCCGCACCCGTCCGATGTCGGGCGAGGTCTCGATCAAGGGTCAGGTCCAGCCGATCTGGGACCTGTTCCTGGGCGGCGAACGCTCGCTGGCCGGTCAGATCGACGGCCGCGCCACCATCGCCGGCACCCTGGCTGAACCTCGCCTCAATGGCCGACTGGATCTGGTTCAGGGCTCCTTCCGCGACAGCGCCACCGGCCTGCGCCTGCAGGATGTGACCCTGGCCAGTCGTTTCGACGACACCGAGGCCGTGGTCGAGCGGTTCGACGCCGCTGACGGCCAGAGCGGCAAGGTGACCGGCGACGGCCGCTTGGGCCTGCGTCAGGGCAGCGGATCCAGCTTCCAACTGAACCTGCAGAAATTCCGCATCATCGACAACGACATCGCTGACGCCCGCGCCTCGGGCCCGCTGACCGTCACGCGCGCCGCTGACGGCAACATCCAGCTGGCCGGCCGCATCGACATCGACGAGGCCCATATCGAGGCCAATCCGCCCGGCTCGACCGGCATCGTCCGCATGGACGTGGTCGAGATCAACCGCCCCGGCGGCGACCCGGAAGAAGAAGTCCAGCGCACGCGCGGCCCGCAGATCGGCATGGACATCACCCTGCGCTCGCCGGGCGGCGACGTCTTCGTCCAGGGCCGCGGCCTGAACGTCGAGATGAACGTCAACGCCCGGGTGCGCGGCACGATCGCCCAGCCCTTGCTGACCGGAACCGCCACCGTCATCCGCGGCGACTACGAGTTCGCGGGCAAGCGGTTCGTATTCGACGATCAGGGCTCGGTCTCGCTCTCGACCGATCTACGGCAGATCCGCCTGAACCTGACCGCCACGCGCGACGATCCGGCCCTGACGGCCGCCATCCGCGTAACCGGCACTGCGGCCGAGCCCAAGATCGAACTGACCTCGACCCCCTCCTTGCCCCAGGACGAAATCCTGTCCCAGGTCCTGTTCGGTCGCTCCGCCTCGCAGCTGTCGGCGTTCGAGGCGGCGCAGCTGGCGTCTGGCGTCGCGTCACTGGCGGGCGGCGGCGGCTTCGACGTGATCGGCAACCTGCGCGAACTGGCCGGTCTGGACCGCCTGTCCTTCGGCGGCGAAGCGTCCAGCCTGACCGTCGCCGGCGGCCGCTACATCACCGACAATGTCTATCTCGAGGTCATCGGCGGCGGCGAAAGCGGCGGCGCCGTCAATGTCGAATGGCAGGTTCGCCGCAACCTGGCGGTCAGCTCGAAATTCGGCGGCCAGGGCGACACCAGCCTGTCGATCCGCTGGCGCCGCGAAAGCGAACGGCCGGGCGGCGGTCGCGCCAACCGCGACCGCAATCGTGCTCGCTAGATCACGTCCAGGATAGTCTCGACCGGACGGCCGATCCGCGCGCCCTTGTCCGTGTCGACGATCGGGCGTTCGACCAGCACAGGATCGGCGATCATGGCCGCCCGGATGACCTGATCTGACGCCCCCCCGGCGATCAGGTCGGTCGCCCTCTGCTCGCGCCGCCGCAAAAGCCCGGACAGGCCGACGCCCGTCCTCTGGGCCAGCCGGTCCAGCGTCGCCGCGTCCCAGCCGGCCTTCAGATACTCGACCACCACCGGCTCCACGCCCCGCTCCCGCAACAGCTCCAGCGCCTTGCGCGAGGTCGAGCATTTCGGGTTGTGGAACAGGGTGACGGTCATGCTCAGGGTGCTCGCTTCATCTTCTCAAGGGCGGTCGCATTGCGGAACGCCGCCACATACAGGACCGTACAGAGGGTCATCACCAGCCACGACCAACCGTACAGCACCGGCGCATCGACATAGGGCAATCGCCCCCGCGTCGCGAGCTGCAACAGGACCGAAAAATAACTCCACCCCGCAAACGCCAGCATGACCAGCGGAATGGTCCGCTTCATGTTCCGCCACTGCACCTTGGCCAGGATCAGATAGATCACGGTCATGACCACCAGGGCGACCAGATAGGCGCCCGATATTATCGGCCCTATCGCTTCGACGTAGGAAGTGTCGCTCGGCACACCGCTGCGCTCGAACTCCTCCATCATCAGCCGAATGACCGACTGCGGATTCGCGATGATGTGCAGCGACAAGGGCAGACCCCCTACCGTCTGAAGCAGCAGCGCCACGGCCGCCAACCGCGCCCCCCGCTGCGCCTCGGCCATGCCGCGCGGCGCGTTAAGGGGATTGGCGGCGCGCAGCCACCGCCCGAAGTCCTGGTTCATCGAAAGCCCTCCCGGCGCCAACCTATCGGCGTGCGGCGGAACTTCCAGTGGTATTCCACGTCGCCAGAGCCGCCGCGCCCTTCAGCGCTGCGACATGCAGGATCAGGCACAGCGCCACCACCGCGACGCTGATCCCCTCCATCCAGCCAGGCAGGTCCAGCGCCCCGATCGGCGCACCGACCATCAGGGCGACGGCGGACGACGACAATTCGTACAGCATCCACGCCAGACCGAAGATCGGCACGATCCTGTTGGGCCTCCGCCACTGAGCCAGCCCCAGCAACGCCGCCAGCACGGCGAAGATGACGGTGAAGCCCACGGCCGGATCGACCGCCGCCCCCGGCGTCGCCAGAACGCGCGTCATCAGCATAGCCTGCCCCAGCCCCGTCGCCGCCCACAACCACAGACCCACAGCCGCCAGACGCGCCCGCCCACGGGCGGCCTCGACCGATTCGACCGGGCCAAAGGGGTTGGGAAAGGTCATGCGCGACTCCTGATCGACGCGGCATGTCTATCCCGTCCGCCGCGCCGCGCCCAAGCCGTCACGCCAGAATTCGCCTCGCCTTCACCTTTGCCGCGCGCCCCGCTAGGGTCCGGGCCATGCGGATCGAACCCCAGGATCAGGCCGTGCTCGACCATGTCGCGGCCCGTGGCGACGCCATCGTCGCGCGCGCGATCGACTGGTCGAACCTGAACTCCGGCAGTCGCAACGCCGCCGGTCTGGCCCGGGTGCTGGACGCACTGGAGGCCACGGCCCGCGCGCTACCGGGCGCCACCGTCGATCGCGTGCCGACGCAAGGGGCCAGCACCGTCGCCGACGACGGCCGGGTGATCGCCGAAACCTATGCCGACGCGCTGAAGATCACCGCGCGGCCCCAGGCCCCGATCCAGGTTGTGCTGACCGGCCACTACGACACCGTCTTTCCCGAAACCTCGACCTTCCAGACTGTCGTCACCCGCCCCGACGGCGCCCTGAACGGTCCCGGCATCGCCGACATGAAGGGTGGGATCAGCGTCATGCTGGCCGCGCTCGAGGCGTTCGAGACCCACCCGGATCGTGACCGCCTCGGCTGGACCGTGCTGCTGTCGCCGGACGAGGAAATCGGCTCCCCCGCCTCGGCCCCGCTGCTGGCCCAGCTGGGCGCGCGCGGCCATGTCGGCCTGACCTATGAACCGGCCTTGTCGGACGGCACCCTGGCGGGCGAGCGCAAGGGCAGCGGAAACTTCCACCTGATCGTCACGGGCAAGGCCGCCCACGCGGGCCGCGCCTTCCACCAGGGCGCCAACGCCGTCGCCGGCGCCGCCGTCATCGCCGCCCGGCTGCACGCCCTGAACGGCGCGCGCGACGGCGTCACCGTCAATGTGGCCAAGATCTCGGGCGGCGGCCCGCTGAACGTCGTGGCCGATAACGCCGTGGTCCGTTTCAACGTCCGCGTCCCCGACGCCCAGAGCGCGACCTGGATCGACGAAACCGTGCGCGCCATCGCCGCCGAACCGCCCCTGCCCGGCCTGACGCTGGACCTGCACGGCGGCATGACTCGCGCGCCCAAGCCGATGGACGCGTCCCAGACCGCCCTGTTCCACGCCGTGCGCGACGCGGGCGACCTGCTGGGCCAGACCATCGCCTGGAAGCCGTCGGGCGGCGTGTGCGAGGGCAACAACCTGCACGCCGCGGGCCTGCCCAACGTCGACACCCTGGGCGTCGTCGGCGGCGACATCCATTCGGACCAGGAATTCGCCTGGCCCGCCAGCTTCGTCGAGCGGGCGCAACTGTCCGCCCTGATCCTGTGCAAGATCGCCTCGTGCGAGATCGATGCGCTGAAACTGAAACAGCTCCGCCTGGAGACCATGTAACCGCATGCTCGTCGTACGCCCCGCCGGTCCCGGCGACCTGGACCACCTGCTCGAATTGGCCATCCTCAGCGGCCCCGGCTTCACCAGCCTGCCCGAGGATCCGGACGTCCTGTCCGACCGTCTGGACGTCAGCCGCGACAGCTTCCACGGCAAGCTGGCCCCGCAGGAGCGCTGGTACACCCTGATGCTGGAAGAAACCGACACCGGCGACGTCGACGGCGTCGGCTCGGTCAAGGCGGCGGTCGGGCTGAAACGACCGTTCTTCAGCTTCCGGGTCGTCAACAACACCCAGTCCTCGCCCTCGGTCGGCGCCAAGCTGGATCACCAGACGCTGGTGCTGGTCAACGAATGCACCGGCTGGACCGAGGTCGGCTCCCTGTTCCTCAAGGCCGACCGGCGCAAGGGCGGCGCCGGCCGCCTGCTCAGCCAGTCGCGCTACATGCTGATCGGCGCCCAGCCCGACCTGTTCGCCGACAATGTCCTGGCCGAGTTGCGGGGCGTCTTCACCCCCGACGGCGCCTGCCCCTTCTGGGACCACGTCGCGCACAAATTCTTCCCGATGGAGTTCGACGACGCGGACCGCATGACCGGTTCGACGGACAAGCAGTTCATCCTCGACCTGTCGCCGCGCCACCCGATCTATGTCGAACTGCTGCCCGAACCCGCTCGCGCCGTCATCGGCAAGGTTCACCCCCAGGGCGTGCCCGCCATGGCCCTGCTGGAATCCGAGGGCTTCCGTCCCAACGGCCTGATCGACATCTTCGACGCCGGGCCGACAGTCGCCTGTGGCCGCGACAACATCCGCACCGTCCGCGACGCCCGTCCCCTGACGGTCCATCTGGCCGACGAGATCGAGACCGAGCTCCCGTCGCTGGTCTCGACCGACAGCGTCGCCCATTTCCGCGCCGTCCGCGCCCGCGTCGCCATCGACGGCGACACCGTCCACCTGACCCGCGACGTCGCCCACGCCCTGAAGATCAAGGCGGGCCAGACGGTTCGGGTGAAGTCGTGACTGACTTCCTTCTCCCCTTGCGGGAGAAGGTGGCCTGCGAAGCAGGTCGGATGAGGGGTGTCGCCGCGCCGTCCACCCTTTACTCTGTCGATACGCTCACCTTCCCCGCCGTCGCCGCCACCCCTCATCCGGTCGCTGACGCGACCACCTTCTCCCGCAAGGGGAGAAGGGGAGAAACAGAATGACCCACTTCACCTCCATCGACCCCGCCACCGGCGACACCGTCTGGGAAGGCGACGCCGCCGCCCCGGCCCAGGTCCAAGCCGCGGTGGATCGCGCCCGCGCCGCCTTCCCCGACTGGGCCGACCGCCCGCGTCAGGACCGGATCGACGCCGTAAAACGCTATCAGGCCGTGCTGAAGCGCCGCGCCCCCGAACTGGCCCAGGTCATCAGCCGCGAAACCGGCAAGCCCCTGTGGGAAACCACGGCCGAGGCCGGCGGCTCGATGGTCGGCAAGGTCGACATCTCCATCCGCGCCTATGACGAACGCACGGGCGAGCGGTCCAACGACACCGCCTTCGGCCGCGCCGTGCTGCGCCACCGGCCGCACGGCGTCGCGGCGGTGCTGGGGCCGTTCAACTTCCCCGGCCACCTGCCCAACGGCCACATCGTTCCGGCCCTGCTGGCGGGCGACACGGTCGTGTTCAAGCCGTCGGAAGAGACACCCTTGACCGGCCAGATCATGGCCGAATGCTTCGCCGACGCCGACCTGCCCGACGGCGTGTTCAACCTTGTCCAGGGCGGGCGCGACACGGGCGCGGCCCTGCTGGACGCCGGGATCGACGCCCTGATGTTCACCGGCTCGGGCGCGGCGGGGGCCCATTTCCGGCGCAAATTCGCCGACGATCCGCACGTCATTCTGGCGCTGGAGCTGGGCGGCAACAATCCGCTGGTCGTCTGGGACGCCGCCGATGTCGCGGCCGTCGCGGGCCTGGTGGTCCAGTCCGCCTTCATCACCACCGGCCAGCGCTGCTCCTGCGCCCGTCGCCTGATCGTGCCGCAAGGCGCCCAGGGCGACGCCATCGTGGACGCCGTCGCCGCCCTGTCCGACCGCCTGACGTTCGGCCGCTGGAACGACGATCCCGAGCCCTACGGCGGCCCGCTGATCTCCGAGAAAGCCGCCGCCGCCGCCCTGGGCGCCCTGCAACAGCGCATCGACGCGGGCGCCCGCGTCATCCGCGCCTCGGGCCCGGTCGACAATCTGCCCGGCGCCTTCGTCAAACCGGCGATCATCGACGTCACCGGCGTCGACGTGCCGGACGAGGAGATGTTCGCGCCCTTCCTGTCGGTCACTCGGGTCGCCAGCTTCGACGAGGCGATCCAGCACGCCAACGCCACCCGCTACGGCCTGTCCGCCGGTCTGGTCAGCGACGATCCGGCGAACTGGGACCGCTTCATCCGCCGCATCCGCGCGGGCGTCGTCAACTTCAACCGCCCGACCACCGGCGCCGCCGGCGACATGCCCTTCGGCGGCCTGGGCGCCAGCGGCAACCATCGCCCCAGCGCCTACTACGCCGCCGACTACTGCGCCTATCCGGTCGCCAGCTTCGAGGCCGCCGCAGTCCAGAACATCGAGGGCGAGATCAAGGGGCTGCGGGGGTGAACAGCGTCCCACGCCCCTCTCCCTCCCCTTCATGGGGAGGGTGGTTGAGCCCGCCAGGGCGAAGCCGGGTGGGGGCGGCAAGGCAAATCATCCGCCGCGCCCGGCATTCCCTCGCCCTCCCCACCCGGTCGCTGCGCGACCACCCTCCCCATGAAGGGGAGGGAGAAGGTTGAGCGCCATGACCCCCGCCATCGAAGCCAACGCCGACGGTCTGATCGGGCCGACGCACTCCTACGCCGGGCTCAGCCCCGGCAATCTGGCGTCCAGCCTGAACAAGGGCGAGGCGTCGAACCCGCGCGCTGCCGTCCTGCAAGGGCTCGACAAGATGAAGCGGCTGGCCGACCTGGGCCTGCCGCAGTTCGTCCTGCCGCCGCACGAGCGGCCGAACATCCCCTTCCTGCGCAGCCTGGGCTTCACCGGCTCTGACAAGGCGGTGCTTGAGCGCGCCTGGCGCGACGCTCCGGCCTTCGCCGCCGCCGCCTGTTCGGCCTCGCCCATGTGGGCCGCCAACGCCGCGACCGTGACCCCCAGCGCCGACGCCGCCGACGGCCGGGTGCATTTCACCCCCGCCAATCTGGTCACCAACCTGCACCGCTCGCTGGAGCATCAGCAGACCAAGCGCGCGCTGGACGCCCTGTTCCCTGACCCGGCCCGGTTCGCCGTCCACGACGCCCTGCCGTCGGTCGCCCATCTGGCCGACGAGGGCGCCGCCAACCACGTCCGCCTGTGCGCCGAGCATGGCGATCCGGGCATGAACCTTTTCATCTATGGGCGCGGCGCCTTCGAGCATTGGACCGGAGCCTTCCCGGCGCGTCAGACACTGGAAGCATCACAGGCCATAGCCCGTCGCCACGGCGTCGATCGCTGGTTCTTCCAGCCCCAATCGATAGATGCGATCAACGGAGGCGTCTTCCACAACGATGTGGTCTGCGTGGGCGCCAAGACCTGCCTTTTCTATCATGACATGTCGTTCGACGACCCCGACACGGTGATCGACTACCTCGCCGGAGCCTGTGAGGATCTGTTCGAACTCCAGCCGATCAAGGTCTCGTCCACCGATCTGCCGCTGGCCGACGCGATCTCCAGCTACCTGTTCAACTCCATGCTGGTGCAGCTGCCCGGCGACGCACGCCTGACCCTGATCTGCCCGACCGAAACGCGCGACAACCCGCGCAGCCATGCGGTGGCGCAGGGTCTGGCCGCCTCCAACGGCCCCATCGGCCGGGTCGAATACGTCGATGTGCGCCAGTCGATGCGCAACGGCGGCGGCCCCGCCTGCCTGCGCCTGCGGGTCGTCCTGACCGAGGCCGAACAAGCCGCGACCAACCCGGCCATGCGCCTGACCGATGAACTGCACGGCGCCCTCAGCGTCTGGGCCGTCCGCTGGTATCGCGACACGCTGACCGCCCACGACCTGGCCGACCCCGCCCTGCTGGACGAAACCCGCGGTGCCCTTGACGAACTGACCGGTATCCTGAACCTGGGCAGCGACTTCTACCCGTTCCAGCGGGGGTAATCTTCTCCTCCCCCGTTCACGGGGGAGGGGGCCCATGCGCAGCATAGTGGT